>CAZRBP010000011.1:9432-43301 GCA_964598305.1 uncultured Pseudomonadales bacterium | reverse complement strand
CCTGCCGCTGTTCGGCGGCGAACGTTCAACGAATCGGCTGCGGGAGGACGGCCCGCAGCGCCCCGGCGGCGACGCGGAGCCGCCCGCCGATCCCCCAGCCGCGGGCGGGAGCCAGGACTAGGGGTTCCGTGGGTTGCGAGGTGCTGCGGCGCCGCCACCACGCGCTCGCCCAGCGCCTACAAGCAGTTGGTCGGCCGTGGCAGCCCGGCAATCTTGGCAGTGAGGCGGGCAGGGCTCCCCGGAAAAAGCTTGAGCAGGTACAGGCTTGAACCCTTCTCCTCGCCGAGCTTGGCGCGCACCCACTTGACCAACGGGCGCATGTCCGGGCTTAGGTCATAGGCGCGGTAGAACGCTTGGGCGAGTTCGATGACTTGCCAATGCGCGGCGGTGAGCGCAATGCCGCTCTGTTGGGCGATTTCCTCCGCCACGGCTGGGCTCCAATCATCCAGGTTGCGCAGATAGCCGTCCTTGTCGGTTTCCGGCAGCACCTTAGGCGCTCCAGGTGACCACGCGTTCGCAGCTTTCCACAAGGCCCACGAAGTCGTCGAAGGAGGCCGGGCGGATGTTCATGTGGATGCGTTGGGAGAGGCCTCGGGCGCGAATGTCAGGTTCGAGGGCGTAGAGGGTGGCGCCGCCGAGCGCTTGTTGAGCGAGATAGACGCCGTCCTCGATCAGCAAAACGGCGTCTTCGGCATCGAGCAGTGGATGGCAGCCCTCCCAGGCTTCGGGCTTGTTCACCAAGTGCAGCGTAGCCACGATCAGCCCGTCACGACGTCTTGGCGGCCGATCAGGCGCCTTTGTTCGGCGTGGTCCAGCCAGGTGACCGGCAGGCAGAGGCGGGCGTCGGTTAGGCCAAGGCGCTCCGCCGAAGGGCGGCAGGCGAACAGCTCAGTCACGCCGTACTCCGGCAGGGCGCCAAGCATCTTGCCCACCGTTCGACCGCCGATAGCGCCGCCATCCTGTTCACTGAGCAACTGATACAGACCCGCACCGGTGAACAGCACACTGACTTCCTGGTCAAAGACCCCGGCAACCAGAATGGACTCAATGGCCTCCAAGGCGTAACTGGAGCCATAGGGCGCCCGGTTCAGCAGAAACAGAATGCGTTTGGCCATCAGGCGGCGAAGGTCACAAAGCGGTCGGCTGCGGTCATGGCTTCGACAAGCTGCCCCAAGCCGACAATGGTGAACGCCGAATGGGCGGTGGCGGCGTCCTTCTCGTAGCGGTCGCGCTCGGCCTCGTCGAGCATTCCGCGCTTTAAGGCATTGGCGATGCAGACAGCGAGTTCGACCCCATGGGACTCACCGAGGCGAACCCAACCGGCGTGCAGGTCCTCCTCATCCTGTGGCGCCACGCCCAGCCCAGCAGCGGCCAGCACCCCGTCATGGTAGAAGAACACCCGGTGAATCCGATGCCCCAGGCGCAGGGCGCTCTCAGCGAAGCGCAGCGCCGTTCTTGAGCCGGCGCTGGCGTACGGAGCGCCGTGTACGGCAATGGAAATGACCAAGGCCAGCCGCCTCGCTGAAGGATTGGGGGAGTATAGCAGGGCAGGGTTGTACCGACGGACTTGTCCTCAACTTGAAGCCATCCGGCAAAGCGGGGAAACTGACCCTCCCGGAGGGGTGGCTGAGCGGTCGAAAGCGCTGGTCTTGAAAACCAGAGAGGTGAGAGCCTCCCAGGGTTCGACTGATCGGCGCCAGCCGATCAGGGCGCACGCGCCCGGCGCGGGCGGGCGGAGCGCAGCGGAGCCTTCGGGCCGCCCAAGCGGGCCGAACCAATCCCTGCCCCTGTGCCGGCGCAGCGTTGGATCCGGAACTTGAAGCCGCCCCGCAAAGCGGGGAAACTGACCCTCCCGGAGGGGTGGCTGAGCGGTCGAAAGCGCTGGTCTTGAAAACCAGAGAGGTGAGAGCCTCCCAGGGTTCGAATCCCTGCCCCTCCGCCATAGGCGTTCGGAATTTTTGCGGTTTTTTGCCTCCGGAGGCCAGAAGGCCCGTCCCGCAACTAGCTGATTTAATGGGCCTTTTCGAAACGGGTCCGGTTGGGCCTGGGGAATTAGGTGCCAAAACCCGAGAGATCAGCGGCCGAAACTGCATCGAACAATCCCTACCTTCCAGCCCACCTTCCCGAATTCGGCTTCTCCGTTGGCTGGGCGATGTGACGCAACACCATGTGCGGGAACTTCGGCCACCACCACTCCGCCGACGCCCCGGAAGGCACTAGGAACCTTCCTGACGGCAAAGTCCGCATTGCCACCGCCGCCCCGCCGCAATCCGTCCGTGGTATCCTCCCGCAACGTGAACAAAGCTCGGACAACCTTCCAAAGGCTGGACCATGACCGTTGACCCCAGCCGCCTTCCCCTGCGGGAACACCCACGAAGACCCCTGTCCCCCCAGGAAAGGGAGGCGGGCCGCTACATGGTCAAGGAACTGCTGCTGCCCGACAGGGCCACTTGGTGGGACGATCCGGTGATGGGCGAGCCGTTGCGCCCGCTGGCCGACTTCGACCGTCCCCAATTGCGCCGCGTGAGCACGCCAGAAGACGAAGGCCATGACCCGATTGGGTCCTTGCGGAGCTTCATGGGCAAGAACTGCGCCGGGCTGCGGGACGGCCTGCGGGCCGATCCCCATGAGCTTCGGGAGGCGTTCGCCACTGGGGAGTTCACAACGCGTCAGGCGTACGCCCTGGATTGGGCCTTTTCGGGCATGCGGGTGATGTGGATGTTTCCGGGCTTCATTGCGGGAGCCCGGCTCCCCATCTACGAAGTCGCCCGCTGCTTCTGGCAGGCGTTTGACGGCGCCAGTTATGGCACGGGGCCTTGGCTCAACCAATGGGCCGAAAACCCCGGCAGGCCACATCCCAGCGCTCCGGGCGGCGTTCGCCTCAACACCCCTTGGTCGACGGACAGCAAAACCTGTCTGTCCGTGAGTGAGTTCATGGCCCGCTATGACCGCGAAAGGGAAACGCTGTTCTCGGACTAAGCGCTCCCCCGATCCAACACCAAAGGAAAGTCCAGATTGAGTTACGCTCCATGCGCGTCGAGGTTCCTGACCGTCTAAAGCCCGATTTCCACGCCTTGGCGTCCATCCTTGGCGACCTGTTCCCGACCGGCCAAGTGGTTCTGGGCGGCGGCATGCTCCTGGAGTCCTCATGGGACCACCGCGAATCCACGGACATTGACCTATTCATTTCCGATTCGGACATGGCCTATGCCTTGCAAGGCGGGCATCAAGTCATCCATGAGTTTTTTGAACGCTTGGACCGAACGAGCCTCAACCTCAACAGGGACGAGAGCAGGGTCCGGCGCATTAGCTGCTTCATCAAAGGCGAATCCGATGCCGGCGTTGAGTGGACGTTCGTTTCCACGCCAACCGAAGGACCGGGGCCGGATGGTCCCACATCCGTTGAGGGGACCGCCATCCGGGCCGCCACCTTCACCGAGATCTTCATGGGCAAGATCGCAGGCCGCGCCTTCAACGCCGACAAAGGGCCGACGGTTGACGGCAGGCAGCCCGTGCCGATTCGGGACTGCTTCGACATTGCGGTGCTGGCCGCCCAGGACCCCGCCCTGCTTGAGGACATCCTGGCCAGAATCCCGGCGGCCCCTCTTGCGGAAATCGTGTCCAACTACCGCAACGCCCCTGAAGACTTGGCCGCGGTCGACGACAAGCCGATCAAGCATGCCCGGTGGACCATCCCCCTACACGGACTTCCCCAACGAATTGCCGATGCCTTTGAGGCCAAGGACCTCACTCTGATGCCCCTTGCCAAGCCGTTCCCTCCCGAACCCGAACTCCCCGACGAAGGCGCCGGGCAGCGCCACAACAGTCCGGGCGGGCCATGACTTGATCGCCACCGGAGGCAAGCCGTTTGCCGCTGGAACGTAAGGAGCGTTCAGAGCGTGGGCTTCCCAGCCGTGGCGTTGCCCCTAAAAGTGGACTGGGCGGCCTGCGCGGAATGGGCTTGGGTCGCGGCGGGATTGATGGAATTGGGGAGTGGAAAAGTGGCGTTCTAGGACATTGTTTTTGTGCGGCTTAACATATTGTTTGTAGTAAGAAAATAAGAATTTATCCGCAAAAATTCCGAACGCCTAGCCCCTCCGCCATGGGCGTTCGGAATTTCGGGTGTTTTTTGAAAGCCGTTCCATAAGTCCCATCATAAGACGCATTCGCAGCTAGAGGTGGGGATGGTTACGGCCCGTTTTGCCGCTGACTCCGCCGCGCGTTGCGCTTGGAGACCCGCAGCCGCCCCCGTTGGGACAGGAGCGCAGACCCTAGTATGGATGCGTGGGCGATCAGCCCTTCCGTGCGCTCATTCACAACGCGCTGACTGCGGTTTTCGTCCCGTTGCGCACACTCGTCGCGCGCAACCGCTATGGCATCGGGGAGCCTTCTCGCAACGTCAGTCACGGCGTCAAGCGTTGCGTCCGCGTCCAGATTGCACTTGCGCGCATGCTCCACCCAGTCCGATGCGGTTATCTCCGCCACCTTGATCCGCTCCCCAATCGGCAGGATCATGTCCGTTTGGTACGGCGTGTTGAGGGTTGATGCGAAGTCGTAGGCAGGGGCTAGGGTGACGTGCTTGCCGCCATCGCCGGCGGGGTGGATGTTGTAGCCTAAATTGGCCCGGTGCAGGTCGCCGTGGGCCATGAGGACAGCCGCGGCAAGCAGGCGCGTCAACTCGGCGCATTCCCCATCGGGATCTTGCGCCTTGTGTTGGAGCACTGCGTAAGCCTCTGGCCAGTATGGCTCCTCCCAGGTTCCAGACCGGAACTTGAGCCGCTTGCGTGCGCCTGTTGCCTGCCGCATATCCTCTTGGTGGATCGGGGTGACCAGTCCATCCTGCATGAGCCTGTCGGTCCTGCGGCTGAGGACGCATTGGTGGCCGCTGAGCACGGCGGTGCGGGTCTCGGCTGCCCTGATCCCCATTTCGCGCAAGGCGTTCTGGCAGATGCTCTCGTTTCCGGCTTGGGCCGGGTTGTCCGCTGCATCTTCAATTTTGACCACCCAAGTGTTCAAATGTCCTGGTGGGGCGCATCTCCATGTGATGCCATCAGTGTCCAGCGTGAGCGATGTTTTTGGGCGCATGCCGCTCAATGAGGACTTGGGTGATTGCGTCGGGTAGGGCCGCTGCCCACTCCCGGTTCGGCTCGCCCAGTGCGTTTTTTGCAGGTGATCCCTGATTTCCTCGCTCCCCATTCTAGGGTAGCGTTTCGCTGGGGTTGTGGATGCGAGGGGCTGTTGACTGTCTCGGGAGAAGGTCACCGCGCCGGGATACTCCGCATCACATAGCGCCCAAAGGATGCTCTCGGGGATGCGAATGTCTTCCCTAATGCCTGCCGCCCTCTGCATGATGGCTGTGGTCTCATTGGCCCAAGAGTCAAGCATCGTGTTCTCGGGAAGCACGCAGTCGAGCCAGTCTATGATTCGCCGGGGAGGGGTGTCTGGGGTCGTGAGAGCCGACAGGTGCGTGGCAAACGGCAAAACGTGAAGCTCCCTGTGCCGGTCCGGGTTGGCCTCTGCGGTGGCCGCAAGGCGATTGTGGATGAACACGTTAAGCTGCATGTTGAGTTCCCTCCTGCGGAGCGGCTGCCGCGCCCTCCGTGCACAGATGGGGATGGGGCCGCCGAACGGGGCCATTGTACGCCTGCTCTGCGAGGGCGCCCGTCTGGGGATTTGGCATTATGCCCAACATGGCCGAAATCGGCGCGATCATAAGTTCCGTAACTAACTGAGAAGACAGTTCTTTATGGGGTTTAGCACCCAAAATTCCGAACGCCTAGCCCTCCGCCATGGGCGTTCGGAATTTCGGGTGTTTTTTGAAAGCCGTTCCATAAGTCCCATCATAAGACGCATTCGCAGCTAGAGGTGGGGATGGTTACGGCCCGTTTTGCCGCTGACTCCGCCGCGCGTTGCGCTTGGAGACCCGCAGCCGCCCCCGTTGGGACAGGAGCGCAGACCCTAGTATGGATGCGTGGGCTTCCCAGCCGTGGCGTTGCCCCTAAAAGTGGACTGGGCGGCCTGCGCGGAATGGGCTTGGGTCGCGGGCGAGGCCATAGCCTATCGATCTCGGACGCCGGAATCATGCAGCCGCCAATTGCTCAACGCCTCGATCCGCGAAGGTGCTTTCCACGCCGAACAGTGGCAGGCCATGGGTTGGAGTATAATGAAAGGCGCGGCAGCCTTGGCAGGAGCGCCCCTGCATGGACACCATCAACACGGCGGATTACCCGCAACTGCGCTTTCTCTGCTGGAACACGAGAAACCCGCGCGAACTCACGCCCGAAGAGGCCTTTGGCGTCTATGAGTTGAACTGGCGCCATGTCGAGCAGGAGAACCTCACCCCCCGCGAGGACGCCTTGATTGAGGAGCTCACCCAAAAATTCGGGAAGGGAGTGCTTCTTGGCTAAGTACCGGCGCATGTGCCATGTCCAGGCCCATGCGGCCCTCAGCGCCATGAACGCGGAATTCCTCCGTGATGCGGAGTGCTATTTTGCCGGCGGCACTCGGGTCAGCATGGAGCTCAACGAATACCGCGAGTCAAACGACATTGACTTCCTGTGCTCGTCCCCCCTTGGATGGAGAATCCTGCGGCAGGCAACGAACAGCCGCTCGCTGGGACAAATCTTCTCTGACGCGCCGGAGTTGGCCAGGGAGGTCCGCGCTGACCGCTACGGGATTCGAACGGCGCTGCTCATTGAGGGGCAGGCCATCAAGTTTGAAATCCTCAGTTCCGACCAGGAAGGCTTGAAGCCGGAGGACATTCAAGGCATTCCGGTTCCTGCTCTTGCAAAGCCCGACGTTGCCGCGCAGAAGTTCATGGCGAACGCCTCCCGGGGCGCCGACAGGCGCTCCAACTCCAAGGATCTTGTCGACTTGGCCTTCATCGCCGCATCATGGCCGGCGCGCCACATCAGCGAGGGGCTTGGGGTTGCCGAGCGCCAATACGGGCATTGGGTTGCCAGCGGCCTCAAGGCGGCCCTTGCCCTTTTTGCCGAAGACCACGGCCACAGGCGCAGGAGCTTGGAGGCAATGGATGTCAACACGGAGGATGGGCGCCTCCTGCGGGGCATTGAAGAGCTGAATCGACTGGCGGGCGATCCCATCGATTTGCAACCGCTCAAGGATCAACTTGAGGCATCGGCCTGCGCCAAGCGAACCCCCGCAAGCTCCCCATCAAGAAGAAGTGGACCGGGGCCGTCATAATCCTCCTCCAGGCGGTCGGGGTTTTAGTGCAAAATCCATCCGCCTGCCCCCGGTGGACTCCTCCGTCCGTTCGGACCGCAGCGGGAGTTCTTGCAGAAGCCAAACGTCGCCATGCGCGGGCAAGATGTTTTTGATGGGATTTCCCTAGTTCCCAGCCAAGGCGTCCGCTCTCGCCTGAAACAGTGTTTTCACTAAGCCAACGGCGCATTTCCCGCCCCCACTTCAAGTAAACTAGCCGCCATGTCCCAATTCGATACGGTTGAAGACGCGCTCACGGCCATTGCCGCCGGCGAGATGGTGGTCGTGGTTGATGATGACGATCGCGAGAACGAGGGCGACCTCATCATGGCCGCGAGCAAGGCAACCCCGGAGCAGGTGGCCTTCATGATCCGCCACACCAGCGGCATCCTCTGCGCGCCCATTCGCCAGAGCTTGGCAAGCCGCCTGCGCCTCGATCCCATGGTGGCGCTCAACGATGCGCCCATGAGCACGGCGTTCACCGTTTCCATCGACTACAAAGAGGGCCTGACCACCGGCATTTCCGCCGAGGAGCGGGCGGCGACGGTGCAGGCGCTCACCAGCAACAACGTGGCGGGCGAGGACTTCGTGCGTCCCGGCCACATCTTCCCGCTGGTGGCACGGCGCGGCGGCGTGCTGGTGCGTTCCGGGCACACCGAAGCCGGCGTTGACTTGGCGGAACTGGCCGGCCTGCCGCCGGTGGGCCTGCTGGCGGAACTGGTCAATGACGACGGCACGGTGCAGCGGCTGCCGCAACTGCTCGAGTTCGCCAGCCGTCATCAATTGAAGATCATCACCATCGCTGACCTCATCGCCTATCGGCAGACTCGGGAGCAGCTGGTGGAGCGCACCCGGGAGTTCCAGGTCAAGACGCGCATCGGCCCGGCCCGGGCGCTGGCCTACAAGACCAAGTTCGAGGATGCGGAGCATCTGGCGCTGGTGTTCGGCGACGTGCGCGGCGATGCGCCGGTGCCCGTGCGCATGCACCGCGAAAAGCTGATCGATGACGTGCTGGGCCCGCAGACTGACCACGACCTGAATCTGCTCGATGCGTCCCTGGATCGCATCAAGGCTTTGGGGCAGGGCGTTTTGATCTACCTTCGCACCGGCTTTGTGGGTGTGCCCCTAGAGCGGTTGGAGGACCAGTCCCGGGAGCAGGAGCGCAAGGCCCAATGGCTGGAAATCGGCGTCGGCGCACAGATTTTGCGCGACCTGGGCCTGACCCACATTCGCCTGATCGCGGGCCGCGAAGTGGGCTTCGTCGGCATGCGCGGCTTCGGGCTGACCCTCGACGCGACGGAGCTCCTCTAGCGCCCATGACGCTTCCGCTGGTCGGCATCACCATGGGCGACCCGGCGGGCATCGGCCCGGAGGTGCTGGCCAAGCACTTGCAGGCGGCGGATTCCGCCGGGATTCGGCTGCTGCTCATCGGCAGCGCTTGGGCCTTGGCGGAGGGCGCCGCGGCGGCCAATCTGGCGCCGGCTCCACTGCCGGTGTTCGACTCGTTCGACGACATGCCAGATGCCGCCGGCGTTGTCGGCATCCTTGATGTTGGGGTTCCCCGGCCACCAAACTTTCGGCATGGCCAGGTTCAGGTCGCCTGCGGACGCCATGCCGTGCAGGCGGTGGAGGCGGCGGCGGCGCTCTGCCTCGAAGGACGGCTGGCCGCGATGGTCACATGCCCCATCAACAAGGAGGCCATTCACGCAGCCGGCTACGTAAACGACATCGGCCACCAGGAAATCCTGGCGCGGCTGACCGGCTCGGCCTCCACCGCGACGATGTTGATGACGCCGGGCCTCAAGGTCGTGCACCTGTCCACCCACAAGCCCCTGATTGAAGCCGCCCGCTTCGCCACCCGCGACAATGTGGGCGAGAAATTGAGCCTTATCCACCAATCGCTTGAGCGGTGGGGCCTGCGCCGGCCGCGCATCGCCGTGGCGGCGCTTAACCCCCACGGCGGGGAAGGGGGCCTGTTGGGGCGCGAGGAAATCGACGAACTCGCTCCCGCCGTGTCTGACGCCCGCCGGCAAGGCCTGGACGCCACCGGCCCCATCCCGGCGGATTCGGTGTTCAATCGGGCCATAGGCGGCGAGTTCGACGTGGTGCTTGCCCTCTACCACGACCAAGGCCACATCGCTGTGAAAGTCCACGACTTTCACCAGAGCACCACCGCCACCTTGGGCATTCCCTTCGTCCGCACGTCGGTGGACCACGGCACCGCCTTCGACATCGCGGGCCTTGGAACAGCCGACAGCCGGGGTTTGGCCGCCGCCATCGAGGCGGCGCAATCGCTGGTGGAGCGGCGTTTGCGGTAGGTTGATGTTAGTTTATGTAAATTGCCTTAAGTTCAATTAGGAGACAGCAGCATGAAGTTTGGAGTCGCATTGGGCATCGGCCCGCAGGTGCAGATCGATTTGGAAGCCATTCGGCGGGTGGAGGCGGCTGGGTTCGACTCGCTCTGGGCGGGGGAGGCCTGGGGTTCGGACGCCATCACCCCATTGGCCTATGTGGCTGGCCACACCAGCCGCATCAAGCTCGGCACCTCGATCATGCAGATGTCCGCCCGCACCCCGGCCATGGCGGCCATGCAGGCGATGACCGTGGACAAGCTCTCCGGAGGGCGGATGATCGTGGGCTTGGGGCCTTCCGGTCCGCAGGTGATCGAGGGTTGGCATGGCCAGCCCTACGGCAAGCCGCTCACGCGCACCCGGGAGTACATCGCCATCATGCGCCAGATCTTCGCCCGCCAGGAGCGGGTGGCGTTTGAGGGCGAGTGCTACCAGATTCCGTACACCGGCGAGGGCGCGTCCGGCTTGGGCAAGCCGTTGCGCAGCATTCTGCACGGGCGTGCGGACATTCCCATCTACACGGCGGCGATTTCGCCGCGTGGCGTGGCGACGGCTGCGCAGGTGGCCGACGGGGTGATTCCCCTGTGGGTCACGCCGGAGGGCTTGGACGGCTTTGCGGCGGACATCGAGTCCGGCTTCGCCAAGGCGGAAGGGGACAAGGGCTGGGCTGATTTCGATGTTCAGCCCCAGGTCAACGTGATCGTCGGCGACGACTTGCAAGCCTGCCGGGATAAGCTGCGCCCCCAGTTGGCCCTTTACGTCGGCGGCATGGGTGCCCGTTCCAAGAACTTCTACAACAACTTGGTCAGTCGCCAAGGCTGGCCGGATGCCGCCAGGGAAATTCAAGACCTTTACTTGGGCGGCCAGCGCAACGAGGCCATGGCCGCCGTGCCGAACGACCTAATCGACGCCGTCGCCTTGGTCGGCCCCAAGGAGCGCATCCGCGACCGCTTGGGCGCTTGGCGTGAGAGCAGGGCCACCGGATTGGTGTTTTCGGGCAGCCCAGACTCCATTGAAGCCGTGGCGGAGGTCGCGCTTTAGCCCTGCTCCGCGATTGCTATAGGCTGCGGGCCTCGGCGAGAGCGGTCGCCGCATCACTGAACTCGGTGGCGTCGGCGTAGGCCACCATGGTGGCGGCCTCCGATTGCGGGCCTTGGGTGCGAATTTGTATGCCGAGCCTGATATCGCCGTCAGACATGGGTCTCTCCTGCCATCGCGCTCATGGTTGCCCCTTTGCGACTTCGACGCAAGTGCGGCAAACTGGCATCGTTCAATTCGACGGGGAAGCGATCCATGAAGGCAGCGGTGTTTCGTGAAGTGAATGTGCCGATGGAGGTGGAGGAGATCGACGTCGCCAAGCCCGGCCCCCGGGAGGTTTTGGTGCGCACGGCGGCGGCTGGCGTGTGCCACAGCGACATGCACTTCTTCAACGGCACCTATCCCGGCGTTATGCCCATGGTGCTCGGCCACGAGAGTGCCGGGGTGGTGGAGCAGGTGGGCGCCGATGTCCACTACGTTGCGCCCGGGGATCACGTCATCACGTGCCTGTCGGTGTTCTGCGGCCACTGCGAACATTGCCTGACCGGGCGCATGAACCTCTGCGAGGAGCCGGAGACCCGGCGCCACAAGCATGAGGAGCCGCGCATCAGCCAGGGCGGCAGGGCGCTTTCCCAGTTTGCCAATCTCGGCTCCTTTGCCGAGTACATGCTGGTGCATGAACACGCGGTGGCCAAGATTCGCGACGACATGCCGCTGGACCGGGCCGCTCTGATCGGCTGCGGGGTGACCACCGGCGTGGGCGCGGTGTTTCACACCGCCAAGGTGCGGCCCGGTGAGACGGTGGCGGTGATTGGCTGCGGCGGCATCGGGCTGTCGTGCATCAACGGCGCGGCCATCGCTGGGGCAGGCCGCATCATCGCGGTGGACACCGTGCCCTCGAAGCTGGAGCTGGCGCGCAAGTTCGGCGCCACCGACGTCGTCAATGCCAAGGACGACGATCCGGTGGGAGCGGTCATGGAGTTAACTTCGGGCGGCGTGCATCACGCCTTCGAGGCCATCGGCCTGAAGGTGACCGCCGAGCAGGCCTTCCAGATGCTCAAGCACGGCGGCACGGCCACTGTGATCGGCATGATTCCTCCCGGTGGCATGGTGGCCCTGCACGGCGTGGACTTTCTGTTCGAAAAGAAGATTCAAGGCTCGTTCATGGGATCGAACCGCTTTCGGGTGGACATGCCGCGCTTCGTCGATTTCTACCTGCAGGGCAAGCTGCACTTGGATGACATGGTGTCCAGCCGCATCAAGCTCAGCGATGTGAACGATGCCCTGCAGGCCCTGGAAACCGGCGAGGTGGCGCGCAGCGTGATCCTCTTCGACGCTTAGAAAAATTCAAGCGTTGATGGCGGTCGAGTCCGGCCGGCCGACCACGCCTGCCACCATGTTGCGGCGGTCCTTGGACGGCTTTTGCGACGGCGCTTGGCGGGCGGTGAAGTCGAATGGAGTCGTGTCGATGTCCTCCAGAACGATCTCGCCGTTTAGAACGGCCGCCTTCCAAGCCTCGTGCTCGTCATGGCGCCCTTGGAACTCGGGCATGACCTCTTGGGCGAACAATTCGAGGCTGCTGCAAATGTCCTCGTGGGCGTTCTTGCCTGCTTGGTTGAGCAGGATCACCTGATCCACGTTGGCGTCCTTGAGCTCCTGCAAACGCTGGCGGATGGTGTCCGGCGAGCCGATCAGCTCGCTGCCGGAACGCCGCTGGCCGGCGGGCGTCTGTTTCCAAGCCTGGTAGCGGTCCCAAATGTGGACGCCGCCCGGCTCAAACGGGCCTTCCTTGTTGTAGAGCTTCAGGGCGAATTGGAAGAAGGTCCAGCCGTCCGCCTTGCGCCACGCCTCCTCGTCCGTCTGTGCGCACATGAAGCCGCTGACCACGGCGATGTTGGGGTTGGCTTGGTACTCGCAGAGCCGTTCCTGGTGATGGATGAAGGTGTTGTAGTAGGCATTCACCCAAGCCCGGGCAGCGGCTAGGTCAACGAACTTGAAGCACAGCGCCCCCATGCCCCGGTGGGCGGAGTACTTGATGGTCTCAAGTTGGGAGCAGGCCACCCACAGCGGCGGGTGGGGCTTTTGCAGGGGCTTGGGCACCACCGCCCGCTTGGGGAACTTAAAGTACTCGCCGTCGTACTCCCAACCGTGGTTCCAGAACATGGGCAGCACGCAGCGCACGGCATCCTCCCAGATGTCGCGCTTGTCGCGAAAGCGCAGGTTGAAGGGATGCAGCTCGGTGACCGAGGAGCCTTCGCCGAGCCCCATCTCCACCCGGCCGTTGGAGACCAAGTCCAAGGTGGCCACCTTTTCCGCCACCCGCGCCGGATGGTTGGTGGTCATCTGGATGATGCCGTGGCCAAGGCGGATGTTCTTGGTGCGCTGGCTGGCGGCGGCGAGAAAGACCTCCGGTGCCGAGGAGTGGGAGTACTCCTCCAGGAAGTGGTGCTCCACCTCCCAAGCGTAGTCAAAGCCGAGCCGGTCGGCGAGTTCGATCTGCTCAAGTGAATTCTGGATCAACCGGTGCTCGCTGGACTCATCCCAGTCCCGCGGTAGCTGATGCTCATAGAAGATGCCGAATTTCATGGTTGTGCCACCACTCCCCAATTTCAATGGCGCGCAAGTTTGGCACATCCTCGGTGTGGTGGACAGTCGCCAATCGAAGAGCCGGTTGCCGTTATACTGGCTTATCCCAAAAGGACCTTCCGCATGACTTTCACTGGGGCCGACCTGATCGCCCACAAGCTGGCCGACCTCAACGTGGGCCACGCGTTCGGGATCGTCAGCATCCACAACATGCCGATTTTCGATGCCATCAACCGGCTCGGCAAGACGCGCATCATCGACGTTCGCCATGAACAAGCAGGCGCCCATGCGGCTGATGGCTACGCTCGGGCCAGCGGTGAGCTCGGCGTGATGCTGGCCAGCACCGGTCCCGGCACGACCAACACCGTCACCGGCCTCTATGAAGCCCAATACGCATCTTCCAGGGTGCTATTGATTACCGGGCAGGCGGAAACCGCCTTCTACGGCAAGGGGTTGGGCTACGTTCATGAAGCTGAAAATCAACTGCCGATGCTCAGGACAGTCGTCCGGCGGGCGGAAAGCCCGCGGCACATCGGGCAGTTGGACGGGGCGCTCAATGCCGTCGTGACGGACATGCGCACCGGGCGGGGCGCTCCCGGCGCGGTGGAGGTGCCGATCGATCTGCAATACGCCGAGTCGCCCCCACCAACGCCGGTGCCTGCCGCCATTGAAGTGGCGCCCAAGGCGGCCGACATCGAAGCAGCCGGGCAACGAATTGCGGCCAGCCAACGGCGGCTGATCATCGCCGGCGGCGGCGTCATCGCAGCCGGCGCGGCAGCCGAGCTCCAAGCGTTGGCGGAGCGCCTCGATGCGCCGGTGGTCACCACGGTGGACGGTCGCGGCGCCATCCCCGAAGACCATCCCCTGTGCATCGGCAACTTCTTCCAGAGCGCCGGCTTCCATGCGGCGGTGAGGGGCGCGGATTTGAGCCTCGCCTTCGGCGTCCGGTTTGCCGCGGGGGTCGATGGCCAGGCCGCAAGACTCCGCCCGCCCGGCGACTTGGTGCAGGTGGATATCGATCCGACCATCCTGGGCCGCGCCCATCCGGTGGCGCTCGGCGTGGTGGGAGACGCCCGCGCAGCGCTGAGCGGCCTGCTCGAAGGCTTGGATGGCGCGGCGCCCAACGACGCGCAGTTCAACGAGTCGGTGTGGGAGGCCCGCGACGGCTTGCGCAAAGCCATGCGGGCACGCCTAGGGCCGGACTACGCGGCGCTAATGGACCTCATGCGTGATCGCCTGCCCCGGGATGGGCTTCTGGTGCGCGATTCCACCATTGCCGCCTACAACTTCGGTAATCAACTCTTCCCGATCCATGCCCCGCGCACGTCGTTGAATCCCGCTTCGGGCGCCATCGGTCCGGGCCTGCCCCTGGCGCTCGGCGCGGCCATTGCCACAGGCCAAAAGACCATGGTGATGCATGGTGACGGCGGCTTCATGTTCCACGCCACGGAACTGGCCACCGCCGCCCAGTACGGCGTGCCCTTGGTGGTGTGCGTATTCAACGACGGCGGTTACGGCGTGTTGCGCTGGCTGCAGCAGCGGCGCTTTGGCCGCGCCAACGAAACCGATCTCGGCATGGTCAACTTTGCCGCAATGGCCGAGAGCATGGGCGTTCCGGGCCGAAGCGCCGGCAGCGTCGCGGAGTTCGAAACGGCGTTGGATGAAGGCATGGCCGCCGAAGGCCCCTACTTGATCGATATCGACATGGAGCAGTTCGCTCCGATGGAGGTTTCGGTCATGCCCAAGCGAAAATCCGCCAGGCAGCCGAAAAAGCGTGCCGATTCGTCTTGACAAGCCTTGGCTGCCGCTTGATGCCGTCGCCGGGCTGCCGGGCCAACTCGGTGTGTTTGAACTTGCCGACGCCGCCGGACGGGTGCAGTACATCGGCTGCGCTGGGGGACGCAGCCGCTTTGGCCTGCGCAGCGAAGTCCCCGCCGCAGCCGAGCGCATCCCGGAGGCCTGCCGTTTTCGCGTTGAGGTCACGATGGCTTACCGCACCCGCCACCAGGAACTGCTGATGGCCCATCAGGCCGATGAGGGAACACTGCCACCCCATAACGAGTCACAGCCCCGCTTGGGAAGGCTCAGCCCAGGGTCATAGCGTGGACTTGGCGCTGACCGAAGAGCAGGAGATGATCACCGGCATGGTCCGGCGGTTCGTGCGCGAGGAGATCCTGCCATTGGAGTTGACCCTGGATCCGGATGCCGACGAGCTGCCTGAAGCGGACCGGCAGCGCTTGACGGAGAAAACCCGCGCCATGGGCCTCTATGGCCTCGACATCCCGCCGGAGTTCGGCGGGCCGGAAATCGATCTGGTCACCCGGACCCTGATCGCCATTGAAACCAGCCAGCATCGCGCCGGGCTTTACGCGCCCTGCTACGGGGTGTTCGGCGGTGCCGGCTTAGCCCAGCTGTTTGAAGCCACCGAAGCCCAGCAGGCGCGCTACCTCCATCCCATGCTGCGCGGCGAGAAGAGCGGCTTTTTTGGCCTAACCGAGCCGTCCGGCGGCAGCGACCCGGCCCGGGCCATCCAAACCCGGGCGGTGCGCGACGGCGACGACTGGATCATCAACGGCGGCAAGATCTTCATTAGTGGCGCCGATCGGGCGGATTTCGGCCTAGTGTTCGCCCGCACCGCCCCGGACAAGGGCCGCAACGGGGTAACCTGCTTCATCGTCGATACCGATGCGCCGGGCTTTCACGTGCGCCGGGTGGTGCACACCCTGCGCTCCGCCCGTTATGCCACCGAGCTGCAGTTCGAGGACATGCGGGTGCCCCACGCCAACGTGCTCGGCGCGGTCAACGGCGGCTTTGCCATCGCCAACGACCGGCTCTCGCGGCAGCGCATTCCCTACGCCGCCGGCTGCATCGGCGTCGCCATCAAGGCCCACGAACTGGCCTTGGAGTACGCGCCCCAGCGGCAGACCTTCGGGGCGCCGCTGTCGTCCCGGCAGGCCATTCAGTGGATGCTGGTCGATAACGAGATCGACATCCGCCAAGCCCGCTGGCTGACCTTGGAGGCCGCTGCCCGCGCCCAGCGGGGGGACGCCTTCCGCAAGGAGGCGGCCATGGCCAAGCTGGTGGCCACCGAGGCCGGCAGCCGGGTGGTGGACCGCTGCATGCAGATATTCGGCGGCTACGGGGTCACCAAGGACTTCCCCTTCGAACGCTGGTACCGGGAGATGCGCATTCGCCGCATCGGCGAAGGGCCCAACGAAGTGCAGCGGCACATCATCGCCCGAGACCTGCTCGGCGCGTCATTGCGCTAGCGCCGCTCACCCACTTGCTCCCATCCGAGGTGGAGCGCCTATTGCCAGCGAATGCGATCCGGTTCAAATTAGCGGATGAACCGTCGCTTGGGGAATCACTCATGCCACTCGCCATGAACAAGGAAGTCTTCATCACCTGCGCCGTCACCGGCGCCGGCGCCACCCAGGATCGCAGCCCCCACGTGCCGCGCTCGCCCGCGGCCATCGCCGCCAGCGCCTTGGATGCCGCCGAGGCGGGGGCCGCCATCGTCCACTGCCATGTGCGCGACTCGGAAACCGGTGCGCCGGCCCGTGCTCCGGAGCTGTACCGGGAGGTGACCGAGCGCATTCGCGCGGCCTCGACCGACGTCGTGCTGAACCTGACCTCGGGCATGGGCGGCGACC
This sequence comes from uncultured Pseudomonadales bacterium, assembly GCA_964598305.1. GTDB lineage: Bacteria > Pseudomonadota > Gammaproteobacteria > Pseudomonadales > Azotimanducaceae > Azophilus. The sequence continues at coordinate 26,452 of CAZRBP010000011.1, read as the reverse complement.
TGTATCTGGGGCCGGTCGAGCAACCGTTGCCGCCCGGCAACCAAAGCGACATGGCGGGGGCCAGCGAACGCATGCAACCCATTGCCGAATGCCGTCCGGAGATCTGCACGCTGGATTGCGGCACCATGAACTTTGCCGAAGCCGACTACGTGATGACCAACACGCCGGGCATGCTGCGGGCGATGGGCGGCATGATGACCGAGCTGGGCGTGCAGGTGGAGATCGAGGCCTTCGACACCGGCCATCTTTGGTTTGCCCAGCGACTGCTGGCGGAGGGAGTTCTTAAGGCGCCGGTACTCACGCAACTGTGCATGGGGGTGCCCTGGGGCGCGCCGGACGACCTGAACACGCTCATGGCGATGGTCAACAACGTGCCGAAGGATTGGTTTTGGTCGGCCTTCAGCTTGGGCGCCCATCAGATGCCTTATGTGGCGGCGGCGGTCTTGGCGGGCGGCAACGTGCGCGTCGGCCTCGAGGACAATCTCTACTTGGGCAAGGGCAACTTGGCCACCAACGCCGAATTGGTCGAGCACGCCGTCAAGATCGTGGAAGGCTTGGGCGCCCGGGTGATCGGGCCGGCTGAGGTGCGGGAGCGGCTGGGGCTGACCAAGCGCAGCCCCGCATGAAGGCGGCCATCGTCGGGGCCGGCGTCATCGGCGGCGGCTGGGCCGCCCGTTTCCTGCTGCATGGCTGGAACGTCGCCGTCTTCGACCCCTCCGCAACCGCTCGCGCCGGCCTGGAGGCCACCTTGGCAGCGGCCCGGCGCAGCTTGCCGAAGCTCTACGACACCCCCCTGCCGGACGAGGGCTGCTTGGTCACGGTGCCGGATTTGGAAACGGCTGTTGCGGACGCTGATTGGATTCAGGAGAGCGTGTCCGAAGACCTGGATCTCAAGCGCCGGGTCCATGCGGCCGTTGCCACGGGTTCCCGTCCCGATGCGCCCATCGCCTCCTCCACCTCGGGATTCAGGCCGTCCGTGCTGGCCGCGGAAACGGCCCACGCCGACCGGCTGCTGGTGTGCCATCCCTTCAATCCGGTTTACCTGCTGCCACTGGTGGAGGTGGTGCCTTCCGCGCGCGCCGGCGCCGGGATCGTCGATCGGGCGATGACGGTGCTGGAAGCGCTGGGCATGAAGCCGGTCCGCATTCGCCGCGAGATCGACGCCCACGTTGCCGACCGGCTGCTGGAAGCGATGTGGCGGGAGGCGCTATGGTTGGTGCGCGACGGCATCGCCACCACGGAAGAGATCGATACGGTGATTCGCTGCGGCTTCGGTCCCCGCTGGGCGCAGATGGGCTTGTTTGAAACCTATCGGATCGCTGGTGGCGAGGCGGGCATGAGGCACTTTCTGGCTCAGTTCGGCCCGGCCCTGAAGTGGCCCTGGAGCCGCCTCACCGACGTGCCGGAGCTAACCGGGGAATTGATCGAGGAGATCGCTAGGCAGTCCGACGAGCAGGCTCAGGGTGCGTCGATTCGCGAACTCGAACGGCGGCGGGACGACAACCTAGTTGCGATGTTCCGAGCCCTCAAGACCACGGACCAGGGCGTGGGCGCAGTGCTCAATGCCGCCGAGGCCCGCCTGCGGCGGCGCGATTGACGCTTATCCCGACAGGCTCTGCATGGTCAGGGAAAGGGGCAGGGCGATGACCAGCAGAATGAACATCAAGGCGAGACCAGCGAGCAGGGCAACCAAAACCGCTTGCCCGAGGCCGTGCGCCTCGCCGCCGTTGCGCCGGTGGTAGTCGATGGCGGGGCCCTGCAGGCGATTGCCGAGGAACCCGGTGATTGCGACCTGAGCAACGATGAACAGCGGCGCCCAAACCATGGTCTGGGGAAGCAGGAAGCTAGAGGCAAGAATGACGCCATAAAGGATCAAGCCCGCCTGCACGATGCGCTTGGCGAGCGCCGGTTTGCCGAGCGCGGCGTAGTTGTGCGCCGCCATGTAGATGGGCGCCACCAAGGAGCCAAGGGCGGCGCCAACCATCATGCCATTGACGGTGTAAAGCCGCGGTGGGGATGCGGGATTGCTCACCTAAGGAATCCACCAGGTTCGTCCTTGGCAGTCTATATAATCGGGCTGCGGATTGGGATATCCCCAGTGGTGCGGAGACGGAGCGCATGGAAATCGAAATCTTTTCCGATGTGGTGTGCCCTTGGTGCTACATCGGCAAGCGGCGCCTCGATGCGGTGCTGCGAACGCCGGTTGGCGAAGGGGTGGCCCTGCGCTGGCGGCCGTACCAGCTACGCCCCGGATTGCCCGCCGAAGGCGTGGACCGGGCCGAGTACCTGCGGGCCCGGTACGGCGAGGATGCCGATCCGGGCCATGTTCCGCAGCGCTTGGCCGCAGAGGCGGAGGATGCCGGGCTGACCTTCGACTTTGCCGCCATAGGGCGCATGCCGAACACCTTTCAGGCCCACCGCCTCATGGAGTTGGCTTGGGACGCCGGGGTGCAGCATCAACTGGCCGAAGTGCTGTTCGACGCCTACTTCCACGCTGGCAAGGACATCGGCCACAGGGAAACCCTCATCGAAGCGGCGCAGCGATCTGGTATCGACGGCGCCAAGGCAGTGCAATATCTCGACGGCGACGGCGGGGCGGACCAGGTTCGGGAACAACTCGAACGCGCCGTGGATTTAGGTGTTTCAGGCGTTCCCAGCTATCTCCTCGCCGGTCGGTTCACCCTGCCGGGCGCCCAAACCCCGGAAGTGATGGGGCAATTCATTCAACGTGCCAAGGAGCGGCTTGCCTGAGCTGGCCGCCGGATTCCCGGCTAGCTTAGACGCTGGTCCATGGCGTGGGCGGGGAGGCCCTGGGTCTGGCCGACGATCTTGGCTGGGATTCCGGCCACCGTCACATGATCGGGCACGTCTTCGAGGACGACGCTGCCGGCGCCCACTTTGGCGCCTTCGCCCACCTCGATGTTGCCGATGATCTTGCAGCCCGCCGCCAGCAGCACGCCGCGGCCGATTTTCGGATGCCGGTCGCCGGATTCCTTGCCGGTGCCGCCGAGGGTGACGGCGTGCAGGATGGACACGTCATCGCCGACCACGGCGGTCTCCCCGGCCACCAGCCCGGTGGCGTGATCGAGCATGATGCCGGCGCCGAACCGGGCCGCAGGATGGATATCGACGCCCAAGGTGACGCTGATCTGGTTTTGAAAGAAGTGCGCCAGGGTCTTGCGGCCCTGCCGCCACAGCCAATGGGCGATGCGGTGGGCCTGCAGCGCGTGAAAACCCTTGAAGAACAGGAAGGGGGTGAGCGGGTCTTCGCAGGCGGGATCCCGATTGAAGGTGGCCATCATGTCGTTGGCGGCGGACTGCAGGATGCTGGGGTCGGCTTCGATGGCCTCCTGAATCACATCGCGAATCAGCATGGTGGGCAGCATGGGGTTGTCGAGCTTGCTGGCCAAGCGAAAGCTCAGCGCCGCGCCGAAACTGTGGTGATTGAGCACGGTGGCGTGAAAGTAGCTGCCGAGAATGGGCTCTTCGCTGGCCTTGGCCCGCGCCTCCCGGCGCAGCACCGGCCAAAGATCAGCGGGCGTGCGCCCCGTCTCGGGAACGTCCGATACTAGGGCTTCGACGTGGCTTTGAGTCATGGCAGCGGTTTCGTGAACGGCCCGTCAAGGGTAACGCCACCTAGGCGATTTGCAACCGACTGGAAGCGATTCCAGGCCGGCTTCATGCGCGCTGAGCGGTGCGCCGCACCAGCCAGACCATGCCGCAGAGGCTGGCGCTGGCGCTCGCCAGGGCCGCCCAGCCCGCTCCGTCAAGGCCGATCAGGGGCTTGGTTGCGAACAGGGTGGCGAAGAACAGGGCCACCGCCATGCTTTGCAGGATGAGCACTTGAACCACGCCGTCCATGGCGTAGCTTGCCGGGCGCAAGGGGGCGGCGCCCAGTTCCAAGGCGGCGGCTCCGAGCAGCAGCGCCAACAGCGTTGCCCCGGCCCGGAAGGGCTCGCCGGCCACCAGCGCAAGCAGGTCGCCGCCAAACGCCAGGGCGGCCGCAACAAAGACCGCGCCCACCAGCGCAAGGATCGCGCTTGCCCGCCAGGTCAGGGACAGGAATTCGGTTCTGTCCTGCTGCCAAAGTTCGGTCAGATCGGGGAAGATGGCTTGGCGGAGCAAGGCCACGGGGTTGCTCAGCACTTCAGCAATGTCCCGAGCCAAGCGATAGATTCCGGCGCTTCCGGCGCCAAACAGCAGGCCGACCGTCAAGGTCGCCCCATGCCGGGGCACCATGTCCAGGTTGGACTGCCAGTACACGGCCTTGAGGAAAGGCGTGAGCTTCGGCTGCGCCGCCAAGGCGGGCCGAATGGCCGCGCCGAGCCGGTCTAGACTCAGAAAACGGCCGGCGCTCGCCAACAACAACGCGTGTTCAAGCAGCAAACTGGCTCCCCAGACCGTCACATACCAGCTCACCGGTGCACCGGTGGCCACGCAGGCCATCACTCCCGCCAGCCGCAAAGCCGGCGCGGCCACCAATTGAACGCTGAGCAAGCGATATCGGTCCAAGCTACGCAATGCGCCCTTGGCAGCGCCAGTGGCCGTGCACGGCAGGACGACCACGTAGATCCAAGCGGCTTCGGCCAGGTCGCTGGACAAGCCCATAGGCTGTGCGACAAAGGTGAGGCCGACGGCGGCGATGATGGCCGCCACCAAGGCGACGAGCAGGTCGAAACGGAACAACGCGCCAATCAGGCTGCGCCAAGGCGCAGTCGGGTGGCCTTGGCCACCGCTCCGGTCGAGCAGGTGCTGTCCAAAGCGGATGGCGGCGTCGGCTGACTTGACGCTGCACAGCTGCTTTAGAACCTGCGCCGCTGTATGCACCAGAATGACCATCCCGAACTGTTCCGGTCCCAAGGTGCGCACCGTGAGCGCCGTGGCTGCCAAGGCCAGCAAAGCACGGGCACCGCGGCCGCTGAGCAGCCAGCCAAAGTTCCGTGCGACCCGCCTGCCGCGGCTCAACGAAAGGCCTTCAGACGATAGAAACGCCATGCCAATGGCCAAGCAAAAAGCAAGGGATAGCGGCGTTGCCGTTCGGTGGCCTCGAGGCGCACCCCCGAATGCCGCTCGAGTTTCCAGAGGATGTAGTCCAGCGCGTTTTCAAAGGTGAGCGCTGACTTGATGATGCGCAGCAGCGAAAGCAGTTTGCCGACCGCTTGGGCCACCGGCCAGGCCCGGGAGTCCCGCCCTTGCGGAATCCTGCCTTGCTTGGCATGGAACAGCCGGTCGTAGTAATCTTGGTTGGCGGCGTACAGCGCCGCGCGCTTGCTCGACCTTTCGGATCGGACTTCGGCGGCGTAAGTTCGCGAGAACACCGCCATCCAGTAAGCCGCCGGGGTGCTCGGGGAGGGGACTCGGGCAACCTCGGTCATTAAGCGGCGCACCGACTGAGCCGCCATAAACTCAAGCCGTGCGGCGACGTCCTCATCCCGGCAGTAGAGCCGTTGGCAGGGCTGGGCGAATCGCGCCCAGAAATACGGATGCAGATCCCCGGTGACCGCTCTCAAGAGCTGCGCCGTGGTGAGAACGCTGACCTTGGCCCGTCCCCCCGCGCCGTTCTCGAACGGCAGGTTGAGGACGTTTGGCGGCAGCGCCGCGCCCAGCCAGCGATGCCGGCGCGGCTTGGCGGGCCAGCGGTTCAGCAGGACGTAAACGTCCGGCATGGCGTCTTCCACGCCGCGCAGATAGGAGCCGTACAGAATGATGGCGTCCACCCGCTCGCCATAGCGCTCGCGAAGGCGGGCGGTGAGGCGGGCGATCGCATCGTCAACGGAGCCGCTGCGGATGGCCGAGCCCACGAAGTCAGTTTCCATAGGCGCGCCTCGTGGACGAAAAAGTGCGGTGGGCGCGGGGATGGCGAAGCGCTGCTTCCGGGTCGGCCAACCAGGATTGCAGCGGACCGCGTCGGATTCTTGAGCCGGCCGCAACGCCGAGCCGCACCAGCATCACCAAGGACGACAGCACCGTCCACAAGGCCACGAGGGCGAAGCCCGCCGCCGGCGCCCCGGCCAACAGGCAAAGGGTGAGAATCACCAAGCAAGGGTTGCGGCGCGCGGTGAACAGGCGGAAGTAGGCGTCGAAGGGACGCCAGGCGAACATGCTCACCGGCCCCAAGGCGTGAAAGGCCCCTTCGATGAGCCGCCCGGCTAGGTAGCCGCCGACGATGAGCGCCAAAAGCGCATCAAAGCCCAAGCCCCAAATGGGTTCCAGCGGGGTCAGGGACAGGCCCCACAGCCAATACCAGAACGGCGGGTGAACGATGTCCATGCCGTGGTCCAGCCAGTGGCCGAACTGGCTCGATTGAACGGTGACCCGGGCCAGCTTGCCGTCCACGGTATCCAAAAAGGTCATCAGCCAAGCGGGGATCAGGCCGACCCAAAGCCAACCCTCCAGGAACAGCCAGCAGGTGGCCAGCATGAGCATGAATCCGGCCAGCGTGACGGCGTTGGGGGAGATGCGCGAGTTGGCGCAGGCGCGCACGGCCGCCTTGGCCGGCACCGGCCACCACCACTTGGTCACGAAATCGGTGATTCCTTTGTAGGACGCACCGTACAAGCGGTCCTCCAAGGCTGTGGCCCGGCCGGGGGCGATGCGTTCGAGCAGCGGCGGCGTGGCGAGCCGCAGATCGCCTTCGAATGCGGCGAGGTCCTCTGCGCCGAGGCGCGGCAAGCCGTCGCCGGCCGGGACGGCTTCGCCGGTGAGCAGGGCTTCGGCGGTTCGAGCGTCGGCCGCCTCCACCGCAGCCGCGGCCGGTGAATCGCCGTCCATGAGCACGCCGCCGCGCCGCAGCAGACCGGCAAGGGTGCGCGGCTCGAAGAGGTAGTCCGCCCTGACCAGCAACAGGTTGCCAGGGCGGCTTCCAGGCGCCTCTAGGGACAATTCGACGCCGTCGATGCGCGCCAACTGGCGGGCCAGCCGCTCAGGGCTGGCCAGGCCCCAAAGGGAGACGCTGGATTGGCCAATGATGTGGGCGGTGGTCATTGCAACAGGTGAACAGAAAAGGCGATTATGTGCCACGCCATGCGCCTAATCCACATTTCCGATCTGCATCTGACGGACCTTTCGACGGTCGGCCCCCAAGAGATTCGCGGCAAGCGGCGCCTTGGGCACTTTTCCTGGCGCGGGCGGCGGCGCCACCGCCACCTGCCCGTTTATCTGGAAGCGCTGCGCCGGGCGGTGCGGGACGCACAGCCGGACTTCATCGTGGTCACCGGCGATCTCATCCACATCGGATTGCCCAGTGAGCTGGCGGCGGCGGCCAACTGGCTAGAGATGCTGGCCCCGCCCGGCAGGCTCTTGGTCACCCCGGGCAACCACGATCTCTACGCCGCCGACTCCTGGGCTGCCTGCGAAGAGCATTGGGGCAGCTACCTGCATCTCAGCCCAACCGTCGACGGGTCTGGGGAGGTGCCTTTTCGGCGTGGATTTCCATCCCGTGTGCGCCTTGACGGGATGGACCTCTATGGGCTCAACACGGGTTGCCCGACGCCAATGGGCGCCGCCTCAGGTCGCCTCGGCAGCGGCCAAAGGCGGCGTCTGGGACGTCTTATGGCGCAAGCCCCGGCTGGGACCTTGAAGGTGGTGGCGCTGCATCATGCGCCGAAGCGTGGCCTCATGCCGAGGCGCAAGGCGCTTGCCGACGCCGGTGCCCTAGAGCCCCTGCTCGGGGATGCCCATTTGGTGCTGCACGGGCACGGACATTGGAGCCGCAGCTACCGTTGTGGTGCAGCGCGGGTGTTCGCCGTCGGTTCGGCTTCCACGGCGGATGCCGCCTTCCGCCAATTCGACCTTCACAGGCAGGGAGGTGGCGTGCAAGTTCGGATGAGCCTGCATGTGCGTGGTGCGGACGGCGACGGGTTTGCGCTCGCTGAGGAGGACGAGTTCAGCGTTTTAGCCGGATGCTGAGCAGAGCTGCGGCCAAGGCGAGCAAATCCGGCGCCAAGCCAGCCAACGGCGCCGGCAGGCGGTAGAGCAGGCCGACCTGGAGACTGCTGCGCTCCAGAAGATAAAACAGGATGCCGATCAGGGCGCAGAGGGTGACCCGGGCGCCCAACGGGGTGCTGCGCACGTTGCCCACCACGAAGGGCAGGCCCAGCAGGCCCATGGCAAACAGCCCCATCGGCAGGCCAAGCAACTGCCACAGCAGCACCTCAAAGCGGTGCGCATCGAGGCCGTTGCTGCGCAAATGTCCGATGTAACCGACGAGATCAGTGGGTGAGAGGGCATGTTCCGCCCGCAGCAGGGCGGCAATCTGCTCGGCATCGATGTCGCTGGCCCAAGGCAGTTGATCAAAGTGGCTTTGCTCGACGCTTTCGGCCTCGAAGCGGGTGACAAGCGCCTCGTGCAGCAGCCAAGTGTCCGGTCCGATGACGTCCGCCCGAGTGGCCTGAATGAGCTCGCTGACCCTTCCGGCAGCGTCGAGCCGGTAGATTTCGATGTCCGAGGGCATGGTTCCATAGGCCACTTCGCCGACCCGGACCAAGCTCGATTCGCTGCGGGTCCAGTAGGCGTCGTCCTCCTTGGCGGCGTTGTCGAAGCTGCGGGTGCGCAGATCCGATGCGCGCCCTTCAAAGCCGGGGATGACGGCCTGCTGCAGGATCAGCGCCGAGCCGGTCACGGCGAGCAGCATCAGCAGCAGGGGACGGGCGAGCCGCACGAGGCTGATGCCGCTGGCCCGCAAGGCGGTTACTTCGAGTTGGCTGGCCAGTTGGCCGAGACCGATCACCGTGCCCAATAGGCAGGTGATGGGCAGCAGGTCCAGGGCGATTCGGGGCAGCAGGAATCCGACCGTGCGCAAAGCTTCCAATGTGCCGAAGGCGCCCTTGCCCACGTCTTCCAATTGTTCCGCCAAGGCGACGAAGCCGAACAGGCCGAGCAGCAGCAGGAACACCGGCGAGCCGCCGCGCAGCAGGGCCAGCAGCAGATAGCGGTCCAGCAAGCTCAAGGAGCGGCCCGCCGCGCCAATGGCCAAGCTAGGCCTAAGGCGATGGCCAAGGCGCCGGGCGCCCACCAAAGATGCGTCAGGGAACCCTGTTCGACTTCCGAGCGAGCGACGCCGATGAAGTTGAAGTAGAGCACATAGATGACGACCGCCAGCAGCACTCGGGCATAGCGTCCCCGGCGCGGCTGGGTGCGGCTCAAGGGCACCGCGACCAAGGCCAGAAGCAACGTCGAGACGGCTGTGGACCATCGCCACTGCGCCTCCGCGCGGTCCTCGTTGCGGGGCGAATCCGATAGCGCACGGGTGGGCTGGGCCTTGGGTCGGTAGCCGGGTGGATCCGGCGTGACCGCAGGCGCCCAGATTTGAAAGGCTTCGAAACGTCCCGCCAAATCCCGGTCGGTGGCTCCTTCGGCCGACGCCTGCTTGTAGATGAAGGCTTGCAGCAGCGCCAGCAAGTGGGCGTCGCTGCGGGCGAAGGTGGTGAGCTGGCCCCGGGCCGCCGAGATCACTTCCAGGGTGCCGCCGCGGCTGGAACGCACGAAAACACCGCGCAGCTCTCCGCTGGCAGGATCGCGTTCATCGATGAAGACCATGCGCTCGGCTTCGCCGTGAATGTGGAAACGTCCGGGGGGCAATTCGTCGAGCTCCGCGGTGGCCTTGGCGTCGGCCTCCAAGGCGTAGAGGCTTTGGTAGGCCCAGGGCCGGACCCACAGGGAGGTTGCCGCAACGAAGATGGCCACCGCGGCGGCCATGCCGATCACCGGCACCAGGATGCGGTACTCGCTAAAGCCCCCGGCCCGCAATCCGATCATCTCCCAGTCGGAGTAGAGGCGCCCCAAGGCGACGATCAGCCCGATGTAGAGGGCGATGGGCAGCAGCACCTCAAGGGCGATGATCGCCTTGAGCCCCGTGAGCATGAGAATGGCGGATCCGTCCAACAGGCCGTCGTTTGCCTCGGTGAGAAACCGCGTTAGGCTGTAGGCAATGAACACGCCCACTAAGAACAGCGCCGTGAGGGCGAATGGCTTGGTTGTTTCCCGGGCCAGATATCGATCGACAATCATATCGAGGCTCGCTCAGGCTGCTTTGCTTGGGCTGCTAGGCATTGCCCAGGGCGTGGCGGCTCCCGCGCCGGGCGGGGAGCCCGCGGCTCCCGCTTTTGGCCGGGAGCCGTTGCTCATTCGCGCCGACCGCGCTTGGGAGCCCGCTCCTGAAGTGGGTGGCGATGACGAAGTGCTCAACCTCGAGGGCAACTTTGAAATGCGCGGCCCCGATTGGCGGCTGACCGCGGACTCGGCGCAAGTCTATGGCCCGGTGGAGGACCCTGAACGGCTCATCATCCTGGGCGCGCCGGCTCGCGTGTCCTTGACCCGGCGCAACGGCGAGCGCGCTTCGGGGACTGGCCAGCGGATCACCTATTGGCGCCGGCGCGAACTCGTTGAGGTTCACGGCGCCGCCACCTTTGCCGCCGGGGACCTCGCCGTGACCAGTTCGAAGATCATCTATGACCTAGGCAAGGAGCGGTTGGAGTCCGTTGGCAACGACGGCGTCACTTTCGTTGTGCAGGAGGGCAATGGTTAGTCCTTCGGTGTGAAGTGGCACCACACCGGGCAGTGGTCGGAGGGTTTTTCTGAGCCTCTGATGCGGTAGTCGATGCCGCAGTCAGCCACCGCGTTGGCGAGCGGTTGAGTGGTCAGCACCAGGTCGATGCGCAGTCCCCGCTTGGGGTCGCGCTCAAAGCCCCGGCTGCGGTAGTCGAACCAACTGTAGCGGCGTTGTCCGCCGCCGCGCTGGTCGCCGCCCACGTGGCTGCTGTAGGCATCGGTGAGCCCCCAGTCCATCAGCGTTTCCAGCCATTCCCGCTCTTCGGGCAGGAAGCTGGTTTTGCCGGTGCGCAGCCAGCGTTTGCGGTTGTCCTCGCCAATGCCAATGTCAGCGTCCTCCGGCGCCACGTTCATGTCGCCGGCGACGATGAGCGGTTCCCCCGGGTCGCAGCGCTCTTTGAGGTAGCGGGTGAGGTCGCTGTAGTACTGCGCCTTGGCTGGGAACTTCAGCGGGTGGTCGCGGCTTTCCCCTTGGGGGAAGTAGCCGTTTATGACTTGCACCCGGCGCCCGCCAACATCGTAGCTGGCCGTTATGAAACGGCGTTGCTGGTCGGCCTCCCGCCACGGAAAGCCGCATTGCGCATCGATTGGGGGGATGCGGGAGAACAGCGCGACGCCGTAGTGCCCCTTCTGGCCGTGGATGACGAGGTGCTCGTAGCCGATCTCCTGAACGGCTTGCAAGGGGAACTGGGTGTCGTCCACCTTGGTTTCCTGCACTGCAATGACATCCGGACGATGGGCTTGGTCGATCGCCTCGATCTGGTGCAGGCGGGCGCGTATGCCATTGGCGTTGAACGTCACGAAGCGCATGCAATCCTCCGCAAAAACAAGCATTGTACAATGGCCGTTCCCGGATTCCCCTAGGAGCACCCATGAGTGACAAGGAGGCTCAGTTCAACTGGCTGGATCCCTTTTTGCTGGACGAGCAGCTCAGCGAGGAGGAGCGGCTGATCCGCAATACGGCGCGGGACTACGCCCAGGAAAAGCTGCTGCCACGGGTGATCGACGCCAATCGCCACGAGTCCTTCGACCGCGCCATCATGACCGAATTGGGGGCGCTCGGCATGCTCGGCGCCACCTTGCCGGAGCGCTATGGCTGCGCTGCGGTGAACTACGTCTCCTACGGCTTGATGGCGCGGGAGGTGGAGCGGGTCGATTCCGGGTACCGCTCGGCGATGAGCGTTCAGTCGTCGCTGGTCATGCACCCGATCTACGCGTACGGCTCCGAGGCGCAGCGGGAGCGCATTCTGCCCAAGCTCGCCAGCGGCGAATGGGTTGGTTGCTTCGGGCTGACCGAGCCCGACCACGGTTCGGACCCCGGCTCCATGACCACCCGAGCGGAGCGCGTGGACGGCGGCTATCGGCTCAACGGCGCCAAGATGTGGATCACCAATTCGCCCATTGCCGACATCGCCGTGGTCTGGGCAAAGCTCGACGGCGTCATCCGGGGCTTCATCGTCGAACGGGGCTTCGACGGGTTCGCCACCCCGAAGATTGTTGGCAAGATGAGCCTGCGCGCTTCGGTGACGGGCGAAATCTCCTTGCAGGACGTCTTTGTTCCGGAGGAGAATCTGCTGCCCAACGCCAAGGGCCTAAGCGGTCCGTTTGGATGCCTCAACCGGGCACGTTACGGCATCGCTTGGGGGGCCATGGGCGCCGCTGAGTTCTGCTGGCACGCCGCCCGGAGCTACACCTTGGAGCGCCAGCAGTTTGGCCGCCCATTGGCCGCCAACCAGCTCATACAGAAAAAGCTGGCGGATATGCAGACCGAGATCGCCTTGGGGCTGCAGGGCTGCCTGCGCATCGGGCGCCTGCTCGACGAAGCCCGCCTGCCGGTCGAGAACATCTCCCTGATGAAGCGCAACAATTGCGGCAAGGCCCTCGACATCGCCCGCATGGCGCGGGACATGCACGGCGCCAACGGCATCTCCGACGAGTTCCATGTCATTCGCCATGTCATGAACCTAGAGACCGTGAACACCTACGAAGGCACCCATGACGTGCATGCGCTGATATTGGGACGTGCCCAGACCGGCCTGCAAGCCTTCTTTTGATATCAAGAGAATATCGCCTATAGGACATGGCTAGAATCCCTATGCGACATTAACCGACCGGCATTGCCCGCGAGCCGCTTGCTGGTAGGGTGCGACAACAGCAAGAAAAATCGAATAGGGGTGGAAGATGATCCGTATCCTTGTGGTGGACAGTCACCGGCTGTTTCGGATGGGCCTGCGAAAGATGCTTCCGGAAAGCAACGGCTTCAGCATTGTGGCGGAGGCTGAAAACGGGGAGCAGGCCGTGGATCTGGCGCGGGAACTCATGCCCCACGTCGTCTTGATGGACATTCTCATGCCCGGCATCGGCGGGCTGGAAGCCACCGTGCGCATTCGCCGTTTGAGCCTCGACATCAAGGTGGTGGCGCTCACGGCCTGTTGGATGAACCCGTTTCCGCTGCAAATGCTGCGCGCCGGGGCCACGGGCTACCTCACCAAGGGCGTGCATCAGGATGAGCTGCATCTCGCCATCCGCAAGGTCTATGCCGGGCGGCGCTACGTCTGCGGGGAAATCGCCCAGCAACTTGCCGTTGAGGCCTTTGACACCAGCCAGGGCACGCCCTTCAACCGTCTTTCCGGGCGGGAAATGCAGATCATGCTGATGATCATCAACTGCCACAAGGTGAGCGACATATCGGAGAACCTGCACTTGTCCCCCAAGACCATCAACAGCTACCGGTACCGCATCTTCGAGAAGCTCGGCGTCACCAGCGACGTGGAGTTGACCCTGCTGTCGGTGCGCTATGGCTTGATACGGCCGGAGGCCACGGGGCTCTCGGAGCTGGTGTCCTAGGGGCCCAGCCAAGTTGCACGAGCAACTTGAACGCGCCCTTCGTGCGCGCGCTTTCGGTTAAACTGCGGTGGCCATGACGGTCGCCTCCAGCCGCTTTGATCCGCAGTCCCTGCTGGCCAACCTGAGCCAGAAGCCTGGCGTTTACCGTATGCTCGATGCAGGGGGCAAGGTCCTCTACGTCGGCAAGGCGCGCAACCTCAAGCGCCGCGTGGCCAGCTACTTCCGCGGCCGCGGGCTCGATCGCAAGACCTTGGCCCTCATGGGCAAGGTGAGCGACATTGGCGTCACCGTCACCAACAGCGAAACCGAAGCCCTGCTGCTTGAGCAAAGCCTGATCAAGGCCGAACGTCCGCCGTACAACATCGTGCTGCGCGACGACAAGTCCTATCCCTACATCCACCTGACCGATCACCCCGAGTTTCCGCGCCTCTGCTTCCACCGGGGCGCCAAGCGCAGGACCGGGCGCTATTTTGGCCCCTTTCCGTCAGCCAGCGCCGTGCGTGAAAGCCTAAACATCCTGCAGAAGCTGTTCCGCATCCGCCAATGCGACGAGAGCTTTTTCAAAAACCGCTCCCGGCCCTGCCTGCAATACCAGATTCAGCGCTGCAGCGGCCCTTGCGTTGGCTTGATCGATGCCGATGCCTATCAAAAGGACGTGGCCTTGGGCATCCTGTTCCTGGAGGGGCGCAGCAGCCAAGTTCTCGAAGCCCTGCAAGAGAGCATGGAAGGGGCTGCCGAACGCTTGGACTTCGAACACGCCGCCCGCTACCGGGACCAGATTGCCCAGTTGCGGCGGGTGCAGGAGCAGCAGTACGTGCATGCCGCCGATGGCGACGTGGATGTTTTTGCGTTGGCTGATGGGGGGACGCTCGCTTGTGTGCAGGGGTTGTTCATTCGGGCCGGCAGGATGCTTGGCCAGCGCGCCTGGTATCCACGCAACGAACTCGGCGTTGGCGAAGCGGATTTGCTTGCCGCATTTCTCTCCCAGTTTTACCTCGGTGGCGCCGACCGGGACATCCCCAAGTCCATCATCACCTCCGTGCCCATTGCCGACGTTGACATTCTGGCCGCAGCGCTCAAGGAACGGGTGGGCCGCAAGGTGGAAGTGGCCGCGGCCGTGCGTGGCCAGCGCGCCCGCTGGCGGCAGATGGCGCTCGACAACGCCCAGGTGAGCTTGGCCGCCTACTTGGCCGACAAGCGCAACGTCTTCGCGCGCCTGATCGCGCTGCAGGACGCCTTGGGGCTGGAGGACAGGCCGGAGCGCTTGGAGTGCTTCGACATCAGCCACACCATGGGCGAGGCGACGGTGGCCTCCTGCGTGGTCTTCGACACCGGTGGACCGCTGAAATCCGACTACCGGCGGTTCAACATCGACAACGTGGCGCCGGGCGACGACTACGCCGCCATGGAGCAGGCCCTGCGGCGCCGCTACACCCGCCTTCGGCAAGGGGAGGGCACCCTGCCGGACGTGCTGGTGATCGACGGCGGCAAGGGGCAAATTCACCGGGCGCAGGACGTGCTGGATGAACTGCAGGTGGACGGCGTCCACATTCTGGGCGTCGCCAAGGGACCGGGGCGGCGCTCCGGCAACGAGCGATTCTTCACTCGGGCCGGGGAGGTGCGGCTGCCCCCCCAATCCGATGCGTTCCACCTGCTGCAGCACATCCGCGACGAGGCGCACCGCTTCGCCATCACCGGCCACCGGCAACGCCGCAAGAAGCTCAGGGCGCGTTCGGAACTCGACGAAGTGCCCGGCGTCGGCCCCAAGCGGCGGCGCGGGCTGCTGACCCACTTTGGTGGCCTGGCGGCGCTCAAAGGGGCGAGTGTCGAGGAGATCGCCAAGGCGCCCGGCATTAGCCGACGCTTGGCGGAAGACGTATTCGGCGTCCTGCACGCCGAGTGATGAAGTGATCAAAGTGAACTGGCCGAACCTGGTGACCTTGGGCCGAATTGTCCTGGTGCCCGTGTTCGCGCTGGCCTACCTGCTGCCCAGCGGCGGCGCCTACCTATTGGCCAGCGCGCTGTTTGCGGCAGCGGCCTTCACTGATTGGCTCGATGGCTACCTGGCCCGCAAGCTGGGGCAGACCACCCGCTTCGGCGCGTTTCTCGACCCGGTTGCCGACAAGCTCATCGTCGTCACCGCGTTGACCGTGCTGATCGGCGAGCATGGCAACCTATGGATGACCTTCGCCGGCATCGTCATCATCAGCCGTGAAGTGTTCATCAGCGCCTTGCGCGAATGGATGGCTGAGATGAACCGGCGCGGATTGGTGGCGGTTGTCATGGTGGGCAAGGTCAAGACCGTTCTGCAGATGGTGGCCATCGCCCTGCTGCTCGCCAATCCGCCGGACTTGGAACGTGCTTGGGTCATCGCCGGCTACATCCTGCTGTACGCCGCCACCTTCATGACGCTGTGGTCGATGACCGTCTATTTGCTGGCCGCATGGCCGACGTTGCAGCTGGGGATGAAGCGCAACCGCTAGAACTTTCCGTGGCCGTCCCGCTCGGATACACTGCGCAGCCATTCGCCGCCGCCCCTAGGGGAACCCATGCCGCTGACCGAAGTGCTCATGCTTCTGGGCTTTGCCTTGGCCGCCTATTCGGTGGTGTCCAACGACTCGATCCAGACTTTGGGGACCTTCCTTTCCTCCAACGCCCATCGGCCTTGGTGGCTGCTGTGGCTGTTCACGGGTTCCATCCTGGTGGTGGTGGCGGTTTGGGGCTGGATGGTCAACGACGGCGACCCGGCCCATGGCCGCTTGGCCGCCTTCCCGCCGCCGGAAGGCGGCGTGAATTGGCTGCATGTGCTGGCGCCGTTCACGCTGTTGGTGCTGACCCGCTTCGGCGTGCCGGTGAGCACCACCTTCCTGGTGCTGAGCGTGTTTGCGCCCGGCA
Source organism: uncultured Pseudomonadales bacterium (assembly GCA_964598305.1). Taxonomy (GTDB): domain Bacteria; phylum Pseudomonadota; class Gammaproteobacteria; order Pseudomonadales; family Azotimanducaceae; genus Azophilus. The sequence continues at coordinate 10,162 of CAZRBP010000011.1, read as the reverse complement.
ACATCGAGAACATGCTGTTCAAGTCCTTGGCAGGGTATGCCGTTGCCTTTGTGGTGGCCATTGGCCTGTACTTCGCGGTTCGCCGCCTCAACGACTACTTGCTGCGCAGCGCCGGCAGCGACGAGGCGCAGGCCATGCGCTGGGTGGTCCTGCAGTGGTTGGCCACGGCCTTTCTTTGGAGCCAGTGGCTGATTCAGGACTTGGCCAACATTTTCGTGTTCCTGCCGCGCACCATCGACTTCACTGCGCTGCTCGGCGCCCTGGCCCTGTTGCTGACGATGCAAGGCATCATCTACTACCAGCGGGGCGGGCAGATTCAGCGGATCGTCACCAGCAAGACCATGACCACGGACGTCCGCTCCGCCACCATCATCGACTTCATCTTCGGCGTCATCCTGCTGGTCTTCAAGGAGTGGAGCAACATGCCGATGAGCACCACTTGGGTGTTTCTCGGCTTGTTGGCGGGGCGCGAGATCGCCATGAGGATGCAGAGCGGCGGCGATTTGAAGGCGGCCGGCAAGCTTATCGGCAGCGACGCCTTCAAGGCCTTCGCCGGCTTGGTGGTGAGCGTCATCCTGGCCGTGGCGGGCATCTACTTCGCGGGCGGATAACGGGTTGGCCGCGGCGGCCGGTCTGCAATGGAATCCCTTTCCGGTGCTGGTGTAGCATCGACTGGCCCATGAAGAAGTACCCGCCAACGCCGCAGGAACTCCGCGAGTGGATGGACCGC
>CAZRBP010000011.1:0-9332 GCA_964598305.1 uncultured Pseudomonadales bacterium | reverse complement strand
GCCCATGAAGAAGTACCCGCCAACGCCGCAGGAACTCCGCGAGTGGATGGACCGCAAGGGCCTGTCCAACAAGGATGTCGCCAAGGCGTTGCGTTTATCCGACGGGCGCGTGGTGCGCTTTTGGACCTCAAAGAAGGACCCGAGGCCGATTCCCTATCCGAGTTGGTACACCCTGCGGCACAAATTCGGCAAGTAGGCCAGCCTAGGGCTTGCGGAACAGCAGCGTAAAGCGATCGGTGTTGCCGCTCACCGAGCGGCGCCCCACCTCGTAGCGCAGTTCGTCGTCCAACCGGTAGTGCAGGTCCGAATAGTCCACGAACTCGAAGCCGGCCGCCTCGATTTCCTTGATGGCCAGCACCGGGTCCATGCGCCGCCAGTTCTCGGAGCTGTCCTCCTGCATGTGGCGGCGGGTGTGATCGACGACGCCGTAGTAGCCGCCGGGCTTCAACGCTGCAATGGCCGAGGCATTCAGCGCAGCGCGGCCGGCGGCGGTGAAGTTGTGCAGGTTGCGGAAGGTGAGAACCAAGTCCATGTTCTCCGCTTGGAAGCTCAAGCCCTCGAACCGCCGTCCTACGCGGGTGAAGTCGCCCTGCGGTTCGATGACAGTGATGCGGTCGAAGCCGGGCTTGCCGAGCAGATTTTCCTGTAGCCGGTCCGTGCCGATGGACACGAAGAGCGCGCCGTCCTCATAGAGCAGGGGTGCCAGAATCTTGGTGTACCAGCCCGCGCCGGGCAGCAGCTCCAGCACCCGCATGTCTTGGCGAAGGCCGAAAAACGCCAAGGTCTCGGCGGGTTTTCGGTTGCCGTCCCGGGCCCGCTCCGCGTCGGTGCGGATTTCCGCCGCTTGGGCTGCGGCGACGGCTTCAGCCAAATCCGCTTTGGCGGTGGCGGCAACGGCGAGGGGAAGTAGCGCGGCGAGCGCGATTCGGATCCAGTTTTTCATGGCGTTTCCTGCAATGGTTGGCAATGGGGGTTTGTGACTGACTTGGCAATCAGCGATTCGGTCCTCGGTTCATTGGATAGGGCTGCCAGCGTTCCAAGGGCGCGCGCGGCAGCACGGTGGGATTAACGCAGCTGAGCGGCCAACGGCCCTGTAGCACCAAGGCGACTTCACGGCCCACCCGGCGCCGGGTTTCCGGGCGCATGCGAGTGGTGGCGGAAGCCACGTGGGGGGTCAGAACCACCTGATCCATGTCCAGCAACGGATTGTCCGCGGCGATCGGTTCGCGCTCCAGCACGTCCAGGCCGGCTGCGGCGATGCGTCCTTCGGCCAAGGCGTCTATCAAGTCCTGCTCCTTGATGATGGGGCCGCGGGCGGTATTGATGATGACGGCGCTCGGCTGCATTTGCGCGAAGGCGGCGGCGTCGAAGGCGTGGCGGGTCTCGGCGTTGAGCGGTGCATGAATGGACAGGTAGTCGCTGCGCTCAAGCAGTTCCGGGAAGCTGACCGGTTCGACGCCCGCGTCGCTGATGGTCAGTTCGCTGACGTAGGGATCATGGGCGATGACGCGCATGCCGAAGGCCGCCGCCCGCCGTGCCGTGCAGCGGGCCACGTTGCCAAAGGCGAACAAACCCAAGGTCTGGCCCATCAGCCTCGGCACCCCGTTGAGCAGCGAGCGTCCCTTGAACCAGTCCCCTTCAGCCACCATGCGCTGCATGATGCGGCTGCGCCGGCCCGCCGCCAAGAGCAGCATCATGGCGTGGTCGGCGACCTCCTCGATGAACACGTCGGGCACGTTGGTGACCACGATGCCGGCCTCGGTGGCCGCCTTGATGTCCACCATGTCGACGCCGACGCTGCCGACGCCAATCACGACGCAGCGGTCGAGTTGGTCGATGACGGCGCGGTCGATGTGAATGCCCCAGGAGGTGATGATGGCGTCCGCATCCTTGGCGCCGGCGGCGAATTCCGCGGCGCTGCCTCCCGCCACTTCCACGATGTCCGCCACTGGCGCCAGCGCTTCAAGCTCCAGCGCATAGCGCTCGGCCACCACTTCGGCGTGCGCCCGGCGCGGCAATTGCACGGCGACCTTCTTCTTGGTCAAAGCCATCGCTCCCACAATGCGTTGTGAATAGGCATCCCGATCAGGATGCGGAGGCGAATTCTCGCATGTTAGAGTTGCGAATTCGACGCGGCTCGTCAACACGGGGCCGATGTTCGAATCGGCACATCAGAACAGGAGCATCCAGTGCGTTCAAACAAGGCCTTGGCGGCGTGGCGCAACGGCGGACGAACCATCGGCCTGTGGCTGTCCTTGGCCAATGTCCACAGCGCGGAGGCCTTGTCCGGCCTCGGCTTCGACTGGGTGTGCATCGATCTGCAGCACGGCTTGCTCGACTACAAGGACCTCACCGCCATGCTGCCGGCCATCTCCGCCAGCGACGCGACGCCCTTGGTGCGGGTGCCCTGGAACGAGCCCTACGAGATCATGAAGGCCTTGGACGCCGGCGCCTACGGGGTGATCGTGCCGATGGTCAACAACCGGGCCGAGGCCGAACAGGCGGTGGCCGCCTGCCGCTACCCCCCGGATGGCAACCGCTCCTTCGGCCCCATACGCGCCGCGCTGTACGGCGGCCGCGGCTACGCCAAGGAGGCCAACGGCGAGATCGCCTGCATCGCCATGATCGAGACCGCCGAGGGCATTGAGAACGTGGAGGAGGTTGTAACGACCCCGGGACTCGACGGCGTGTACATCGGACCCTCCGATCTGGCCCTGTCCTTGGGCTTGGCGCCGAGGGGCGACAACGATGATCCCGTCCACGCGGCAACCGTGGAGCGCATTCGGGATGCCTGCCACCGGCACGGCGTGGCCATCGGCATCCATACCGGGGGGTTGGAATTCACAAGACGCTACTTGGATGCCGGCTTCAACTTCGTCACATTGGGCTCGGATCTCGGCTTCATGGTCCGCACGGCAGCGGGCGACTTAGCCGCGGTTCGGGGCACGATGGAAGAGCAGCGCGAAAAGACCGGCTACTAAGCGTCGCCGTCCGCGGGCGGCACTAAAATGAAAGCTGGCGTTTCGCAGATCGCATAGGGGTGAACGTGCGTTTCATCCAACGCCGTGCGGTGCTGCCGGAGCCCTTCCCGCCGTTCCCGCTCCAACTGTTCGCTGGCGGGCTTGAGGAAGACGCTGCTGAGTTCCGAGAAGATCGGGTGCATGGGCTTGGGTGCTTCGAACCGGCATGCCGTCTCCCACTGGCCGAGGTGCAGTTCGACGACATTGATTTCCTCAATGACGCTCCACCGGCTGAAAGCCAAAGGCTGGCCGCTAGCGAGTAGAATGGGCAAGGCTTGGTTCTGAGCCGCCATGGAGCGAAACAGATCCTGCGCCACCAGCCACGGGTGGCTGTCCTTGTAAACTCCGCCGCTGCCGCTTTCCAACAGCCCCTCGATGGCTTTCTCGGTCACCACCGTGGCAATGCACCAGGGGGCGGCGTTCACTATAATTTGATTCATGTCGTCCGCCGCGCCTCCCGCTCCTTCGCTGCGCCCCGGCGAACCGCCGCCGCCTGACTACTACCGCAACAATTTACTGCGCTTGGCGCGCTTTGTCATGGCCGAGCATGGCGACCTGCTGAGGCCGGAGGACGAGCGCTGCCTGTCCGCGATCTTGGCAGCGGACAAGCCCGCGCAGCGCCTTTTCGCCCGCTTGATCACTCGCAAGGGGCCTTTGCTGCGCGTGGACCGGCTCAGCTACGCCGAAGTGGCGGACCCTGCGGCGGCGCTAGAGGCGTTGGCGGACGCCGGACTGGTGCAGTTGAATCCCGAGGCTCCGGCGGTCGAGCTGCTTGCCTTGCTCACCCGAGCCGAACTCGGCAACCGATTCAAAGTGGCAGGCGGCTCCAAGCCGGATGTGATGGAGACCATCCTCGAACGACTGCCGGAGCCTTGCATTCGGGCTGCGGTGGCGGCGCAATCGCCGTGGTTGGCGGTGGCCTGCTGGCCTAGCCTGAAGCTCGCTCAACTGCTTTTTTTTGGCGACAACCACCGGGATCTGAGTGTGTTGGTGCTCGAAGACCTCGGTTGGCGGCGCTATGAGGACTACCCCCTAACCGTGGATCAACGCCTGTTCGGGAACCGGGACGAAATCGACCGCTACCTGCGCGCGCGGCTGTTGAATGAGGCCACCCGCAGCCTGGACCAATGGCCGGGAATGGCCCAACCGCTGTTCAAGGCGTTGGCGGAGTGCCCCGCGTTGCCGTCCCGCTTGGAGGAGAAGACCCTGAACCGGGCGCGTCTCCGCTTGGGACGCTGGTTTGAACGGGCAGGGGAGTGGCAGTCCGCCCTCGGTTGCTACGCGGCTTCGCCATTGCATCCGGCGCGGGAGCGGCAAGTGCGGATATTGGCGCGCATCGGTGAGGAAACGGCCGCCCGACGCCTGCTGCGCAACATTGCCAAAGCGCCGCAGTGCGCCGAGGAAGCCGATTTCGCCGCCCGCTTCGGCCAGCGACGAAAGCGCCGTGCTCCGAAGACCACGACCAAGGCCCTCGGATCGGTCCGAGCGGACCCGATCGAACGGCACGCCATGGCATTGCTGGCCGCCGAGGGTGGCGAGGCTTGGCATCTGGAAAACCACTTGCCCCGCGGATTGGCTGGCCTGGCCTTCTGGGACGTGGTGTTTGCACCCGTTGCCGGCGCCTTCCTCAACCCTTACCAAGATGCGCCGCTTGATCTCCACTGGGATGACTTCGCCGCCGCCCGCGCCGAAGCCATCGCCGCGCAAAAGCGGACCTTGGCCGACCCAGCGCAGTTTGCGCAAACGCTGCGCGGCACGCTACGAAGAAAAACGGGGGTCGCCAACCGTTTGATTAGTTGGCGGCACCTGGATGGCGCCCTGCTGGAACGGTTGCTCGAAACGGTTCCCCATGAGGTTCTGTTCGGGCTGGCTTGCCGCGTCATCGGCAATCCCGGGGCCACTCGGACCGGATTCCCCGACCTGCTGGTCCTCTACGGTACCCGCGACTACGAGTTTGTCGAGGTCAAAGGGCCCACGGACAGCCTGCAGCCTGCCCAACGCCAGTGGTTCAACTACTTTGAAAGCAACGGCTTCAAGGCCAGGGTGCTCAAATTCAAAGCCTGAGCTCGAAACTGCTCCCGGTGCGCTGGCTGGCGGAGCAGGTCCACCGCATCGGTGACCTCTACGCCTATCGGGGGGCGCCGACCCAAGGCGTCGAAGGCATCGCCACCCAACGCCGTTTGCAACGGGACCGCCCGGACGGCTACCAAGCCGAACTGGCGGTGCAAATGGACATCCGTCTCAAGGACACGCGCTTCGAGCTTCGCGGCCGGGTGGACGGCGCCAACCTCAGTACGGCGCCCGCTGTTGTCGAGGAGTTCAAGACCACGCGGGCGGACCCGGAAGTGGCGCATCGGCACGACGGTCCGGTGCATTGGGCCCAGGCCCGCCTCTATGCGGCCATGCTCGCTGAGGCGCACCCGAACCTGTGCGATTGGCGTTTGCGCCTGCTGTATTGCCATCCGGACGACGGCCGGGTTCGGGTCTTCGAGGAGCGGCAGAGCACCCAGGCGCTGAAGGCCTTTCTGGACGACACCCTGGATCGTTTCGCGGCCCGCATGGGGCCGTGGTGGGAACATCAAGCGGCCCGCAACGCCTGGCTGGCAGGGAGGGATTTCCCGTATCCAAGCTATCGGTCCCATCAGCGGGCCGCGGCGCGCCGCTGCTTTCAAGCCTTGCGGGCGCAGGAGTCCCTGCTGCTCGAAGCGCCAACGGGAAGTGGCAAAAGCATGGCGGTGCTCTACGCGGCGCTGAAAAGCTTGCCGCAAACGGCCGCTTCGAAACTGATCTTCCTTACCAGCCGCAGCACCGGTGCCGCGGCTGCTGAGACGGCCTTGGAGCGCATTGACGCCGCGGCCGGGCGCATCCGCCGAATCACCTTGGCGGCGAAGGAGAAGCAGTGCCTGACGCCCGGCATGCCATGCGCCGCGGATCAGTGCCGTTACGCCAAGGGCTATTTCGACAAGCGGCCAGCCGCCGAGGCGGCGCTGCTTGCCGATCCCGCCATCACGCCGGAGCGGGTGCGTGAAGTTGGGCAGGACCACGAAGTGTGCCCCTATGAACTGTCCTTGGATGCCGCGCTCTGGTCCGACGTGGTGATCGGCGACTACAACTATGTCTTCGACCCCGTCGTGCGCCTGCGGCGCTTTGCCGACGGCAAGGACATCGATCTGCTGGTCGATGAAGCCCACCAGTTGAGCGACCGTGCGGAGGAATCGCTGTCCGTTGAACTCAACCGCAGTGCGGTCAAGGCGGCACTGGCCGAGCCGCTGCCGGCATCGCTGGCAAAGCGCCTGCGGAGCATCGATCGTGCCTTGGTCAACCTGCGCCGCGAGCACGGTCATCCGGATGAGGTGGTGATTGAGCCGCCTGCCGCGCTCAACCGCGCTGTTGAGCGGTTCCTGCAAGCGCTGTTCAGCGACGAAGGGGCGCTTGATGCCCTGCCGCACACGCAAGCGGCGGCATGGGCGGCCAACCGCTGGCAGAAGGGCGAGTCCTGGCGGCGCCCGGAGGCCTTTGTCCACCTGCTGCGCACCGGCGGTTCGGACATTGAAGTGGCGTTGCGCTGCCTTGATGCCAGTGAGCACTTGAGGGAGAGCCTCGCCCGCTATCGGAGCAGCATCCGCTTTTCGGGCACCCTGTCGCCGCTGCCGCTTTACAACGCCCTGCACGGCTTGGTTGAGGCGCCCGCCGAACGGGCGGGCAGCCCGTTCGAGTCCGAACAGGTTGCCGTGCTGCTCGTTACCGACATCAACACTTACTTCAGCGGCCGTCAGGCGTCGATGGGGCAGGTCGTCGATTTGGTTCGGGATGTGGTTGCGGCTCATGCCGGGCGCTACCTTCTAGCCTTCCCCTCATACGGCTATCTCGACGGCTTTGCCGAGGCCGCAATGGGGCGCTTGGGTGGAATCCGCCTGCGCCGCCAAACTCCGGACATGACGGATGGTCAGCGCACGGAATACTTGCGCGCCTTCGCCGGCAGCGAACCCCCTGCTTTGGCGGCCATCGTGCTCGGCGGCGTCTTCGCCGAATCGGTGGACTTCACCGCCGTGCCCTTAAGCGGTGTGCTGGCCATCGGCGCCGGCCTGCCGCCGCCGACCCTGGCGCGGGCCAGCAAGGCACGCTACTTTGACGCCAAGTCCGGCAACGGCATGGAAGTGGCCTATCGGCAACCGGCCATGACCAAGGTGGCGCAGGTCGCTGGCCGCCTGTTGCGCTCGCCCAGTGACCGGGGGGTAATCTGCCTGATCGACCCCCGCTTTGGCCACGAGGCGCAGCAACGCTTCTTCCCCAGCCATTGGCGGCCGCAAAAGGTGGCCGCGGGCGATGTGGGGGCCGCTGTGGCGAAGTTCTGGCAACAGCCGCAGCAACCGCCTATGCTGCATAGGGAATAGGGGAATGCAGCATTCTGGGGCCATGGCATGACGCTTCGCCGCACCAAGATCATTTGCACCATCGGCCCGGCCACGGCCAGCTACCCAGTGTTGGAGAGCATGGCGAAGGCGGGCATGAACCTGGTGCGCCTGAACATGTCCCATGCCGACCACCGCGGCGCTGGCGAAGTCATTCAGTGGGTCCGCACCCTGAACCGCAAGATGCGCGATCCGATTTCGGTGATCCTCGACACCCAGGGGCCGGAAATCCGCACAGGCGATGTCAGCGAGCCGATGGACCTGCAGACCGGTCAAGTGGTGACCCTATCGGTGCGCGGCGACGACGATGTGGAAACCTCGTCCATTCAGGTCAACTACCAGGAGTTGGCGGACATCGTTGAGCCGGGCAACCGCATCACGGTGGACAACGGCCTAATCAATTTCGAGGTGCTGGAAACCCACGGCAAGCAGTTGGTCTGCCGGGTCATCGACGGCGGCTGGCTCGGCAGCAAGCGCCACGTCAACCTGCCGGGTGTGCGCATCAATCTACCCGCCATCACCGCCAAGGACCGGGCCGACATCAAGTTCGGCTTGGAGCAGGAAGTGGACTACATCGCCCTGTCCTTCGTGCGCACTGCCGAAGACGTCGAGCGCTTGCGCTCCCTGATCGCGCAGCATGGGGCTCGCACACTCATTTTGGCCAAGATCGAGGACCAGGAGGGCGTGTCCAACATCCACGCCATTGCCCAAGCCGCGGATGGGGTCATGGTGGCGCGGGGGGATCTCGGCATCGAGACGGACATCGCCGACCTGCCCAACGTGCAACGCCGGATCGTGCACGCTTGCGCCCGTTGGGGCCGTCGGTGCATCGTGGCCACGCACCTGCTCGAATCCATGATCGAAAACCCGATTCCCACTCGCGCCGAGGTGACCGATGTGGCCAACGCCGTGTATGAAGGCGCCGATGCGGTGATGCTCTCCGGGGAGACCAGCATTGGCAAGCATCCAGTGCGCTGCGTCGAACAGTTGGTGCAGATCACCAAGGCCGCCGAGCGCTATCCGGGCCTTGGCTACGAAAGCGATCTCGAGGCCACAGCCGACAAGCAGCAACTGGCGATCCACGCCGTCGCCTTGGCGGAATCCATATACGCGGACGGCATCGTGGTCATTACCCGGCGCGGCATCATGGCCGATTTGGTCACCAACGCACGGCCGCCGACGGTGCCCATCTATGCGTTCACCAACGACAGCCGCACCAGGCGGCGGCTGTTCCTCAACCGAGCGGTGACCAGCTTCCGCACGGAGTTCAGCCTGGAGCCGGAGAAGACCCTGCAGCGGGCCTTTGCGGTGCTGCGCGACCGACAGGTGCTTGGCGGCAACGCCAAGGTGGTGGTCATCTCCGACGTGCTGGCCGGTGCCAAGACCGACGCCATTCAAATCCGCCAGATCGACTGATCGTCTTCTCCTATCAGGCCGTCGCCCAAGCGGACTGAATCATGCGCAGCGCCGCCAGGATGAGCAGGACGCCAAACAAGCGGCGCAGGGCCGGGGCGTTGATGCGGTGGGCGGTCCAGACGCCTAGGGGAGCGGCGGCAACCGCTCCGACCACGATGGCGGCGAAGCTCGGCAGGTGGACGTAGCCGAGCATGTATTGCGCGGCGGCGGCGATTGGCGGGGCAAACAGAATGTAGCCAAGGGCGCCGGCCGCCGCCAAAGGCACGCCTAGGCTGCTTGAAGTCGCCGTGGCACGATGAACGGCCGTGTTGAAGTAGATCATGGTGGGCACCATGACGTTGCCGCCGCCGATGCCAGCAATGCCGGACACCAAGCCGGCGCCAAAGCCAATGCCTCCGGCCAATGCCGGAGGCGGGAAACTTCGGTGCGGATGCGGAGTCCAACGAGTCAACATGACGACGGAGACCAAGCCCAGAAACAGGCC
>CAZRBP010000010.1:2637-44040 GCA_964598305.1 uncultured Pseudomonadales bacterium | reverse complement strand
GCCGCACAAGCTCGTCAGACGACCACTCCGCCATCGCCTCGGCAAGCGTTCGGCAATGCGGGCGCGGCGCGCCCGTGGCGTCAAGCATCTCGTCGAAAAAGCCGGGATTGACCTCGTACTGGTGGAACGGCGAGGCGCCGTCCGGCCTCCGTTCGCTATCGGCTGCGCCGCCATCATCGCCCGAGTCCATCGCCGCAATATCGCGCTGGCGACCCGCCCTGTCAATGGCGCAGGGCACCGCGCACGGGTATTGCCGATGCCCGTCCCCCCCGGTAGTCTGGCGGCCTCTTGGCGGAAGAAACGCATGAACGACGACAGCCCCCCACCCCACATCGAATACATCGGCGTATGCAAACGGTACGACCGGTCCAACTGGGTGGTGAGCGATCTTGACCTCAGTGTGCAGCGCGGCGAGTTCCTGACCCTGCTGGGGCCGTCCGGATCCGGCAAGACCACCTGCCTGATGATGCTGGCCGGGTTCGAAACGCCCAGCGCCGGTGAGATCCGCATCAAGGGCGCACCCGTCGCTGGGCTGCCGTCGGACAAGCGCGGCATCGGCGTCGTGTTTCAGAACTACGCCCTTTTTCCGCACATGACGGTGGGCGGCAATCTGGCCTTTCCGCTGGAGGTGCGGGGCATGGCCGCAACCGAGCGCCGCGAGCGGGTGGATCGGGCGTTGGCGCTGGTGCGCATGGAGGGCTTCGGGGACCGCCGGCCCGGCCAGCTCTCCGGGGGCCAGCAGCAACGCATCGCCATCGCCCGCGCCCTAGTCTTTGAGCCGGACCTGGTGTTGATGGATGAACCCTTGGGCGCACTGGACCGGCGGCTTCGGGAGGAACTCCAATATGAAATCCGCCGCATCCAGCGGCAACTCGGCGTGACGGTGGTGTACGTCACCCACGATCAGCAGGAAGCCATGGCCATGTCCGACCGGGTGGCCGTTTTCCGAGCGGGCCGCATTGAACAGGTGGCGGCGCCGGAAGTGCTCTACGAAGAGCCGCAGCGAGCTTTCGTGGCCCGTTTCATCGGCGAGAACAACCTGCTCCCGGGACGCATCCTGTCCATCAACAAGGGGGTGTGCGCCGTCGAGGTGGATGGACGCCAAATCGAAGCGGCCCACGTCGGCAGCCTGCCCGTCGGTGCCGAGACGCTGGTGGCCATCCGCCCGGAGCGGGTCGCGATCTCCCACGAGTCAGGGCGCTTCGCCAACGAGCACGAGGCCAAGGTGGAGGACATCAGCTTTCTTGGCGACCACCTACGGGTGCGTCTGTCGGTCTGCGGCACCTCCAGCTTCATCGCCAAGATTCCCAACATCGTGGGCCACGGCGGCATCCTGCCCGGCGACTCGGTTCGGGTGGGCTGGGCGGCGCTCGATTGCCGCGCCTTGGAGGTCGAGCCGAGTTGAACTGTCCAGGAAACCCATCGAGCCAATGGAAGAGTGAAGACATGACAAGGCCCCATTGCGCACCAATCATCTGTCGGCTCGCAGTCTTGCTGCTGGCGTTCCTGCCCAGGGCCCTGACCGCGGAATCCATCACCGTGGTGTCCTGGGGCGGCTCCTACGCCCGCGCTTGCGTCGAGGCCTACCACAAGGCGTTCACCGCCGAGACCGGCATCAAGGTGCTGCTCGAGGACTACAACGGCGGCTTGGCGCAAGTGCGCGCGCAGGTGGACGCCGGGGCGGTGCATTGGGACGTCGTGGACCTGGAGATGCCCGATGCCAACGTCGCCTGCGACGAGGGCATCATCGAGCCGGTCGATTCCGCGCTGCTGCCGCCGGGGCCGAATGGCGAAGCGGCGGAGGAGGACTACCTGCCCAACGTGTTCTCCGAATGCGGCCCGGGCACGCTGTTCTCCTCCACCATCTACGCCTACAACGCCCGCTACATCGAAGGGCCGCCGCCGGCGACCATCGAGGATTTCTTCGACCTCGAGAAGTTTCCCGGGCGGCGCGGCATGCGCCGCTCGCCATCGGCCAACCTCGAATTCGCGCTGCTCGCCGACGGCGTGCCACATGAGCAGGTGTACGCGGTCCTGGATACCGACGCCGGCGTTGAACGCGCCTTCCGCAAGCTCGACAGCATCAAGGACCACGTGGTTTGGTGGGAGGCTGGCGCCCAACCGCCGCAGATGCTCGCCGACGGCGAAGTGCTTATGAGCACGGCCTACAACGGCCGCATCTTCAATGCCCAAGTGCTGGAGCAACAGCCCTTCGTCATCGTCTGGGACGGGCAGGTTCTCGGTCCCGGCGGCCCCCTCGCCATCGTCTCCGGCACCCCGCGCCTTGCAGCGGCGCAGCGATTCGTGCGCTTCGCCAACCGGCCCACAGCCATTGCCAACGTCGCCAACTACATCTCCTACAGCCCGACGCGGCGCTCCGCCCAAGGGCTGGTGGGCCAGCACTTGGAAACCGGAATCGACATGGCCCCGCACATGCCCACGGCACCACAGAACATGAAACGGGCGCTGCAAAGAGACTGGCGCTGGTGGAGCGACAACCGCGATGACCTGAACGAGCGCTTCAGCGCTTGGCTGGTCCGCTGAAAGCCATGCAACTTAGGGGACCTCGGGCAACGGCGGTGGCCTTGACGCTGCCGCTGCTGGCGTTCATCGCGCTAAGCTTCGTCGCGCCGCTCGGCACCCTGTTGAGCAAGAGCGCCTATGAGCCGGCCGTCGCCAACATTCTGCCGCGGACGTTGGCGGCCCTCGACGGCTGGAGCGGCGTCGGCCCACCGGCGGAAGCCGCCTTCGCCGCCATCGCCGATGAACTGCCGCAGGCGCGGCGGGAGCGCACCCTGGCCCGCGTGGCCGGCCCGGTCAATCGCTTGAAGAGCGGCATGCGGCGGGTGCTGACGCGCACGGCCCGCCAAGTGGAAAGGACCGAGCGCACGGGTTCCTGGCGCGAGACGCTCATCGGCATCAACCCGGCTTGGGCGGAGCCGGACACTTGGCTCGCCATCCAAGCCGCCGGCGCCCGCTTCACGTTGCGCCACTACCTCCAGGCGTTGGACCTGGAACGGCGCCCGGACGGGGGCATCGGGCTGCGGTCGGAGGAAAGCCGCATCTACATGCCGCTGCTGTGGCGCACGCTGTTGGTGAGCCTTGGCGTCACCCTGCTCTGCCTGGCCATCGGCTACCCCATTGCCCATCTCATCGCCACCTCGCCGCCCAAGCGCAGCAACCTGTTGCTGCTCATGGTGCTCGTGCCCTTCTGGACCTCGCTGCTGGTTCGCACCACGGCCTGGATCGTCCTGCTGCAGCGCCAAGGCGTCATCAATAGCCTGCTGGTGGCATTGGGCATCACGCCGGACAGCGAGCGGTTGGAGATGATCTACAACATGACCGGCACCTTCACGGCCATGACCCATGTGCTGCTGCCCTTCATGGTGCTGCCGCTCTACTCTGTGATGCGTTCGATTCCGCCGACGCACATGGCCGCCGCCGCCTCCTTGGGCGCCAACCCGATCCAGGGGTTCATGCGGGTGTATCTGCCGCAGACCCTGCCAGGCATCGGCGCCGGCGGCCTGCTGGTGTTCATCCTCGCCATCGGCTACTACATCACCCCGGCGCTCGTCGGCGGCCGCAGCGGCCAGCTCATTTCCAACATGATCGCCTACCACGTGCAGACCTCCCTCAACTGGGGGCTGGCCGCAGCGCTCAGCAGCATCCTGCTGGTCGCCGTGATCGGCCTGTACCTCATCTACAGCCGCCTGATCGGCATCGACCGCATGAGGCTCGGCTGATATGAACGCCCTGCTGGTACGACGGGTTGGACACTACGGCTTCATCGCCTTCTGCGCTGCCGCGTTCATCTTCCTGGTGGCGCCGATACTGGTGATCGTGCCCTTGAGCTTCAACGCCGAGCCCTACTTCACGTTCACGGAGGGCATGCTGCGCCTGGACCCCGACGCCTACTCCCTGCGCTGGTACCGCAACGTGGTGGAAGACGAGGCTTGGAGCCGGGCGCTGGTCAACAGCCTCGTCATCGGCAGCGCCGCCACCCTGCTGGCCACCGCGCTCGGCACCTTGGCGGCGCTTGGCCTGGCCAGCCCGGCGATGCCGGGGCGAGCGCTGATCACCGGCATTCTGATCTCGCCGATGGTGACGCCCATCATCATTGTCGCGGTGGGCATGTTCTTCTTCTATTCCAGCATCGGCTTGGGCCAAAGCTACACGGGCTTGATACTGGCCCACGCCGCCTTGGGCGCTCCCTTTGTGGTAATCACCGTGACCGCCACCCTGAGCGGTTTCGACCACACCTTGCTGCGCGCCGCCGCCAGCTTGGGCGCGGGGCCGTTGCGGAGTTTCTTCCGGGTGCAACTGCCCCTGATCGCGCCGGGCGTGTTCTCCGGCGGATTGTTCGCCTTCGCCACCTCCTTCGACGAAGTGGTGGTGGTGCTGTTCATGGGCGGATTGGAGCAGCGCACCATTCCGCGCCAGATGTGGTCCGGCATTCGCGAGCAGATCAGCCCCAGCATCCTGGCGGTGGCGGTGTTTCTGATCGCTTTCGCGGTGTTGGCCCTGTTCACCGTGCAATGGCTGCGGCAGCGTTCAGTGGAAGCGCGTTAAAGCCAAGGGACTGCCTCGAAGTAGGCCTGTTTGCGAAGATAGGCGTCGGGATGGCGATCCAAGGCGCAACGCAGCCGCTCACAGGCCTCAGCCACCGAGGCCGCGCCGGTGCGGCAACGGTCGATGGCGCAGTGGAGATCAGCCGCCTCAACGGCGCTCATCCGCCGCTTCAGGTGGCCCTGCATATGGGATAGGGCGTTGGCGTGGCCTGCGCTTCCCGCCGGCCGAGCCAACCCCTCCATCAGGCAGGCTAGGTAGCGCTTCCCAATCCCGACCACGCCGCCGCGCAAGTCGCTGAGCAAGCGGCCCGCTTCGCGATAGTGGCGAATGCTGTGTGCCATGAGCAGGTATTTGTAGCGGGAGTGGAACTCGATGAGACGCTCCGCCGTCAGCCCGTCCGCCTCCAGCCGGCGCCAGTGGGCGTATGTCAGCACGCGGTTGACAAATGCGCCACGCACTGCCGGGTCGAACAGACGCTCATTCTCCTCCGCCGGCAGGCCGGGCCGTGCCGCCAAGAGGCTTGCGGCGTACAGGCCCCGTCCATCGGTCCGGTAGGGTGCGCCCTGAACGTCGCTGCGCACCTTGACGCTGGCCAGCCCGCAACTCGGCGAACGGGTCATGAAGATGTAGCCGTAGACGCCGTCGAGCCGTGCCGCCTGCGCCCGCCCAAAGGCGCTCAAGGCACCGGTGACATCGAGACTGGGGTCGTCAACGCCGACGGCGCGAAAGCTGCCGCCCTCCCCCACCAAGCGAATCGGCGGCCTGGGAACGCCGAGGCCAATGCCCACCTCGGGGCAAATGGGCTCATACTCGAACACCGCCGCCAAGCCCGCTTCCGGCAGGTCGGCGGCGGCATCGCTGCCGTCGTAGCGCACCGCTTCGCCCGTCAAGCAGGCACTGATCGCGACCCGCACCGGCGGCTCTGGACGCGGCGGAAAGTGGGGCGTCAAGAGGTGGTCGCCAGAAAATCCCAGACTTGGTCGGCGCCTAGGGCGCACAAGCGGCGCCCGAGCAGTTCCTGCCAGTAGGCTTCGCCGCCGCACTCGTCGCGCCACGCCCAGAGCCGGCGGGTGAAATGGTGAAGCTGGTGCTCGTAGGTGAAGCCCATGGCGCCATGCACTTGGTGCACCGCCTCGGCGACCAAGCCAACCGCTTCGCCCACCCGGGACTTGGCTGCCGCCACCTCGAACGCAAAGCGCTCACTGCCGATGGCGGCCACCGCCGCATCGCTGGCCCGGCCCGCGGCCGCCACCTCCGCAGCCACCGTGGCGAGCATGTGCTGAACGGCTTGAAAGCGGGCGATGGGCCGCCCGAACTGCTCGCGCTCCAAGGCGTAGCCGATGCCGAGTTCCAGAACCCGTTCCAAGGCGCCAGCGGATTGCGCCGCCCGCGCCAACGCCAGCAGCGCCGGTGCCGGCTCCGCGCAAGGCAGGGACCGGACATCACGGACCTCAACCTGATCGCGGGGCTCCCCCGCCAAATTGACCGCTTGGGTCACGGCCACGGGCGTTCCGGCAAAGACCCCGCCATCGTCGGCCACGCCAACGATGCGTCGCGCCGTGCGCCCCCAAGGCGCATCCCGCCAGTGGGGGCTGCCGTTTTCAGCCATCAACCCAACCGTGTTCAGCGCATCGGTCGGCCCATCGCCGTCCTCTTCGCCGAGCCAACGATTGGCCAGCAACGCCTCGGCCAGCGGCAACGGCGCCGCGAACCGGCCCGCCACCCGCAGCACGGCGAAAAGATCCGCCAACTCCGCACCGCTGTCCGGCATGGCCATGAGTTGAAAACCGTTTTCGCACAGGAGGTGCCAGAGGTGCATGGGAAACTGCCCGTCCTCCGCCGCATCCAGGATCTCCTTGGCGCATTGATCGCGGAAGATCCGTTCCGCCGCATCCGCCAGCATCTGCTCCATTAGCGCAACCCCAATCCGCGGGCAATGACGCCACGCAGGATTTCCCGCGTGCCGCCGCGCAGGGTGAACGAGGGCGAAAGCAGCAGCGTTTCGGCGTAGGTTCGCCGAAACCGCTCCTGGTCGCCGCCAGAAGGCGCGGCAGTCCGGGCGATTTCCGGCAGCAGCTTCTCGAAATTGTTGCCCAGCTCCTTGACCAAGGCCGCCTCCACATTGGGCGCCTTGCCGTTCTCCAGCATCCCCGCCACCGACATCGACATGCGGCGCAGGGTCATCAGGTGTGCGGCGATGCGCCCCACGGCCGCCGCTTCGAAGCGCCCAGGGTCGGCGCCCACCAAGCGCACGAACTCGACATAGACGCGGAATGCGGATAGGAACCGTTCCGGCCCGCTACGCTCGTAGCCGAGTTCCGAGGTCACCTGCGACCAGCCGTTGCCCGGCTCGCCAACCACGTCCGCATCGGCCACGAACACGTCTTCGAACACCACCTCGTTGAAGTCCTCGCCGCCAGCCATGTTGCGAATCGGGCGTATGGTCACGCCAGGGGCAGCCAGATCGATGATCAACTGCGACAGACCGGCATGCCGGTTATCTTCAGCCGGCGCGGTGCGCACCAAAGCGATCATGTAGTGGTTTAGATGGGCGCCCGTGGTCCAGAGCTTGGTGCCGTTGACCCGCCAGCCGCCGGCCACCTGTTTGGCCGTGGTGCGCACCGAAGCGAGGTCCGAGCCGGTGCCCGGCTCGCTCATGCCGATGGAGAAGAAGCTTCGGCCGCGAACGATGGCCGGCAGGTAACGCGCGCACTGATCCTCGCTGCCGCTGCCTAGCAGCAGCGGCCCGCTCTGCCGATCCGCGATCCAGTGGGCGCTGACCGGTGCGCCGGCCGCGAGCAGTTCCTCCGTCACCACGTAGCGTTCGAAGAAGCTGCGTTCGGCGCCGCCGTAGGCCTTGGGCCAGGTCATGCCGATCCAGCCCCGTTCGCCAAGGCGGGCGGAAAACTCCGCATCATGGCCCGAACTGAAGTCGGAGTTGGGGGCGCTGATCCGGTCCACGTTGGCGGCCAGGAAGTCGCGCACCTCGTGGCGCAAGGCCTCGGTGCCTTCCGGCAATTGCACGGGGTCGAACTGCAGCATCGGCATTCCTTAAGTGTGCTTCACGTGATTTGCCATCTCCCCTAACGTCAATATGCCGTTGCGAGTTTGGCTGCACAAGCCCCTTTTTTGAACTGCCCGCCAAGCGCTTGACTTGGCATAGGGTATGGCCATACTACCAGTATGGCCATAGCGACGATTCGATCAACTTACTCTCTTGACTTGGACACCGTCCAGCGGCTCGATTACTTGGCCGCACTTTGGAAGACATCCAAATCTGGAGCGCTGCGACGGGCAATCCAAGTAGCGGCGGAGCAAACCCAGGGCCCAAGTCATGCGAAACTCAAGGCCCTGAAACAACTCCAGCAACGGCTGGCGTTGGATGCCGAAGGAGTAGCGGCATGGTGTCGGGACGTAACCGAGGAACGGCAGCGCGCATCGACGCATCGTCTGGGCCATCTAGCCTAGTGCGACACTATCAGGTTGGCGGAGCCCTAGTGATTCATCTTGACACCAGCTTCCTGATCCGAAGCCTGCGGGCGGGTTCGCCGGAGGGTGAAAGGCTTGAAGCGTGGACACAAGCCAACGAAAGGTTGGCCATGAGCGCCATTGCCTGGACCGAGTTCCTATGCGGGCCGCTCGATGCGACTGCAGTTTCGCTTGCCGCAGTGATCGTCGATCGCCGAATCGACTACACGGCCGAGGTGGCCGATCTCGCCGCCCGGCTGTTCAACGGCACGGGACGGCGGCGCAACTCCCTGACCGATTGCATGATCGCCGCCACCGCCATTGCGGAAGACACTCCCATCGCGACCAGCAATCTTCGCGACTTTTCGAGATTCGAGGCACATGGGCTCACGCTAGTGAAGCTAACGCGCGAGTGAGCCAGATTTTGAACGGCACGAGGAATCCTACCGGCATGAGGCAAGAAGCGGCTGCGCATGGCTGACCCGGACCTGCTGCGCGCTCGGCTCAAACCGGTGCTCGAAGACATCGTGAAGCGGTCCACGGTGGCGGAGCGTTTCGTGCATCGGGACGCCTACCGCATCACCCTCGCCACCCTGTGGACCAACTTGGTGCTCAAGCCCGAGGACGCCGACATCGACGAAGCCGACCTCGAAGCCGTCCACGACCTGTTGAGCGCCGAGGCGCAAGCGGTGCTCGGCGCTGATGAGGATCTGACTTCCTGCTTCGCCTTTCTCAACAGCAAGCAGGGCGAAGCGGCCATGAAGGAAGCCAAGCTCACCAAGACGCACAAGGACTTGCTGCTTTACTTCTGCTCCATGATCCTCGACCCCGACGGCCACCGGAAGTGGATGGACCGAGTGCGGGAAGGCGTTCTGCGCCGCTTCTAGGGCCCGTTCTGTGCGGGCTGGCCGCCGTAGAAGCGGCGGTGGGCGTCACCGAAGAGAGCCGCCGCGAACCGGGCCTGCGCCATGTCCGGTTGGTCCAGCGTGAGCGCTTGACCATCGTAGCGCCACCCGTGGAGCCCCCCACCCCGGGCCAGCACGGTGAGATGCCTGCGTCCGAGCACCCCGACGTGATAGTCCTCCTCCGCTGGCGCCAATTGGTCCTCTCCGGCCAGCAGGCTGCGTCCATAGAAGGGTTCGGTGGCGGAAACCTCGAGCAAGCTGAGCAGCGTCACCGGGAGACTCATGATGGAGCCCATGAACTCGATGGTTTCCGGCGCCAGCCGGGCCGGATTGTAGAGCACCAATGGGGCTCGGAAATGGTTGGCTGGCACCAGCGTGGGGCCAGGTCGCAACGGTCCATGGTCGGCTACGATGACCAGCAGCGTGTCCTCAAACCAAGGACGGCTCTCCGCTTCGCGAACGAACTCGCCGAGCGCCCAGTCGGCGTAGGCTACGGCGTAGTCCTGACGCCGCTCGTCATTCGGAAAGGCCACCCGGCCCGCTGGAAAGTCAAAGGGGTGGTGATTGGTCACCGTCAGTGTGCTCAGCATCACTCGGTCATGGAGTGCGGTGCGGCGGTCCATTTCGACCAGCACCCGGTCGAACAGAATCTCGTCGGCCACCCCCCAACTGGTCTCGAACCAACGGTCGGGGAAATCGTAACGGCTCAACATGGCGTCAAAGCCGATGCCGCGCCAGTAGTCGAAGAAGTTGGTGAAGTTGGGCCAGCCGCCGTAAACAAAGACCGTATGGAACCCAGCCCCGGACAGCACTCGCGGCAGGGAGGGCAGACGCTCGACGCCGTCCCGTTGGGGCATCGCCAAGCCCGGCAGCGGCGGATAGCCATGCAAGATGGCCTCCATGCCCCGAACGGTATGAGTGCCCGTCGCGTACACCTGGTCGAAGTAGATGCCCTTCTTGGCGATTGCCGCCAGTTGCGGCGCGTACTTGCGCCGCTGCTCCACATCCCACCAAGCCTCACCGCTAAAGGACTCCTCAATGACCAGCAAAAGATGCTTAAAGCCGGCGGACGGAGCAGCGCCAGCCGTGGCGGCAATGGGTGGCGGTTCCGGCTGCGCAGGCTGCCAGTACACGCTCTCCCACTCGCCTTGGTCCACACGTACCGCGTTCAGAACGTCTAGCCAGCCGTTGCTCGCCAAATGGTTGAGCGACCGCTCAGGCCCCACCGGCCCTCGATATCCACCGCCGCTCGTAACCAGAAGGATGGCGAGCGCCAGCCAGGCGAGGAAACCGTACCGCTCCTGCCGACCGAAGGCGTCCGGGAGCCAGCCGCCCATCCACCGCGCCCCCGCCCAACCGACCGCCGCCAAGGGGATCAAGTAGAAGGCGAACCCAACTTGTTCCTGCAAAAAAGTCACCACCTCCAGCGGATAACGTCCGTAGCGGACAACGGTGATGCCGAACCGGGCGTAAAACACCGTCCAATGGAATATCTCAACAATGAAGATCAGCGCGGCGATGGCTGTGGTCACTCCAATCCACCAACCGGCGAAGCGACGACTCAATGCGAAGCCTAGGCTCAGCCACCCGCAGATCAATGCCAAAGCCTGCGCATCGCTGACGCCACCAAAGAAGAAGGTTTGAAGCCAAGCGCCAACCGAGGGATCGACGAACGACCCGGCTGGCGTCAGCCAGGCCATGGTCAGCCGCAAAACCAATCCCAACACCATCCAGAGAATGGCCAAGCGCACCCAAAATCCGATCATGTGACGGCCCGGCTGCGCACCTTGGGGACAGATTCAGACACCCAGGACAACAACACTGGCAGCAGAAAGACCGTGAACACCAGCAGCAGCGACACGGCAATGGCCAACAGGAGGCCAATGGATGCGGTGCCTGCGTGGGGTGACAGCGCCAAGGCGGAGAAGGCGCCCACCGTGGTCAAGGCGCTCAAAACCACGGCCCGGGGCGTGCTCGAGTGCATCAGGTGGGGCACATCACCCTCCCCCCGGTAGCGGTCCACCACATGGACGCCGCTGTCCACCCCGAGGCCGAATATCAGCGGCATCACCAGGATGTTGGCCATATTGAGCGGCATATCGAACAGCACCCCAAGGGCCAAGGTGAACAGCACCGCTAGGCCCAACGGCACCAGGATGAGCAGTGCGTGGCGGAGGCTCTGAAACATGGTGAGCAGCACGATGCCGATCGCCGCCAAGGCAAAGGCCATCGCCTGCTGGAAGCTGGCAACGACCACGGCGCCAACACCCCGTTCGATGACCGGACGTCCGGTGGCGGTCGGCGCAATGGCTTGCACGGCGTCAATGAAACGGTTCATCACGCCCACGTCGGCCACGTCCTCCGCCGGCAGCACAATGCTTAAGAGCTCACCCTCGGCACTGGAGAGCCGAGCGCGAATCTCGGGCGGCACGGCTTCCACGGTCACCAAGCCCACATGCAACGCCCGTCGCAGCCACTCGAGCTCCTCGACCAAGTTGGCGACCACACCCTGCTGCCAGATCAGCAACTGCGAGGCCGGACCACCGGTCAAATCCCGCAGCACGGCTTCGAGGTCAGCAAAGCGGCTGCGGTCCGCACTGGTCTCGATGGTCTCCAGCAAACTGCGCACCCCGGCCTGCAGTTCGCTCTCCGCCGGGGCATCGAGTTGCCGCAACGGCGCCAAGGCGCTGGCCAACATCCATTGCAGATCCTCAAGCACGTAGAGCTTGTTTGATTGATCCTCAGGCACGAAGTCCTCAAGGGTGATCACCGAGTCAACCTCCGGCAAGGCGCGAACGGCCTCAATGGCGCGGACGTCCCCGCCGAGCATCAACAGAGCGTAGTCGGTGGCTTCACCATCGCGCTGCAGCAGGCGCAGGGTGCGCATGGAGTCGGTTGCCGGGTTCTTGAGCGCCAACACGCTGTAGTCAAAGCGCGACTGGCTGGCGAAGGCCAAGGCGAGCACGGCAGCGGCCGTAATCAGGCCAAGCACCCAGCGCCGATGGGCGATCAAGGCGTCAACGAGCCGCGCACCGGAAGGCAAGGGCATCACGTGGGGCTTGATTGGGCCAAACACGGTGAAGAAGGCGGGCAGCAGAGTGAAGGCCAGAAAGCCGGCAATGACCATGCCGCCGGCGGAAATGACGCCCAGGTCGGCCAAGCCCTCGTAATCCGTCGGCCAAAAGCCCAGAAAGCCCAGGGCCGTCGTCAGCGTGCAGATGAAGATGGCGCCGCCAACGCTGTGAACGGTTGAGTCAAGCGCCTGAACGACATCGCCGGCACCGACGTTGACCGCCTCTTGGTAGCGCAGGGAGAAGTGGATGGCAAAATCGACGCCGAGGCCAAAGAACATCACCACGAACACCACCGACAGGGTGTTGTATTCCCCCACCGTCAACATGGCGTAGGCTGCGGTCAAGCTGATGCCGACCACGAGCATGGTGAAGGCGGCGACAATGATCTTCAGCGAGCGCACGCCGACCAGCAGCACGACCGCCAGCAACGCCAAGGCCAGCCAACCGGCCAACTGCACGCCGCCGACCGCCGCCTCGATCTCCTCGTGGGCCAGCGCCGCCTCGCCGGTAATGCCGATGCGAACATCGGGCGGCGCACCGACCTGCGCCACGATGGCGCGCAGTTCCTCGACGAGTTCAGCGTTGGCCAGCGTCTCGCCCATGTCCAGGTTGGTCTTGACCGAAATGAGGCGGTGCCAGACATCGCTGCCGCTGAAGAACTCATTGGCCCAGTACAGGGTGGGGTCGTCGCCGCCGAGCAGCGCCGAAGCCGACTCCTCAAACTGCCGCACGACGCTGTCGAAGCCGCTGGGCGGGTCATTGCGAATCCCTTCCTCCAGCAGGTTGAGCAGGCCGCGCAAGCTGGGGTCTTCAGCAACGGCCGTCAGCCAAGGCTGCGCTTCGGCGAGGCGGGCGGCCACGTCATCAAGCTCCCCTTGATCGACGTAGAGCAGCGCATGGTCGCGAAAGAAGGGATGGTTGCCGCCCGCGTAAACCGCCCGAAAGCGATCCGGGCGCCGGCGAATTTCGGCTTCGATGAGGTGCGCCGTATCCTCCACCTGCTTGAAGCCGGTGCCGGAAACCACCACAACGGCCGTCTTGACGTGATCCGGGAAGGCCGCCTGAAAGCGGTCGAAATCATCCCGCCAGGATGCCTCCTGACGAACGAGGTCGCCCAGGTCGGCGTTCATTTGATGCCGGTCCACGGCCACCCAAACTGAGGCGCCAGTGACCAGAGCCAAGCCGGTCAGCACCGCCCAAGCGCGGCGGGCGACCCAGCCAACCCACTTGGCCAGGGCCTGAATCAGCCAGCGTTCGATCAAGGGCCGTCGGTCTCGTCGAAGAAGTCGTCGAAGTCGTCCAGCGGCGGGTCGCCGTCAAAGACCTGGAACTCGCGACGCTGGTAGTAGGCCTCGCGCGTGAAAGCGTAGGGGTCCAGGGCGGCGGCGTCACGGGTGTCCGTGAGCGTCAGCGCATCGGCCCGGGTGGCCAGCAGGTCGACGCCGCTCGCCCAGAGCGGATAGCCGCCGCCGAAGAGCAAGCGCGGCAGGAACGCGCGAATTGCCATGCTGGGCAGGTCCCGAACAGTCGATGGCCCCACCAAGGGCACATAGACGTAGCGGCTGTTCCGCCAGCCCCAGACCGCGAGTGTCTGCCCAAAGTCCTCGTTCTGGGCAGTGAACCCCGCCGAAGTGGCCACGTCGAACAGCCCGCCGACGCCGACGGTGCTGTTAAGCAGCAAGCGCATCATGTCGGTGCCGCCGCTCTTGGGCTTGCCTTGCAGAAAGCCGTTGAGGGAACTGTCCACGGTGCGCAGGTTGGCGAAGAAATTGAGCACCCCGGCCTCCACCGGCTCCGGCATGATGTCCGAGTAGCCGCGCGCCACCGGCTCAAAGAAGTTGTTGTCGATCCTTTCGGAGAGTTCGAAGGAAGCTCGGTTGAAGCCGGGAGCGTGGTCATAGACGCCATAGTCCGGCCCTTCCAAGCTGGCGCAGGCCCCCTGCAGCAGCAGAACGGCCACCACAGCCAAGGTGGCGGGCGCGCTTCGCCGATTCGACAATGAAGCCTGCATGGATGCTCTCCTCATTTCTTCTCAGTCCCCCAATTCCCCGATGCTGGCCTCGATGTCGGCCACCAGCCCGTCAAATCCCGCTTCGCGGATGATGCCCGCATAATCGGCCCGGCGCAGGGACAGGTCGCTGACGCCGTCGGCGACCACGTTGAACGCCTTGCCGTTGCGGAAGTAGTAGTCCAAATTGACCGGCTCGCCGTTGGTGCGGTTCAACTGGGTCTTGACCACCGGTCCGGTGCTGGCCGACACCGTTTCCACTTGGACAAAGCTCTGGCCGCTGTAGCTGTCGAAGCGGTCCGCATAGGTGGCGGTGATGAGCCGCTGCATCAACGCCACGAAGGCCGACCGGCGCTCTTCGGCCACCGAGCGCCAAGTGGGGCCCACGCTGATGCGGGCCACGGAACCGAGGTCGAAGAACGCCGCCACCGCCGGATCAAGCAGAGCCTTTCGCTCGGTGAAGCCTTGGGTCCGCATGGCGTCCAGCAGAACGGCGTGAAAGGCGTCCACCGAAGCGGAAGCCTCGTCACTCGCCGCGTCGGCCCAGGCGGAAGGCCCCGCGAACCCGGCAAGGCTCCAGAGCACCAAGCCAACAAGGCCTTTCATCGGACGAGCGCCAAGCTGAACCAAGGGACATAGGTGATGAGCAGCAGCGCCAGCAGCAACACCACCATGAACGGCCAGCAGGCCGCGTAAAGCGCCAGCACCGGCTTCTTGAACCGGTAGCTGGCGATGAACAGATTCATCCCCACCGGGGGCGTGAAGTAGCCAATTTGCATGTTTGCCAAAAACACAATTCCCAAGTGAACCGGATCGATGCCGTAGCCCACCGCCACCGGCAGAATTAAGGGCACCATAATGACCAATGCGGCGAAGATGTCCAACAGGGCGCCCAAGGCCAGCAGCAGGATATTCAACAGCGCCAGAAAGGCAATCGGGCTTTCGATGCGCGCCTGCATGAAGTCGAACAAGCGCTGCGGCACTTCGGCGTCAACCAGGAAATTGGTGAACGCCATGGCGACGCCAAGAATAAGCAGAATGCCCCCCACCATCACCATGGCCTTGACGGCCACAGCGGGCAGATCACGAAACCTGATGTCCCGGTACAGCAGCGTCTGGACGATGGTGACGTACACCGCCGTCACCGCCGCCGCCTCGGAGATGGCGAAATAGCCCGAATAGATGCCGCCGAGCACCACCAGCGGCAGCGGCAGCTCCCAGCGAGCCGCCACCAGAGCCTCCCGGATGCGGGCGCCGTCAACACCCTTGGTGCGCTGCACGGGAGCACCCCGCTGGGCCCACAGCGTCCAGCCCATCAGGCAGGCGAGCATGATCAGCAGCGGCATGAGGCCCGCCTTGAACAGATCGACGATCGTGAACGAGGGTCCCGCATCGATCTGCTGAGCGATGACCCCGTAGAGGATCAGGGGCACCGATGGGGCCAGCAGCAGACCGAGGCTGCCGGAGCTGGTGACCAGCCCTAAGCTGAAACGCTCGCCGAATCCAGCCTGCACCAGCGCTGGCAGCAGCAGCGCCCCAAGCGCGACGATGGTGACGCCGGAGGCACCCGTCAACGCCGTGAACAGGGCGCAGGCGGCGAAGCTGACAATCGCCAAGCCGCTTGGCAGCCAGCCGAAGAAGCTCTCGACGACAGCCACCAGCCGCTGCGACGTGTTGGCTTCGGCCAGCACGTATCCGGCGTAGGTGAACAGCGGCAAAGCCACCAGCAACGGGGTGTCGACAATGCGGTAAACCTCGATGGGCACCGCCGCCAAGTCAATGCCCGAGGCCAAAAAGCCGAGCATGGCGGCACCCATGAGCACCGCGATCAGCGGCGCCCCCGCCAAGGCTGCGGCCAGCAGCACAGCGATGCCGAGTGCGGTCATGGCGGATCGATGGTGTGCAACAGGTAGCGCAGGCTGATCACTGCGGCGCCGACCGGCAGAACGGCTTCGCAGGCCCAAGCCGGCACCGAGGCGAAGGCGAGGGTTCCATCCTCGTACTCAAAACGGACGAATCGGGTGCTGTGCCAAGCGAAAACGCCCATTACGGCGCAGGTGAAGGCGTTGGCGAAGCGCTTCAACAACCCCTGCCAATGGGGCGGCACGAAGCGGGCCAAAAGGTCGATGCGGATGTGGTCGTCGTTACGGGAGGCCACCATGGCGCCGATCATCGCCACCCAAATCACCAACACCCGCACCAAGGCATCACCCCACAGCAGGCCCGTGTCAAACAGGTTGCGGGCAATCACCTGATAAGCGGCCAGGGCGATCATCGCCGCCAGAATCAGCGCCAGAATCCCGTCCTCGACGCGCCGCAGCACCCTGATTACAGGCTTGGCCCCTTCCAAGTCCGAGCCGTCCAATCGCATGGGCGCTACGGCCGCGCTCTGAAGTCGCGCAGATGCCCTTGGAGTGCCTGATAGAGGCCGGCGGAAATGTACTCCTCCTCAACCAAGCGCAAGGTGGCCTGTTCGGCCAGTTGGCGCCACTCAGCCATTTCCCCTGCCGAAGCGCTGCGCCATTCGAGACCCTGATTGGCGAGCGCCGCCGAGGCCTGTTCGTGGTCGCGGCGGCTGCGGGCATTGACCTGCCCGACCACCTCGCCCATGACGCGGCGCACCACCGCTTGGTCCGGCGTGGAAAGCCGCTCGAAGCGCCGTTTGTCCAAGGCGAACAGGCCGTAAACGTAGATCAGCGGCACGTCCAGCACATGGGACACCCGGGTGTGCCACTGCAGGGCCACCGCGCCGACCGGTGGAGCGGCGACGCAGTCGATCAGGCCGGTCTGCAGGCCACCCAGAACATCGACGATGGGCAGCGGAATGGGCGCAATGCCGAATGCCTGCAGCGCCCGGGCCGAACCGGGGTCGTTGTCCGGCACCCAGACCTTGCGCACTCTGACGTCGGCAACGCCGCTCACCGGCACCTGGGTCATGGCGTAGGCGAAGCCAACCTCGGCCAGCCCCAAGGCAACAAATCCCTTGGCTTCCAAGCCGGTCAACAACTCAGCGTCCAAGCGCTCGCGCACGTAGTCCACCTCAGCGCCGGAGCGAAACGCCATGGGCAGGTTGTACAGGGCGATGTCGGGATAGGTCTGCACCAAGGCGCCGGCGGTCACCACTGCGCCGTGCAGCTGGCCGATGCGGATCTTGCGCAGCACCGCCTTGTCATCGCCCATGACCCCGCCCGGATAGAACTTGAAGGACACCCGGCCCTCGGTTTCCGCCGCCACCCGGGCACCGCCTTCCCGCAGCAGGTCCATCCAAACCGAGCCCTCCGGGGACAGCGCCCCGATCTTGAGCTCTTGCGCTGCGCAGACGGCGCTCAGCAACCCGATCAGCAGCGCGCAAGCCGCGTGATAGCTAAAAGTACGCATCGGCGGAGTCCAGCAGGCTTTGGGCGCGGCGCTTGGCGACGGCGTTGAGCAGGACCAAATCGGGCGCATCGACTTCGGCGGCCAGCACCTCGTTGAGCAGTTCGTCATGCAGGGCCCGGTCGAAGACCAGCCGGGCGTATTGCTCGGCAAACATGACCTGGGTCAACAAATACTGGCCCTCGGCCAGCGCCAAGGCGCGCTCGAAGTGAAAGCGGCCCACTTCCGGACGGCCCCCCAGGGCGGGCGGGACCAGGGTCTCGAAGACGCCCAAGTAAAGGTGCGGACCGCCATAGTCATGGCTTTCGTGCAATTCCGCGACCCGGCTCATCAAGAGCTTCACCTTCCCCAAGTCGGCTATGGCGTTGAAGTCATCGCTGTTGGCCTGCATCCAGGCTGCCCAAGCGGTCGCCAAGCCGTAGGCCAGCGGCACGTCGGCCTTGGTGAGCGTCGCGGTCCATCGCTCAAACTCCGCAAAGGGCCTAGCCGCCACGGCACAGTTTTCCTTGCGCTCCACGCACAGCGCCCGTTCCGCCATCGCCCGTCCCTTGGCCGCCATCAACCGGGCCCGTTCGCCGTCGGCGACGAAGGCCCCCGCGTAGGCGGAATTCAGCAGCGCCGCTTGGGAGAGCAGCACCGGATTGTCAGGGCTGCTCTTGAGCAAGCCGTCAATCAGCAGCAGGAAAGCCGGCGCGCCATCGCGCACCATGTCCACATCCGGGTTTTCGAGAATCGCCGCCGACAGGTCGCCGGCCAAGTCCTCCACCGCCGAGGACATCAGCGACGCGCATGCGGCCAGCGAGCCGAGCAGCGCCCACAGCAACGCCCCCCGCGCGATCAAGAAAACCAATCGGTCAACCCTCCGAGCCGGCGCTCACCATCTCAAAAACCGCCTCCATGGGTGGCCGGCGACGATAGCCGGGCACCGCGATCTTGGCCGCGATGACGCCGTCCGGGGTGATGTGCAGGACACCCGGATGGGGGACGCCGTAGGCAAAATCGCCGGGCTTGTAGTTCTCGTTGAGCACATCGAATGCGATGGCGTGCTTGGCGTTCTCGTCAGCGAGCAGCGGGTAGCCCAACTCCCGTTCGGCATGAAAGGCGGTGAGTATCTCCAGGTCGTCATAGGTCATGCCCGCCACCTTGAGGCCAATCGCCTCGAACTGCGGGCGCCATTCCTCCAGTTGAACCAACTGGTGCTTGCAAAAGGGTCACCAGTCCGCCGAACGGACCAGGAACAGCAGCAAGCCCCGCTCGCCCGCCAAGGAATCCAGGCTGCGTTCGGCACCGCTCTGGTCCAGGGCGGCAATGGCCGGCGCTGACGCGCCCAAGGGCAAACTCCAACCGTCAGAGTAGTCATCCGCCAGTGCCGCAGGGATCCACCCGGCCATGACGACGGCCACCAGCGCGCTCATCAGTCGTTTCATGCGATCACTCCCATCAAGTGCCTCATCAAGGGTGCGCATCGTCGGAGGCATGGGGTGCGCTTGTCAACAGCTATTCTCACTTTGGCTACTTCGCTGACGTTGGGTGGAACGCCCCGGCTCGCTTCAACCGGAGTTTCGCGCCAGCGAAACTCCAATGCGAACCGAAGGTTCGCACCGGCACGAAACATTCCTGCTAACATTTGCCGCTTTCCGACTGGCCGCCACACATTCCACATGCCCAGATTCAGCCACGCCGACTTAGACATCCACTACGAGCAGTGGGGTGCGCGGGCCGACCCGCCGCTGCTGCTGGTGCATGGCTTGTCGTGCCAGATCATCCATTGGCCAGCGGGGCTGATCGACCTTCTGACGGGGGCGGGCTACCGCGTTATCGCCATGGACAATCGGGACATGGGGCTATCCTCACGGGTGCCGGTGCCGGCGCCCAAGGTCGCCGACATCCTGGCGGCGATGGACGACCTGTCCCGCTACCCGCCCCCCTACACATTGGACGACATGGCCGCTGACGCAGTGGCGCTGCTCAACCATCTCGGCCAAGCTGGCGCCCACATCATCGGCCTGTCGATGGGCGGCATGATCGCCCAGACGCTGGCCATCGAGCATCCCGAACGGACCTTCAGCCTGACCTCGATCATGTCCACCAGCGGCAATCCGGAGTTGCCTGCGGGTGAGCCGGAGGCGCTCGCCGCGTTCATCACCGACCGGCCAGAAGGCCGGGACGAGGCCATAGCTCAGTACCAAAAGGGCTGGGACACGGTGGCGGGGCCGCACTTCAACTCGCTCAGCGAAGGCTTGGCGCGATTTTCCGAGCAGGCCGTGGACCGCGGCTTTTCGGCGGAGGGCTTCGCTCGCCAACTGCTAGCCATCCTGCACCAGCCAGACCGCCGCCAAGCCTTGGCCAAGGTGACGGCGCCGGGCCTGGTCATCCACGGTGGCGCCGACCCGTTGGTGCCGTTGGCCGCCGGTGAGGACACGGCCAACGCCCTATCAAACGGCCAGCTTAAGGTGTTCGACAAGATGGGCCACGACTTGCCGGAAACCCTGCTGCCCGACATTGCCGCCGCCATCATCGAACACGTCGATGCCGCGCCGAGCACACGCTAGCCATCGAAAACCGCCAACGGAGACCCCCATGACCGACGCCCTGGTCTTGATCGAACGACGCGACGCCATCGCCGTGGTGACGCTCAACCGGCCTGAAGCCCTAAACGCCCTGTCGAGTGCCTTGCGCAGGCGCTTGGCCGAGACCTTTGCCGAACTGTCCGGCGACCGCAACACCGAAGTCATCATCCTGACCGGTGCGGGCCGCGCCTTTACCGTCGGTTTGGACCTCAAGGAACTCGGTGGCGAAACGGGCGCCGCCCCGCGGCTAGGCAGCGCCGACCTCAGCGATGCGCTGGCAGCGACGCCGCAGCCGGTCATCGCCGCAGTCAACGGCTACGCCATCACCGGCGGCTTCGAGCTGGCGCTGATGTGCGACTTCATCATCGCCACGCCGGAAGCCCGATTCGCCGACACCCATGCCCGGGTCGGCGTGGTGCCCGGTTGGGGCCTGTCGCAACGCCTGCCGCGGCTAATCGGCATCAACCGGGCCAAGGAGCTGTCGCTGACCGGCAACTACCTCGACGCGGAGACCGCCTGCGCCTGGGGGCTGGTGAACCGGGTAGTGCCGGCGGCGGAACTGCTGCCCACCTGCTTGGGCCTGGCCAAGGACATCACCAGCACCGACCGCCCCACCCGGGACGAGATCAAGCGCATCATGGATTTGGGCTGGCAGGCCACGCTCGCCGAGGGGCTGGCCATCGAGGGCCAAGCCAGCCGCGCCCACGCCAAGGCGGAAGTGCGCCCGGAAAAGGTCGCGGGGCGCCGCGCAGCGGTACAGGCCCGAGGGCGGCAGCAGAGCGGCTAGCGAACCGCCCTAAACCATATCCATAACCCGGCCCAGAGTTTCCAGCCGAGCGCTCAAATCGGCACCGGCCGGCTGCACCCGGAGAGTGGTAGCGCCCGCTTTCCGAAAAGCCTCGACCCGCGCCCGGACTTGGGACTCATCACCAAGCAGGTTGACTTCCTCAACCATCCGCGACGGTACGCTGGCCACGGCCTCGGCCCGCTTGCCTTCCACCCAAAGCCGCTGCACCGCCTGCGCCGCATCCGCCCAGCCGCCACGCCGATAGGCGTCGTTGTAGAAGTTGGTGGTCGGCGATCCCATAGCGCCCAAGCTGAAGGCGATGCCCGGCTTCAAGGGTTCAACCAGGGCCTCGAGGTCATCGCCGAACGCCACCGTGCCGCCGACCTGGATGTCGATGTCGCCCATTGACCGCCCGGCGTCGGCCGCACCCTGCGCGATGTGGTCCAGATGGGCGTCGGCGTGCTCCGGCGTGAAGGAGGTGCCGACCCAGCCGTCCGCGGCGGCGCCGGTGTAGCGCAGGGACTTTGGACTCAGGGTGGCGAGGTAGATGGGAATGTTGGGATTGCCGGGCTGCGCCAAGCGCAGCGCCTTGCCCTCCCCGCCAGGCAGGGGCAGTTGGTGGTAGCGCCCTTCGTAAGCGAGCTTTTCGCCGGCGAAGGCGAGGCGCACGATCTCCAGCGTTTCCTTCATGCGAGTCAGCGGCGCCTTGAAGGGCCGCCCCTGCAACCCCTCCACCACCTGCGGGCCGCTGGCGCCCAAGCCGAGGATGAAGCGGTCATCGGATACGGTCGCCAAGGTCAGCGCCGTCATCGCCGTCATGCTCGGGGTGCGGGCGCTGATCTGCATGATGCCGGCGCCGAGCCGAATGCGTTCGGTTTTCGCCGCCAAGTAAGCCAACGGGGTGACCGCGTCCTGGCCCCAGGCCTCCGCGCTCCAAACGGCATCCACCCCGAGCCGCTCGGCCTCCATGACGTAGGCCACCTGCTCATCGAAATCCCGGCGCCCCCCGGAGGCCGCCCCGCCAGTGCTGATGCTGACTTTCAAGATATCGCTCCCGTTGTCTGGAATCCCTTTCCGGCGCGCCGATGATAGCCGAGCCTGGCGGGCGGCAACATGAAACTCGCACGAGAGCAGTTCGCGAACATTTGCTAAATTATGAGGCTTCTGAGCATCCGAACGCTGAAAAGTGAATCTGCGCCTACTGGAACAATTCATTCAACGGGGCCAGCTAACGGTGATCGACCACCAAGGTGGGGAGCGCGTGTTCGGCGCGGGCGAGCCGGCGGCTGCCTGGCGCCTGAACCGGCCTTCGACCTTCATGCGCATCCTGCGCAATCCCCAGCTCAACCTCGGCGAGACCTACATGGACGGCGAGTGGGACGTTGCCGAAGGCACCTTGCACGACCTGCTGACCATCCTGCGAACCAACCTGGAGTCGAACGTCCCACGGAACCGCTGGCTGGATCCCCTGTGGGCGGTGCTCCGCTCCTGGAACGGCCTCGCGGCCAGCCGCCGCAACGTCAGCCATCACTACGACCTCGACGAACCCCTGTTCCGTGCCTGCCTTGACCCCGACATGCACTACTCCTGCGCCTACTTCACCGACCCCCAGTTGAGCTTGGAGGACGCCCAAGCGGCCAAGTGCCGCCACATCGCCGCCAAGCTGAACCTACAGCCCGGGCAGAAGGTGCTCGACATCGGCAGCGGCTGGGGCAGCCTGGCCATGCACTTGGCGGAGAATCACGGCGTGACCGTCACTGGCCTCACCCTCTCCGCCGAACAGTTACGGGTGGCCCAGGCGACGGCCCGGCAGCGCGGGCTTGGAGAACGGGTGGAATTTCGCTTGGAGGACTACCGGGAACACGCAGGCACCTATGACCGCATCGTCTCCGTGGGCATGTTCGAGCACGTCGGCAAGCCCCGCTACGCCGCCTTCTTCAACCAGATGGCCGCCAGCCTAACCGCTGACGGCGTGGCCCTGCTGCACACCATCGCCAGCAAGGCGTCACCGGAGCCGATCAATCCATGGATTCGGCGCTACATCTTTCCCGGTGGCTACATCCCCTCCCTCTCCGACATCGCGCCGTTCGTGGAGCGGGCGGCGCTCACCAGCGCCGACATCGAGGTTCTGCGCACTCACTACGCACTCACCCTGCGGGCCTGGAACGAGCGCTTTCAGCACCGCCGCCAGCAATTCGTTGCCAGCAAGGGCGAACGATTCTGCCGCATGTGGGAGTTCTACCTAGTGGTCTGCCAAACGGCCTTTGAAGTCGGTGATCTGGTGGTGCTGCAATGGCAGTTGACCAAGGGCAACCAAGCAGCGCCCATCACCCGGGACTATCTTTACCCGTCCGCGGCCAACTAGCCCCCATCGCCTTCCTTAAGAATGTCGTACTTCTTCAAGTAGCCGCGCAACTGGTGGTAGGTGAGCGACAGCTGTTCGGCGGCTTTGCGCTGGTTGTGCCGGGAGGCCTCGAGGGCGCGCCGGATGGTGGCGATTTCAAAGTCCCGCACGGCCCCCTTGAGGTCCAGGGGAAAGGCTGGCTGGCGCCCAGGGTCCTCCGCTTCGGAGGCGCCACTGGGCCGGTACGGCGACTCGAATGGATCCAAGACGATCTCATCGACTGGCTGGCCCGGGCTGGTTCGATAGACGCATCGCTCGACCACGTTCTTCAGTTCGCGAATGTTGCCCGGCCAATCGTGCGCCAGCAGCCGGTGGACGGCGTGGCTTGAGAAGCCGGGAAACACGTCGCGGCCCAGTTCCTTGGACATGTCGATGGCGAAGCGTTCGGCCAGCAGCATAATGTCGTCGCGCCGTTCGCGCAGGGGCGGCAGGGTGATGACGTCGAACGCCAGCCGGTCGAGCAGGTCGCTGCGGAACTGGCCTTCGGCCGCCAAGCGCGGCAAGTCTTGGTTGGTGGCCGCAATCAGGCGCACGTCAGCGCGCAGGGTCTTGCTGCCGCCGACCCGTTCAAACTCGCCGTATTCGATGACGCGCAGCAGCTTTTCCTGCACCAAGGGCGAGGTGGTGGCCAGTTCGTCAAGAAACAGCGTGCCGCCGTCGGCGCGTTCAAAGCGACCCTGGTGGGTCCTGGATGCGCCGGTGAAGGCCCCGGCTTCGTGGCCGAACAACTCGCTTTCGAGCAGCGCGTCGGATATCGCGGCGCAATTCATCTTCAGGGCGGCTTGGGCGGAGCGGTCGGACAGTAGGTGCAGCCGGTCGGCGATCAATTCCTTGCCCGTGCCGCGCTCCCCGACAATGAGTGCTGGCTTCTCCAACGGGGCGATCCGGGAGGTGGCCTCAAGCACCTCAAGAAAGGCGGGCGATTCGCCAATCGGCGTTTCGGGGCTGGTTATCATGGCGCGCAATTTAACCAAATGTTGGCCATATCCACCATCGTCATATCGAAGCAACCGGACAGCCAACGGAGGAATATTCAGTAACTCATTTAAACTAAAGGAAAAAAAGGGGCTTCCACCAAATTGGCACGGATTCTGACTAGACAGGGGCAACAGCCCAACGGGCACGCAAACGGAGGCTAATCGCCCATGACCATCTTTTCACGAATGACCGACATCATCAATTCCAACCTCAATGCCCTGCTCGACAAGGCGGAGGATCCGGAGAAGATGGTGCGGCTGATCATCAAGGAAATGGAGGACACCCTCGTGGAGGTGCGTTCAACCGCCGCCCGGGCCATCGCCGACCGCAAGGAGCTGGTGCGGCGCCGGGATTGGCTGACCGGCGAGGCCGACGAATGGCAGCGCAAGGCCGAGGTCGCCGTGGGCAAGGATCGCGACGATCTCGCCCGGCGCGCCTTGGGTGAACGAAACAAGGCCCAGGAAGCGGTTGAATCCCTCACCAACGAACTGGACCTGCTCGGCGAAACCCTCGACAAGTTGAACGGCGACCTCGCTGCCCTGCAGGCCAAGATCAAGGACGCCAAGGCCCATCAAAACGCCATCATCATGCGCAGCAAAGCGGCCAAGACCCGGCTGGGCGTGCGCCGGCAGCTCAACGAGCACAACGTTGATGAGGCCATGCGCCGCTTTGAGGCCTATGAGCGTAAGATGGACGATCTCGAAGGGCAGGCTGAGGCTTACGACATGGGTCAGAAGACCTTGGCGGATGAAATCGCCGATCTGGAGAAGGGTGAGCAGCTCGACAGCCAACTCGACGAGTTGAAGGCCGGACTGGCGGCACGCCGCTCCGATTCCGAAAACGCCGACAGCTAAGGAGTTCCCATGAGCGGCATGGCCGTCGCCTTCTTCGTGCCAACGGTCGTCTTCCTGACGGTCGTTGCGCCGATCTGGATTTTCATGCACTACCGCAGCAAGCAGAAGGCCCAAGGGGCGCTTTCGGAGGAGGAGCGCGAAGAGCTTGAGACCCTCATCGACCGCGTTGAGGGGATGACCGGGCGCATCGAAACCCTCGAATCCATACTCGACGCCGAGACGCCAGGATGGCGGCGGCGCGCCGACGAGGCGGCGCGATGAGCGGCAAATCGGCGAGCGGGCGGCTAAAGCCCGACAGGACCTTCAAACGGCCTCGGGTCCGCGGCCTGCATCGGGGCGAGAACGCCAAGATTGCCGGCGTGTGCAGTGGCGTCGCCGGACACTATGGCGTCGAGTCGTGGGTCGTGCGCTGCGTCGCGGTGACGGGACTCATATTCATGCCCAGCATCACTTTCATAGGCTACTGGATACTCTATTTCGTCATGGACGATCCGTCGCCTGATGAGGCGGGGGAACCGCCTGAAACGCCGCGTCGCCTTCACAGCGCGGAGGCACCCGAGCTTGGCACGCGCTTGTCGCCTAGACGCAGTTTGCGCACAGTCCGGGCCCACCTCGCCCAAGCGGAGTTGCGCTTGCGGCGCATGGAGCACCACGTCACTTCAGGGCACTACGAACTGCATCGGGAATTCAACCGGATCGAGCCGGATCGCTAGAGGCCGCGGCCTCACCGGGCGCGAGCCCAACGGTTCGCAACAACGCAACACAGGAATCAACGGAGAACAAGGAAAGCCAATGGACGTGTTCACCATGGTGGCCATCATCGTTGTCGTCAGCTGCACGGCTGGCGTGGCCAACAACTACTTCAAAAGCCGCGCCAAGGTCGCGGGCAAGCCGGACCCCGCGATGCAGCGGGACATCGACGACCTGCGCAATCGGGTGGAGGTGCTCGAGCAAATCGTCACGGACGAAAAATACGATCTGGCCAAGGAAATCAACCGCCTCGATGGCCGCGAGGAACGACTAGGCGCTTCCTAGGCCTGAACTAGGTGGTCCGGAAAGTCGGTGAAGACACCAGTGGCGCCCCAAGCCATTAGCCGGTCAGCCGTCGGCCGATCGTTGATGGTGTAGATCAATGTCCTAAGCCTCCGCTCGCCCGCTTCCCTGATCAGCCGCTCCGATGCGGCCTCGAGGGACAGGTTCACCGACCAGGCTTGGAGGCGGCGGGCCACCCGCCAACCTGCCCGGGGCCAGCGCCCGAAGAGCGGAGCGATCTTCAGCGCGGAGCTCCCCAGCGCCGCGGCGTGGCCAAGCTCATCAAAATCGAAGGACGAAATCAGCATGTCACGCCCGAGGGCCAGTTCACTCTCGGCCAGGGGCACGGCCAATTCCGCGGTGCCCGGCGCCTTCAGCTCAATGTTGACACCCACGTTGACGGGCAGGACGGCAAGGACCTCCTCAAGCAACGGAACGCCCTGCCCCTCGCCGGCATCGAGACGGCGCACGGCAGCCAAGCTGTGGGCCTTGAGCGAACCGCGGCCGGAGGTGGTGCGATCCAACGCATCGTCGTGAATCACGACCAGCGCATCCTCAAGGCGATGCACGTCCAGTTCCACGGCATCCACCCCGAGCGCAGCGGCCTTGCGGAAGCCGTCCAGCGTGTTCTCCGGGGCAAGTCCGGCGGCTCCTCGGTGGCCGATGACCAGCTTCGTCCCGCCAAAGCCCAAGATCCACCCTCAAAGAACGGTCATTCGGGATAGAATAGATGCAATGAGCTACCAGGTACTAGCCCGGAAGCTGCGTCCGGCGGACTTCGCCAGCCTCGTGGGGCAGGATCACATCGTCCGGGCGCTGCAGCACGGCTTGGATTCGGGCCGCTTGCACCATGCGTACCTGTTCACCGGCACCCGCGGCGTCGGCAAGACCACCATCGCCCGCATCCTTGCCAAATGCCTGAACTGTGAAGCGGGCGTCAGCGCATCGCCCTGCGGGGAGTGCTCGGTTTGCCGGGAGGTGCAGGAAAACCGCTTCGTCGATCTGATCGAGGTGGATGCCGCCTCCCGCACCCGGGTGGACGACACCCGCGAACTGCTCGACAACGCCCAATACTTGCCGACTCGCGGCCGCTACAAGATCTACCTGATCGACGAAGTGCACATGCTCTCCACCTCCAGCTTCAACGCTCTGCTCAAGACCTTGGAGGAGCCTCCTGAGCACGTCAAATTCCTGCTTGCCACCACCGATCCAAAGAAAGTGCCGATCACGGTCCTCTCGCGCTGCCTACAGTTCCAATTGAAGAACATCGCCCAGGAGAAGATTGCCGCCTACTTGGCCGACGCCATGGCCGATGAAGGCATCGAATTCGAAGCCGAGGCCCTTGAGATCATCGCCAAGGCCGCACGGGGCAGCATGCGCGACGCCCTCTCGGTCACCGATCAGGCCATCGCCTTCGGCAAAGGCCGATTGACTGGGCACGACGTTGCGGAACTGCTTGGCGCGGTCGGCAGCGACGAGGTCGCCGCGGTGCTCGACGCCATCGAAAGCGGCGACCCCCAGGCCGTGGTGCGCATCAGCGCGGAACTGGCCGAACGGGCTGCTGATTTCGAAGCCACCCTGGCCGAAGTGCTGCATGCGCTGCACGGCATCGCAGTGGCCAAGGCCCTCGGTCAAGCCGACGGTCGCGCCGCGCTCAGCGCCGAGGCGGTGCAGCTCTACTACCAGATCGCATTGACCGGCTACCGGGACATGCGGGTGGGGCCGGACCCCAAAACGGTTTTCGAGATGACCCTGCTGCGCATGCTGGCTTTCGCACCGGATGCCGCAACCGCCCAATCCGTGCCGCCCGCAACGACCAGCACCGGCCAGGCGGCGGATTCCAAGCCCGAGCCCGCGCCTCCCAAGCCCACGCCACAGGCCCCGGCACCCCGCCGTTCCAGCCCGGCGCCAACGCCTCCCAGCCCGCCACCAAAGCGAAGGCAACCGGACGTTGGCCCTGAAGCCTTGGCCGCGCAGTGGCGGGACTGGGCCAAGCGGCTGGACCTCTCCGGGCCAAGCCGCGCCATCGTCGAGCACTCGGTGCTCATCGGCAAAGACGGGGACTGCTATCGCCTGCGTCTCGACGAATCCCGGCAGGACGCCTTGTTTTCCGGGGAACGCAATCCTGAAATCGAGCAGGCACTGGCCGCAGCACTCGGGCAACCGGTCGAGGTGCACATCGAAACCGGTCCGCTGGCCGACGAGTCCCCGGCCAAGCACCGGGAGCGCCTCAGAGCGGAGAAGCAGGCCGCGGCGCGGCACCAACTCGAACAGGACCAAGTCGTGCAGTCATTGATCACCGAGTTCGACGGCCGCCTCGTGGACGCGAGGCATTTGGGAAGCCCATGACGAACAACATCAGCAAGGACAGCGCGTGAAGAAAATCAACGATCTCGGCGACCTCCTCGGCCAAGCGCAGCAGATGCAGGCGCACATGCAGCAACTGCAATCGGAAATCGCCAAAACGGAAGTGGTCGGCGAGAGCGGTGCCGGGTTGGTCCGCCTGACCATGAACGGTGCCCATGAGGTCCTGAAGGTCCGCATCGATCCGAGCCTGATGCAGCAGGGCGACGAGCGCGAGGTGGTGGAGGAACTCATCGCCGCCGCTGCCAACGACGCCGTGCGCCGGGTGGAGGCCGCGCAGCGGGAGAAAATGTCGGAGATGGCCGGCGGCCTCGGCGGCTTGGCCCGCAAGCTGTCTGGCCAGAATCCTTAGACATCGATCAAGTGGATCAGTGAATCAAGTTACCGAACAGCCCGCCAAGTTGCGCAGCAACTTGATCGCGTGCTCGCACGCGCGTGTTCAGCCCGCTGCTTGAACGGCTCGTGGGAGCGCTGCAAGCGCTGCCCGGCGTAGGCCCCAAGAGCGCCCAGCGCATGGCCTTCCATCTTCTGCAAAAGAACCGGGAGGGCGGGCAGCGGCTCGCCGAATCCCTCGCCAAAGCGGTCTCGGAGATCGGCTGGTGCGTGGACTGCCGCACCCTCACCGAGACCGGCCGCTGCCGCCTGTGCGCCAACCCCAAGCGGGATGATGCGCTGCTGTGCGTGGTCGAGTCCCCCGCCGACATCGTCGCCATCGAGCAGGCCGGCGGCTACAGCGGGCGCTACTTCGTGCTGCACGGGCGCCTGTCGCCCATCGACGGCGTGGGCCCCGACGAACTGGGCTTGAGCCAACTCGCCGCCAAGGTGCGCGAAAGGAAACCCGAGGAGGTGATCCTGGCCACCAACCCGACCGTGGAGGGCGAAGCCACTGCGTTCTACATATCCGACCTCATCAAGGACGATGTGGGACGCATCACCCGCATCGCCCACGGCGTCCCCATCGGCGGCGAGCTGGAATACGTCGACGGCGGCACGATCATGCACGCCCTGCAAGGCCGCCGCAGCCTCAACTGAGATGCCAAGGCACCAATGGATCGACTCCAACGCTCGGTTGGCCGATGCCGCCGAGCGCTGGAACGGCGTCATCGGTCTCGATACGGAGTTCCAACGCACCGACACCTTCTACCCCATCCCTGGGTTGTACCAACTGGTGGCGGACACGGAAATCTGGCTGATCGATCCCTTGGCCATCGACGACTGGCGCCCCTTAATGCGGGCGCTCGAAGATCCGGCAACGGTCAAGATCATGCACTCCTGTTCCGAAGACCTTGAATTGATCGCCCATCACCTGAGCGTGCGGCCCGCCAATCTATTCGACACTCAGATCGCCTACGCCTTCGTTTCCGAACAGCTCAGCATCAGCTACGCCAATCTGGTCAAGGCCCTGCTCGGCTTGCTGCTTGAGAAGCACCAAGTGCGCTCCGATTGGCTGCGCCGGCCCCTATCGGATGCGCAAATCAGTTACGCCTGCGAAGACGTGGCCTCCCTGCCCGCTGTGCACCGGCTGCTCAGCGGCGAACTTGAAGCCAAGGGCCGTTGGAATTGGTTTCGGGAGGACATGGCGCTGCGCGAAGCCGGGCCAACCATCGACCCGGATCGCTACTACATGGGCGTTAAGGGCGCATGGCGCCTGAACGGCACCCAACTTGGAGCGCTCAAGGCCCTTTGCGCTTGGCGCGAGCGCCAGGCCATGACGGAGGACCGGCCCCGCAATCGAGTGGTTTGGGACGAGCACCTCCTCCAATTCGCCCGCCCGGCGAAGTTGACGATGGCTCTGATCGAGGCACGCCTGCCGCGTCGGTTGGCCCGGCGCTACGGCGAGGCACTGATCGACGTTCACGGCGACGGCCGGGCCTCCCCGGTCGAAGCGGCACTGCCCCGGCCACTGAGCGGCAGTCAAGGCGCACTCCTCAAGCAACTGCGCGCGGTTGGCCTCGATCGGGCGGCGGACCTTGGCATGGCACCCGAACTGCTGGCGAGACGGCGGGACTTGGAAGCCTGCCTGCGCCACTACGCGTTGACCGGCGAGCTTTCAGCCACCTATCAGGGCTGGCGCGGCGCCTTGGTCGGCACCGAGTTCGCCGCCATCCTCGACGCGCAAGCACCATGAGCGCCCGGCGGAGCCAGCCATGAGCGAGCCCATCGCCTGGGCCGCCGCAGTGGCCGCCGCCTCGCTGGCCTTCGTCTGCATCTGGGTGCTGACCCGCGCTCTGCGCGGCCGTTTCCTGCGCATTTGGCTGCGGACCTTGAGCCTAGCCCTGATGCTCACCCCGGCACCGCTGCCGAATTTTGAAGGCTACTACGCCCCCGCCTACATCGTTGCGCTTTTTGAAGCCGTTTTTCAGCTCCAAGGGCAACCGGCGCAATCGCTGAAACTGCTGCTGGCCACCTGTCTGCTGGCCACGGTAGTGGCAGCGCTGTGGTCATGGCTGGTGCCGGGCCGGCGTCGAACGCTTGATTGAGCCCAGCAGGCTCCATTAAAGTACGCGGTTTGCAATACCGACTCCGACGGCAGAGAACTGCTGCGGAACTTCGCGCCTCTCCCCCACTCAAGAGAACGTAAGGGAAAACCCATGATTTTTGACAGCACCGACACCTACATTTCCACCGACGAGTTGAGCATGGCCGTGGACGCGGCGGTCAAGCTCGAACGCCCGCTGCTCGTCAAGGGGGAGCCCGGCACGGGCAAGACCATGCTGGCGGAGGAAATCGCCAAGACCTTGGGCCTGCGGCTCATCCAATGGCACATCAAGTCCAGCACCAAGGCCATCAACGGCCTCTACGAATACGACGCGGTCTCGAGGCTGCGCGATTCGCAGCTCGGCGAGGAGCGGGTCGGGGACATCCGCAACTACATCAAGAAGGGCAAGCTGTGGGAGGCGTTCGAATCCGACGAGCGGGTGGTGCTGCTGATCGACGAGATCGACAAGGCCGACATCGAGTTTCCCAACGACCTGCTGCAGGAACTCGACCGCATGGAGTTCTTCGTTTACGAACTCTCCGAGACCGTCACGGCCAAGCAGCGGCCCATCGTGGTGATCACCTCCAACAACGAGAAGGAACTGCCGGACGCCTTTCTGCGCCGCTGCTTCTTCCACTACATCAATTTCCCCGACCGGGAGACGATGCACGAGATCATCGAAGTCCACTTCCCGTCCATCAAGAACGAGTTGGTCAAGGAGGCGATGGAGATTTTCTTCGACGTGCGCAAGGTGCCGGGCTTGAAGAAGAAGCCCTCCACCTCCGAGCTAATCGACTGGCTGAAGCTGCTGATGGCGGACGACATTCCCGACGAGATTCTCACCAACCGGGACACCAGCAAGGCCATTCCGCCCCTGTACGGCGCGTTGGTCAAGAACGAACAGGATGTCCACCTGCTTGAGCGGCTCGCCTTCATGAACCGCCGCGACGCCCGCGGCTGAGCGGCGCTCGGCAATCCTTAGGCGAACCCTATGCTGATCAACCTCTTCCTCACCCTGCGCAAGTACAAGGTGCCGGTCACCATCCGCGAGCTGATGGACCTGCTCGCCGCCCTCAAGCACCGCCTCGTGTACGCCAACCTCGACGACTTCTACCTGCTCACCCGCACCTGCTTGGTGAAGGACGAGAAGAACTACGACAAGTTCGACCGTGCGTTCAGCGCCTACTTCCGGGGCCTTGAGGACCTGCACGGCATGTTGGAGTCGCTCATCCCCGACGAATGGCTGCGCCGGGAGTTCGAGAAGTCGCTGACTCCGGAGGACCTCAAGAGGATCGAATCCCTGGGCGGCTTGGAGAAGCTGATCGAGGCCTTTCGGGAGGCCAAGGAACAGGCCGAGGCGGAACAAGCCAAACAGGGCAAGGAAGGCCAGGAGGGCGACGAAGGCGACGATCCCAACCAAACCGGACGCAAAGGCCCCGGAGGCATGGGCAAAGGCAAGAAGAAAAAGGCCAAAAAGGTCTGGGATGAGCGCCAGTACAAGAATCTCGACGATTCCGTGGAACTCGGCACCCGCAATATCAAGATGGCCTTGCGAAGGCTGCGCAAGTTCGCCCGCACCGGCAGGGAGGAGGAGTTGGACATGGACAACACCATCCGCTCCACCGCCCACAACGGCGGCATGCTGGACATCAAGATGCAACCGGAGCGCAAGAACACGGTCAAAGTGCTGCTGTTCCTGGACATCGGCGGCTCCATGGACGCCCACGTCAAGATTTGCGAGGAGCTGTTCTCGGCCACCCGCACTGAGTTCAAGCACATGCAGAGCTTCTACTTCCACAACTTCATCTACGAGTCGGTGTGGAAGGACAACCGCCGCCGCATGACCGAGCGCATCCCCACTTGGGAAGTGCTGAACAAGTACGCCCAGGACTACAAGGTGGTCTTCGTCGGCGATGCCACCATGGCGCCGTATGAGATCACCCACGCCGGCGGCAGCGTGGAGCATTGGAACGAGGAGCCCGGCGCCCACTGGATGGCCCGCTTCACCGAGCTTTACGACAAGCTCGTGTGGATCAATCCCACGCCGCAGGAGACCTGGGAATACTCCACCTCGGTGGGCATGACTCAAAAGCTAGTCAACGGCGCCATGTATCCGCTGACCATCCGCGGCCTCGAAGAGGGGATGAACACCCTGTCCAAGTAGCGGCACGGTCGATCCGATGCCTAAAACGCGCACGGCGCCCGCGATAAGGCGGGCTTGGACGCCCGCCATCGAGTTTCCCGGCGAGTTGCCGATCAGCCGGCACGTGGATGAGATCGCTGATGCGCTGGCGCGGCACCAAGTGGTG
Organism: uncultured Pseudomonadales bacterium; assembly: GCA_964598305.1. Taxonomy (GTDB): domain Bacteria; phylum Pseudomonadota; class Gammaproteobacteria; order Pseudomonadales; family Azotimanducaceae; genus Azophilus. Next base: position 10,864 of record CAZRBP010000010.1, on the reverse strand, counting down.
ATCGTGGCCGGCGAAACCGGTTCCGGCAAAACCACCCAGCTGCCCAAGATCTGCCTGCGCGCGGGCTTGGGCCGCAAGGCCATGATCGGCCACACCCAACCACGGCGCATCGCCGCCCGGGCCACCGCCCAGCGCATCGCCGAGGAGCTCAGGGTTGAACTCGGCCAGCAAGTGGGCTTTGCGGTGCGCTTCACCGACCGGGTGGCGGAATCAACCGCCGTCAAGGTGATGACCGACGGTTTGTTGCTTACCGAGATCCGTCGTGACCGCAGGCTCTCCCGATACGACGCCATCATCGTGGACGAGGCCCACGAGCGCAGCCTGAACATCGACTTCCTGCTCGGCTATCTGAAGAAGCTGCTGCCCAAGCGTGCGGGCCTGAAGCTCATCATCACCAGCGCAACCATTGATGTGGACCGCTTCGCGCAGCACTTTGGCGAGGCCCCGGTCATTGAGGTGAGCGGCCGCGGCCACCCGGTCGAGACCCACCATCTGGAACCAAGCGGGGATGAGCAGGCCGATCTGCTCCGGGCCATCGAAGCCATCGAGGCCTCGCCCCGCCGCGCCGCCCAGGACCTGCTCATTTTCCAGACCGGCGAGCGGGAGATCTTCGAGTCCGCGAAGTTCCTGCGCAAGGCGCTCGCCGGCCGCTTTGACATTCTGCCGCTCTATGCCCGCCTGTCCGCCAAGGATCAGCAGCGGGTTTTTCGACCAGGCACCAAGCGGCGCATCGTGCTCGCCACCAACGTCGCGGAGACCTCGCTCACCGTGCCTAACATCGGCTTCGTGGTGGACCCCGGCAAGGCGCGCATCAACCGTTACAGCTACCGCTCCAAGCTGCAGCGGTTGCCCATCGAACCCATTTCCCAAGCCAGCGCCGACCAGCGCCGAGGCCGCTGCGGGCGCATCGGCCCCGGCCTTTGCATCCGCCTTTACACCGAGGAGGACTACGGCGCCCGCCCACTCTACTCCGACCCGGAAATCAAACGGGTCAACCTCGCTTCGGTGGTGTTGCAGATGCGAGCGTTCGGACTCGGCGACATCGAGCGCTTCCCCTTTCTCGATCCCCCCGAACCCAAGGCGATCAAGGACGCCCTGACGCTGCTGCACGAACTCGGCGCCCTGATCGACGGCAAACTCACCCGTGAGGGCCGGGCCATGGCCCGTTTTCCATTGGATCCGCGCCTCAGCCGCATGCTCATCGCCGCCGCCAAGCACGGGGCGCTGCGCGAGGTCAGCATCATTGCCGCGGCACTGGCCGTGCCCGACCCCCGAGAAAGGCCATTAAACGTCAGCGCCCAAGCGGACCAAACCCACGCCGCCTTTGCCGACAAACGCTCCGACTTCATGGCCATTCTCAACCTGTGGACCTGGCTGGAGGAAGCTCGGCAAGGCCAAACCCGCCGTGCCTTCACCGCGGCGTTGAGGTCGGCCTTCCTCAATCCGTCACGAATCCGCGAGTGGCGGGAGGTGCATCGTCAACTGCTGGCGGTGCAGCGGCAGCTCGGCATGCGGCTCAACCAAAAGCCAGCCGACTACGCCAGCATCCACCGGGCACTGCTGCACGGCGCCCTGAGCCTCGTGGCCCGCCACGACGAGCAGGGCGCCTACCTCGGCGCACGCCAGCTCAAGCTGCGGATCTTTCCCGGCTCCGGCCTCGCCGGACGCACCCCGGAGTGGATTATGGCCGCGGAAGTGAGCGAAACCCATCGGGTGTACGCCCGCAACGCCGCCGCCATCGAAGCCGGCTGGATCGAGTCGGCGGCCAGCCACCTGCTGCGCCGCACTCACAGCGAGCCCCATTGGAGCGCCAAGCGCAGCGAGGCGATGGTTTACGAGACGGTGCTGCTCTACGGCTTGAAGATCGTTGAACGCCGCCCGGTGCGCTGCGCCCCGATTGATCCGGCGGCGGCCCGGCAAATTCTCATACGCGACGGCCTGGTCGGCGGCGGCATGGGGGAGGAATCCGCAGCCCCCACCCTCCCCTTCCTGAAGCACAACCGGCGCTTGGCCGCCGAGATTCTCGACTGGGAGGAAAAGGGGCGACGCCGCGACCTGCTGGCATCCGAAGCCGATCAATGCGCCTTCTACGACCATCGGCTGCCGCCGGATGTGACCGGGCTTAAGCCGCTGCGCAATTGGCTAGACCAACGCGGCGAGCGGGCCGACAGCTCTTTGAGAATGTCCCGTGCCGATCTGCTGAGCGGCAACGCCAATGCCTCGCCCGACGACTTTCCCGCACGGCTGTTGCTAACCGGGGCCGAGCTGCGCCTGCACTACCGCTTCGCGCCGGGCGAAGCCGACGATGGGGTCAACGTGGACGTGCCCCTAGGCGTCCTGCAGGCCATCGACGAGGACGCGCTGGAGTGGTCGGTGCCGGGCTTCCTACCGAAGCTGGTGAAAGCTTGGCTGCGCAGCCTGCCCAAGGCCGCGCGCCGCCAGCTTGCCCCCATCGCCGACGCTGCCGAGCGCATCAAACCGGCATTGGCCGCCCCCGATCGCTATCGCCAAGGGTCCTTTCGAGCCGCCTTGGCCTCAGTCATCGAACGTCAATTCGGTGTCCCCGTCGCTCCCGCAGCTTGGAACAAGGCAAAGGTCCCGCCGCATCTGCTGATGAACATTCGCGTCATCGATGAGCATGGCGCGCCACTCGCCCAAGGCCGGGAACTGGCTGCCTTGCAGCGGCGGTTCCTCGAGCAGGTGCGCACGCGGGTGGCCGAAGGTGCCGCTAACGCCCAGGAACAACAGGGCCTCACCGCCTTCCCCGATCGGGGCCTGCCGACCGAGACGGCACTTGGCGGTGGCGCGAACGCTCTGGTGGGCTATCCCGCGCTCGTTGACCGCGGCGATACGGTGGACCTCGGCATCTGCGCCACCCGCACGGAGCAAGCCGAATCCAACCGGACAGGCTACCCCCGCTTGGCCTGGCTCGCCTTGGGCAAGCCGAGGCGCTTCTTCGAGCGCCAGGTACTCAAGGAGCCCGTCCTCGTGCGCCACGCAGCCGTGTTCGGCGACACCGGCCAACTGGTCGACTCGGTGATGCTGGCGGTGGCTTGGCGCTGTTACTTCGAGGGCTGCCCGCTGCCCGCAACGAAGGCGGCGTTCGATGCGTTGCTGAAAACGGAACGGCCAAGGCTCGCCGGCATCTTCACCGAGACCATCACCCACCTAGGGGACATCCTGCAAGCCCGGGCGCAGCTTGTCGCCCGCCTTGAGAGCTCGGCCTCGCCGGCTTTCCGCACCGCCCGCGACGATGTGGAAAGTCAGATGAACGCCCTCACGCCGCCCAACCTACTGCAGCGCACCCCCAGCGCCCGACTGCCCGACTTGTCCCGCTTCCTGCGAGCCGCCGACCATCGCCTGGCCAACCTGCAAGGCCATACGCAACGCGACGCCGCGCGCCTGGCCCAAGTCAAGGCCTTCGAGGGGCGCCTATTGCAGCTTCGGGAATCGGATCGCCACGCCGAGGACAAATGGCGCGAGTTGCCCTTCGACTTGGAAGAGTTGCGGGTGGCGTTGTTCGCAGAGGCATTGGCAAGAAAGGGCGTGATTTCGGTGAAGAAGATGGAGCAGCGTCTGCGTGAAGCGGAACGGGAGGCTGGATTGCGCTGACCCTATTGCTCCATCAAGGTGTTCGCGCCGGAAATCAGCGCTATACTGCCGAATGAGCCTGCCAACAGGCATCGACAAACACAACCGGAGAATTGCAAATGCCGAATGACAAAATCAAGCCCATTGCCCTGGCGGTTGGCGCCGCCTTCGCCGCGTCGATGGCCATGACCACCTTGGCCAACACCGAGGGCGATCTGTTCGCTGCCGAAGAACTTGAGCCGCGCTACGACCTTCTGGCCGACGCGCATGGGGGGGAAGGCTCCTGCGGTGAAGGCTCTTGTGGTGAAGAGGGTGACAAGGACGACGAGGGCTCCTGCGGTGAGGGCTCTTGCGGGGAAGAGGGCGACAAGGACGAAGAGGGCTCCTGCGGCGAAGGCTCCTGCGGCGAGGACGAGTAACCGCGTCACCCCGACATTGCGATGAGTTCGGGGTTGTCCGGCGCGGGCCTTGGCCTGCGCCGGTCCCTGCTTGACGATCTCATCGCCGCCCCGCAGCCGGCCTTGGACTTCCTTGAGCTGGCACCGGAAAACTGGATTGGAATCGGTGGCCGGCTCGGCCGCCGGTTCCAGGCCATCGCCGAGAGGTTTCCGCTGGCCTGCCACGGGCTGTCGCTCTCAATCGGCGGCCCCGCACCCTTGGACCATCGGCTGCTCGCCGATGTGAAGGCCTTTCTGGACCGATACCACATCCATGCCTACACCGAGCACCTCAGTTGGTGCAGCGACGAGCAGGGCCACCTCTACGACCTGATGCCAATCCCGTTCACCGAGGAGGCAGTCCGCTACGTCGCTGGCCGCATCCGTGAGGCGCAAGACCACCTCGAGCGCCGCATCGGCATCGAAAACGTGTCCTGCTACGCCACTCCCGGCGCGGCGATGACGGAGCTTGAGTTCATCAACGCCGTGCTGGCCGAAGCCGACTGCGGCCTGCTGCTGGACGTCAACAACATCTACGTCAACAGCGTCAATTTTCAATACGACCCACACGATTTTCTGGCCGGCATCGATGGCCAGCGCACGATGTACCTGCACATCGCCGGCCATGCGGTGAGAGGCCCGGAGTTGCGTGTGGACACCCACGGCGCAGCGGTCATAGAACCGGTTTGGACGCTGCTGGGCGAAGCCTTCGGGCGTTTCGGCGCCCTGCCGACCGTGCTCGAACGGGACTTCAACTTCCCGCCCTTCGCCGACCTGCTCGCCGAAGTGGCGCAAATTCGCGCCGAGCAGGGTGCCCGTGACGACGCCTGACTTCCTGCGCCTTCAGCGCCAATTCGCGGCCCGCGTCAGGAACCCCGCCGCTCATTGCGCGCCTCAGGACGTGCCGCCATCGCGGATGCAGGTGTATGAGGACCTCATCCGCAACAACGTCGAGCGATTCCTGGCCGGAGCCTTCCCGAAAGCGAAGAAGCTGCTCGGCGACCGTCACTGGGACGCCTTGGTGCGGGCTTTTTTGGAACGCCACGGCAGCGAGTCGCCCTACTTCCGGGACATCGGCGAGGAATTCCTGGCTTTCCTCCAGGGCGATACCGCACCGGAAGTGCCCGACTTCCTGCCGGAGCTCTGCCACTACGAACGAGTGCCCACTGTCTTGCGCAGAGCCGAAGTACCCTCCGCCGTTGAACCAATGGACCCCGCAGGCGACCTGCTCGCCCACCCCGTGGCCGTCTCCCCGCTGGCTTGGCCGCTATCCTACCGCTACCCGGTGCACCAGATCCGCGCCAAGGACCGAGCCGATGAAGTGCAGCCCAAGCCCACTTGGCTCATCGCATGGCGGCGAGCCGACGATTCGGTCGGCACAATGGCATCCAACGCCCTGACCCACCGCCTGCTCGAACTCCTGCGCGATGGCCATACCGGGCATCAAGCCCTCGACCAACTGGCCAAGGAGCTGCCAAACGCCACCAAGGCTCGCGTTCACCAAGAGGGCGCCGCCATCCTGACCCGGCTGAGGGATGCGGGGGTGCTGTTGGGCGCTAAAGCCCAGCCCTAAGCAAAGCGAACATGGGGCTGCCTATTCGCCTATCAAGTCGCTAAGCCAACGCGAAGCGCCGCGCCAAGGGATGCAAGCGGCCAAGCCAGATGGCCTCAACGCTCTCATCCTTTTCCCACCGATGGCCATAAATCGCCTGATACTCTGCTTGGTATCGCGCCCAAGGATGGTCGCTCATGGGCACGTTGGTGGCGACGCCACCATGAAACTGATGAAACGACCCCTCCCCCAACAGGGCGATGGTCGTCGTCGCTGGGTGGCGGTTGGCCCGCTGAAAGAAATCCAAATTGACCAAGCCGCCCCCGGGGCTTTGAAAGGCTTCGTTGAAGCCGCCCAAGTCGGCGAACAGATCGCGCCGAATCAGGAAACAGTTGCTTTCCTGCAGCGCTCCGAAGTAGCCCGCTTCCGAGGAGGCCGCCAAGCAGGCGATGCGAAACAGTCGATAGCCGTCGTCCTCCCAGTTCGCCTCCTCCAGCAGCGCGTCCTCCACGGCCTGGTCGTAGCCCTTGGCAACCGAGAGGTTCTGCAGTTCATCGCCGAGATGGAAGCCCAGCGTGTAGGTGAACGGGCAGTCAAAGCCCCTGATGCTGGCGGCGAACAGGTTCAACACACCAGGGCTGAGAATGCGGGCGCCGTCAACCAGCACCGCAACATGATCGGCTGCGGCCCGCTGCACAGCCCAATTGACCGCCGCGCAGGGCGAGGGCGATGAGGTGGCGAAGAAGTGATGCTCGAATTGGGGCCCAAAGCGGCGCACCCGTGACTTGCCCAAAGGCCGAGAGGAGCCGTTGTCCACGGCGATCACCTGGTAGGGAAAGTCCGTCGATTGATAGGCCGCGGACAGCGACAGCAGCGTTCGTTCCGCCTCCCGGACCATGTCATGGAAAATCACGACAACGGAGATCAACGGCTTTGCCGAAGCCATCTTGATTGGGCTCGCTAGCCGGTTACCGTTCGATGCGCCGGCTTGCGCGGCCCGAGTGCCACCGGCTCGCCCACCCAAGCGCCGATGTTCTCGCCGCTGCGGCCATCGGCGAGCAGGTCAAGCAGTTGCTGGGCAATCTGTTCCGGGCGCATCCAGGTGGCGACTTGCTCGGCGGGCGGTTCGCCATCCCAAAGGCCGCGCAGCATGGCGGTGTCGGTCGCGCCCATACACAGGGCGTTGACGCGCACGTTGTACTCCTCAAGGGAGCGCGACCACGCTTGGGTGAAGCCGTTGAGCGCCCACTTGGAGGCGTTGTAGAGGTCGGTGTCCGGGCTGTTGGTGCCGGGGCTCTTGGCGGGCAGCACGTAGTAGGTGCTGATGTGGACGATGTCGCCACCGCCCGCCTCGACGATCAGCGGCACGCAGAGCCTGGACAGCAGCAGGACGCCCATCAGGTTGGTGTCCATGATGAAGTCCCAGTCGGCCACTGCCTTCTCATAGGGGTCGGTTACGGGCGTTCGCCGCCACCGACCGGCATTGTTGACCAACAGGTCCACACCGCCGAATGCGTCCTGGGCGGCGGCGGTGAGGCGCTTAAGGTCTTCGAGCTTGGAGACGTCGGCGACGATGCCTTGCACTTTGCCGGGACCGGCGACAGCGGCCGCGACATCCGGCGACTCCGGCAGAAGGTCGCAAAGGGTGACGTTGGCGCCCTCGCCGGCCAGCGCCTCGACAAAGGCGCGGCCGAGCCCGGTGGCGCCGCCCGTGACGATGGCCGACCGCCCCTCCAAGGCGCCCATCAGCCTGCCTCCTCGGCTTCAATGAAGTAGAGATTGCCGCGCCGCGGCGGCAGCACGACCGGGTGCCCCATCGCAAAGCCAAGGTTCTCGCCGCTGCGTCCCTCCGGTCCTTCGGCGATCAACTCAATCATCACTTGAGCGATGTCCTCCGCCTTCATCCAGTTGGCCTCCTCCTCCGGAGGGGGATCGAAATTGTGGAAGCCACGCAGCATGTGGGAGTCCGTGGCACCCATGCACAGCCCGTTGACGCGGATGTTGTGGGGCTTGAGCGCCTGGCACCAGCCGAAGGTCAACCCGTTGATGCCCCACTTGGCGGCGTCGTAGAGATCCATGGCCGGCCCGCCGCCGGTGGGCCGGGGTGCGATGTCCAGGAACGGGCAGTTTGGGGCGTCGTCGTGGGACTCCTCGTAGGGCGAACCGCAGGTGTGAACATGGTCGGTGTTGACGTTAATGATGTGGCCGCCGCCCTGGCGGATCATGGCCGGGATCACTGCCCTCCCGCAAAGGAACACGCCCTTGAGGTTAGTGCCGACCAGATTGGCCGCATCGCTCAGTGTTTTGTCGATGGGGTCCGAAGCCTCCGATGCGGCCCAGACGCCCGCGTTGCTGACCAATACGTCGATGCGCCCAAAGCGTTCAAGCACCTGATCGATGAAGCCGCGCACCGCTTCGGCGTCGGATACGTCCGCCTCCACAGCCAGCACCGGCCTATTGGTCTGATCGGCCAAGTTCGCGATGTCCGGGCGCACGTCGCACACGGCCAATGCCGCCCCTTCGTCTGCCAAGGCCCGGGCAAAGGCGTTGCCCAGCCCCACCGCTGCGCCGGTGACGACGGCGGTCTTGCCATCCAGAATGCCCATGGTGCTGCGTCCTCCCCTACCTGCCATCGACTAGGGGTAGT
>CAZRBP010000010.1:0-2537 GCA_964598305.1 uncultured Pseudomonadales bacterium | reverse complement strand
CCTCCCCTACCTGCCATCGACTAGGGGTAGTGAAACACGAAAGCCCGGCAATGGGAATCCGCAACCTCAGGCCTGATGAACGAATTCCTCGATCGCCCGCCAGAGTCGCGGCATCTCCAGCGGGATGTTGTGGGGCCCATCGAATTCCACGACTTGGGGATCGGACTTAAGCTCGCCAAGAAAGGCCCGGGACTCGCTGGTTGGCACCACCGAGTCCTGGGTGGCATAGAGAATAAGGATGCGCTTCGGCAACGCCTCAATGGCCAGCGTGGCGTCGATGTTGTGCCGCAGCAGCCAGCCCACTGGGGCGAACGGGAAGCGCCGCTTGGCGATGTGCTCGATGCTGCGGTAGGGGCTGAGCAGAATGAGGCCATCAATGCCTCCGGCCCGAGCGGCCAGCGCGGCGATGCCGGTGCCGAGGCTGCGTCCGAACAGCACCACCGGTCGGTCTTGGCCGAAGCGGCTGCGGAACCCGCCAACCACCGCCGCTGCGTCGTCGATCAAATGCGCCGCCGATGGCCGGCCGCCACTCTCGCCATAGCCCCGATAGTTCATCAACACCGTGACGGCATCGAGCTTGGCGAACAGGTCCGTCAACCCCGACACTTCCTCCGCGTTGCCGCCGAAGTAGAACAGCAATGGACCTCGCGAGTGGCCATTGACGATCCATCCGCGCAATGTCACTTCGTCGCTCCGTAGCGATGCACGCTCGATGTGCGCTCCGGTCGGCTCAGTTTCTAAGGACCGCGGAAAGAAGATCATCCAGTCCTGCAGCAGGTACAGCAGCAGGCAAAGGCCAACGTAGCCGGCTAGCGCTACCGCCGTGAGTCGAAGCCAGAACTCCACCGGATGGTTACGTAAAGCGCTTCAGAACGCCGGACTTGGAGCCCGCGCCGCGCCGACTACCAAGGATGAATATCGCCGTTCCACTTGTAGAACTTGCCGGAATCCGCCTTGGTCATGCCCGCAATCAGGGCGCGGATGCCGGAGGCGCTTTCCTCGGCGGAAATCTCTGCGTTCGGACCACCCATGTCGGTGCGCACCCAGCCCGGGTGCACCAGCGCCACGGTGATGGGATCCTCCTTCCAGTCGAGCGCCAGGATCTGCCCCACCTTGGAGAGCGCCGCCTTGGTGGAGGAATAGATCAGCATGCCGCCGAAGGGCCAGGTCGAAGCCGCCAACTGGCTGGTGACGTTCATCAGCTTGCCGTCGCCCGATGCAGCTAAGTTGGCCTTGAAAGCGCGAGCGATGAGCAGCGGGCCGATGGTGTTGATGTCCAATGTGCGGTGCCACTCGTCCAAGTCCACATCGTCGATGCCCTGCTTGGCGCCGCCGACGTAGCCGGCATTGTTGATGATCACGTCCAAGGCTTGGTCGCCCACTTCCGCAGCCGCGGCAGCAATGGACTCCGGGCTGCCCGTGTCCATCTGCAAAACCCGCACGTTGCCGTTGACCCCGTCGAGGCCCGGCGCCGCTGACGTGTCGCGCACGCAAGCGATGACATTCGCCCCTTCCGCCGAGTATTGCTTGACGAGTTCCGAACCGATGCCCCGGCTGGCGCCGGTGACCAAGACTGTTGCCATAGTAATGTCCTCCTTAGGCAAATGATGTTAACTTGATTCTTCGCCCATGCTAACCGGAAACGCCATGAAAATGCTCACCACCTACCCGCTGTTTCAGCAAGCCTACTTGGTCAATGATCTCGAACAGGCCTGCCACAACTGGTCAAAACTGTTCGGCGCCGGCCCCTTTGTGCTGGCGCCCCACCACGTCACCGACCGCTTCACCTATCGGGGCACCCCCCAGGAGGCCGACGTGTCCTATGCCTTCGGCTATCTAGGCGACATGATGATCCAGTTCATCGAGCAGCACGACGAGACGCCCTCCATCTACCGGGACATGTACGTGCGCGGCGAGGAGGGCTTCCACCACATTGGCGTGCTGGTCAACGACTTCCATGCGGAAATGAAGCGCCTGAACGACATGGGCTTCGAGACCGCCTGCGACCTCTGGGCCGACAACGTCAACGCCGCCTACCTGGACACCCGCAGCGCCAACGGCTGCTTCACCGAAATCCACGGCGACCCGCCGCACATCCTGGCCACCTTCGCGGGCTGGAAGCGGGCCCATGAGCTGTTCCGGCCGGGGGATAACCCAATCATGCCGCGGCCGGAGATTGGGTAGCGGGACGCAGCGCAGCCCAAACGGGGACACGCGGAGAGCCTCGCTGCTTTCCCGGAGCGAGGGCGTCCCGCCCTCGAACTGGCCACCCGAATCCGCTTCACATTCAACCAGTCGCAAGTTCCATGGAAGTATTCACAACACCTACGGCTTCCGGCCTTGGTCGCGGGCGGCGATCAGTTCATCGACTGACAGGGACGGCCGCCCGGCACGGGATGCCTTCAAGCGTTCAATGGCCACTCGACAATCCCTCGCGCTTTCCTCGACACCCACCAATTTGGCGATTGGTACCCCGCGCCGGGTAATGGTGAATCTCTCGCCCCGCTCAACTTGGCGGAGCAACTCGGGAAGGCGGG
>CAZRBP010000009.1:3500-46654 GCA_964598305.1 uncultured Pseudomonadales bacterium | reverse complement strand
ATCCCATTCAGCTTTACTCCGCCGACAACGACCTCGATGAGGCCCGCTTCGTCGCGGAGCGCATCGCGGGTGCCATCGAGGACGGCGGCAGCGCCGATGAGATGGCGGTTTTGTACCGCTCCAACGCCCAATCGCGGGTGCTGGAGGAGGCCTTGATGCGGGCCGACATTCCGTACCGCATCTACGGCGGATTCCGCTTCTTTGAGCGGGCCGAGATCAAGAACGCGCTCAGCTACCTGCGCCTGACGCATGACCGCCATGCCGACGTGGCCTTCGAGCGGGTGGTGAATACCCCGCCCCGGGGCATCGGCGAAAAGACCTTGGAAGCGGTTCGCGAACTGTCCCGCGCCCGTACCGTCTCCCTCTGGCAGGCCAGCAAGGAGGCCATCCACGAGGGGCAGTTGCGCGGGCGGGCAGCCAATGCGGTCGCGGAGTTCATCAAGCTGATCGACGGCATGGCTGAGGGCGGGGAGAACCTGAGCCTGCATGAACTCACCGAGTGGGTGATCGAGGCCAGCGGCCTGATGGACTATCACGGCCGCGAGCCGGGCGAACGGGGCCTCGCCCGCAAGGAGAACTTGCAGGAGCTGGTCAGCGCCGCCCGGCAGTTCAGCGGCGAGCTGGTCTTCCCGCTGCAGGACGCGGACCAACCCGAGGTGTCGGAGCTTGAGGAGTTTCTCGACCAAGCGGCGTTGGATGCCGGGGACCGGGAATCGAGCGCCGGCCCGGCCGTGCAGATGATGACGCTGCACTCGGCCAAGGGGCTGGAGTTTCCCACCGTGTTCATCACCGGCCTGGAGGAGGGTCTGTTTCCCCACCGCCAGTCCCGGGAAACCGAGAACGGCTTGGAGGAAGAACGCCGGCTGTGCTACGTGGGCATCACCCGCGCCATGCGCACGCTCTACCTCACCCATGCCGAGACGCGCCGCCTGCACGGGGTCGAAAACTACAATCGCCCGTCCCGCTTCATCCGCGAGCTGCCGCCGAACCTAGTCTCCGAAATCCGCGTCCGGCGCATGGTGGATCGCACATCAAGCCTGCTCAACCCGGTGCGCGGCCTGTTTGCTCCGGAGCCGAGCGCCGTCAACATCGGCCAGCGGGTGGCGCATCAGAAGTTTGGCGAGGGCGTGGTGCTGCAGTGCGACGGCCATGGCGAACGCACTCGGGTGCAGGTGCATTTCGCCGCCGCTGGCGAAAAGTGGCTGATGCTCAGCGCCGCAAACCTCGAAGCCCTGGATTGAACCCAATGTTGGCAAGGGAAACACAACATGAAAGCTAGCTCCAAAGAAGGAGGCCGCCGCGGAGGCTGGCTCGCCGCCCTGTTGATCGGTCTTCTCGGTTGCGCCGATGAGACACCGAACTCGGACTCGGACACCGAAGCGGCCGCAGTCCCGGCCAAGGTTTACGAGTGGAAGATCATCACCACCTGGCCCAAGTTCCTGCCCGGTGCCGGCATGTCTGCGGAGAACTTGGCTGATCGCCTGCGCGTGATGAGTGATGGTCGGCTGGACATTCGAGTGTACGGCGCCGGAGAACTGGTCGGCGCCTTCGAGGTGTTTGATTCGGTGTCCGCGGGCACCGCGGAGATGGGCCACGGCGCAGCCTACTACTGGCGCGGCAAGATGCCCATCGCGCCCCTGTTCTCTGCCATTCCGTTCGGCATGACCGGCCAGGAAATGAACGCTTGGCTGCGCTACGGCGGCGGCCTTGAACTCTGGCACGAACTGTACGCGCCTTTTGACGTGGTCCCCTTTGCGGCGGGCAACACCGGCGTGCAGATGGCGGGCTGGTTCAACGAGGAGATCAACGCGCTTGAGGATCTGGCCGGACTGAAGATGCGCATCCCCGGCCTCGGCGGCGAGGTGCTGGAGCGCTCCGGGGGGGTGCCGGTCACCATTCCGGGCGGGGAGGTCTTCACGGCGCTCCAGACCGGCGTCATCGACGCCACCGAATGGGTCGGGCCGTACAACGACTTGGCCTTGGGCCTGTACAGCGCCGGGCGCTACTACTACTACCCCGGCTGGCATGAACCGGGCACCGTGCTGGAGCTGATCGTCAACCGCGAGGCCTATGAGGCATTGCCCGCCGACCTGCAGGCGATGATCGCCACCGCGGCCCAAGCCATCAACGACGACACCCTGGCGGACTACACCGCCCGCAGCGTGGCGGCGCTGGACACGCTGGAGCGCGAGCACGGCGTTCTGCTGCGTCCCCTGCCCCCCGCGGTAATCGAAAAACTGCACGAGGCCTCCCTGCAGGTGGTGGCCGAAGCAGCCAGCGAGGATGAACTCTCGCAGCGCATCTACGACTCCTACACCGGCTTCATGAAGGGCGTTCGCCGCTACACCGATCTGACGGAGAAGGCCTACTTGGAGGCCCGCTGATGGAGTTGAAGGCCACGCGCATGGCGACGGCCGATGGAGTCGGCACCATCTGGCTGAACCGCCCCCACCGCCTGAACGCCTGGACCGGGCGCATGCACACCGAGTACCGCTGGTGCTTGCAGCAACTCGACGAGGATGCCGATGTCGGGGTCATCATCGTCACCGGCACAGGACGCGGCTTTTGCGTGGGCGGCGACGCCGAGGCGCTCGCCGGACACGCCGAGCGGGGTGCTTACGACCCGGGCACCGCCCCGGACTTGGCGACCCCCGGCTACGGGGTGGCCGAAGAGTTCGACGCTCCCTTCGCCTGCCACTTCGGTCTCGCCAAGCCGATCATCGCCGCCATCAACGGCCCCGCGGCCGGTGTTGGCCTCGCCCTCGCCTGCTTCACCGACCTGCGCTTCGCGGTGCCCGGCGCCAAGCTCACCACCGCCCACGGCAGGCTCAACCTACCTGCGGAATACGGCCTGTCCTGGATTCTGCCGCGCCTGGCCGGCTTGGCCCGCGCCAACGACCTGCTGCTGACCAGCCGCGTCTTCACCACCGACGAAGCCGCTCAACTGGGCATCGTCAATGAGCTTGTGGCGGCGGCGGACCTGCAAAGCCGCGTGCACGACTACGCCCGAGGCCTCATCGAAACCGTCTCCCCCAACGCTTTGCGCCAAACCCGCTGGCAAATTTACCGCGACCTCAACGCCAGCCCCGCTGACTCCGTGCGCCGTTCCGAAGCCCTGGCCAACGACATGATGGGCGAGCCGGACTTTGCAGAAGGGGTCGCGGCGCTTCGGGAGAAACGCCCGCCCAAGTGGGGCGCTGCGACCGACGTCGACGAAAGCCACCCACCGCCTTGACTCCCACAGCCCCTGATATCAACCGACTAGCCGAGCTGTTGCTATAGACCGCCCAGACTGGAGGCAAAAAAATGCAATACGAGTCCGTTACCGAATCCATTGCCGAAGTCGCCGCCGACTGCGTCGTCCTGCCCGTTTGGAAGGACGGTCGTCTCGGCGACAACGCACAGATCTTGGACGCTGCGCTGAACGGTGCGCTGAGCGCCGTTCTAGCCAGCGGCGACTACACGTGGGAGAGCAACGACGACCGGCACCTGGTGCACAACCCCAAAGGCTGTGCGGCAGGACGTGTGCTGCTCGTCGGCGCTGGCGAGCGGGACAAGTGCGGCCCCAAGGAAGCCGCCAAGTTCCTTTCCCAAGCGCTGAAGGCGGTGTTGGCTGGGAACATGCCGCACGCCCATTTCGTTTTGCCGGATCTTGCCGTGAACGACATCGACATCAACTGGCTCGCGGCGAGGCTCGCCCAGGAAGCGGAGACCGCCGCCTACCGCTACGTGACGACGAAGGAAGACAAGAAGCGCAAAGCGGTGCTGGAGAATCTGTCCGTTCCCGCAACGCCTGAAAATCTTGACGATGCCATGCGTCGCGGCGAGGCTGTCGGCCAAGGCGTGAATCGCGCCCGCCAGCTTGGCAACCTGCCCGCCAACGTTTGCACACCGACGTATTTGGCCAATCATGCCCGAGACTTGGCGAACGACCACGAGGCCATCGAGGTGGAGGTGATCGACGAGGCACGCATGAAGGAACTCGGGATGGGCTGTTTCCTCTCGGTCGCCGCCGGCTCGATTGAAGATGCCTATCTCATCGTCCTGCACTACCGCGGAGGGGATGAGGACGACAAACCCGTTTGCCTGATCGGGAAGGGGGTTACATTCGACACTGGCGGCATCAGCATCAAACCAGGCCCCGCGATGGACGAGATGAAATTCGACATGTGCGGCTCCGCGGCCGTGCTGGGCGTGATGAGCGCCATCGCCAACCTGAAGATGCCAGTCAACGTGGTCGGCTTGGTCGCGGCCTCCGAAAACATGCCCAGCGGCGGCGCAACAAAGCCCGGCGATATTGTCACGAGCATGTCGGGCAAGACGGTGGAGATCCTGAATACGGACGCCGAGGGGCGGCTCCTGCTTTGCGACGCCCTAACCTACGCTGAACGCTTTGAGCCCAGCCATGTAATCGACATCGCGACCCTCACGGGCGCGGCCATAGCCGCCTTCGGAAACGAGGCAAACGTCGTCATGGGCAACGACCAACCACTGCTGGACCGGCTGCTCCAGTGTGGTCAAGACTGCCTTGATCGCGCGTGGCAGCTACCGCTGTGGAGTGAGTACCAGAAACAGCTGGATTCGAACTTCGCCGATATCGCAAACATCGGTGGCAAGCATGCCGGGACCATAACGGCCGGCTGCTTCCTGTCTCGTTTTACGGAGAAGTTCAAGTGGGCCCACTTGGACATCGCTGGCAGCGCATGGCTCTCCAACGGCGCTGCGAAGGGTGCCACGGGCCGGCCCGTGGCCTTGCTGACGGAGTTCCTTTCGACACTTGCCCAAGGGGGTTGATCCGACCCATCCCGCGGCCTCCTGGGGGCAGCGGCACCTCTTCCTAGGGCCCATCAGACCGACACCGGCCCCACATCGCCGCCTGCCCAAGCCAGGCGTAGGGCTTCAGCCTCTTCCGGCGCCTCGGCGAGCAGCCGTTGGCCTTCCTGGATGATCTCTGGAATGAGGTGAGCGTGACGCTCGAGGCTCGCCACCCGAAAGCGCGTCTCGCCGGTTTGCCGGGTGCCGAGAATTTCGCCGGGGCCGCGCAGGGCCAAGTCCTGTTCGGCGATGTGGAAGCCGTCCTGGCTCTCGCGAATGACCTTGAGCCGTTCCCGGCTGACCTCGCCGAGCGGGGTGCCGTAGAGCAGGATGCAGTAGCTCTTGCGGCTACCACGGCCGATGCGGCCACGGAGTTGATGGAGTTGGGCCAGCCCCAAGCGCTCCGGGTTTTCGATCACCATTAGGCTCGCGTTGGGCACATCGACGCCGACTTCGATCACCGTGGTGGCCACCAGCAACTGATGCTCCCCGGACTTGAACGCCGCCATGACGGCGGCCTTCTCCTCGCTCTTCATGCGCCCGTGGATCAGGCCGATACGCCGGCCCGGCAGTTGCGCCTTAAGCCTTTGCCAAGTGCTTTCGGCGGACTCGGCGTAGAGTTGATCGGAATCCTCGATCAGGGTGCAGACCCAGTAGGCCTGTTGGCCGGCGTCGAGCACCTTGGCGATCCGCGCCAACACCTCGTCCCGGCGGCTGGCGGCAACTAGACGGGTGTCGATGGGCTGGCGTCCTGGCGGCAGCTCGTCGAGCAGGGAGACATCCATGTCCGCGTACAGGGCCATGGTGAGGGTGCGCGGTATCGGCGTTGCCGTCATGATGAGCTGATGGGGCGTGCGCCCCTTGGCCCGCAGGGCCATGCGCTGGTGGACGCCGAAGCGATGCTGCTCATCGACGATGGTGAGGGCGAGATTGGCAAACGCGGTGGCCTGCTGGAACAGCGCGTGGGTGCCGACCGCGACCAAGGTCTCGCCGCTGGCCAGACCGTCGAGCACCCGCTGCCGCACCGCCTTGCTCTGGCCGCCGGTGAGCATCGCCACCGGAATCCCCAAGGGCGCAAGCCAGCTTGAGAAGCTCAGGTAGTGCTGCTCGGCGAGAATTTCAGTGGGCGCCATGAGGGCGGTCTGCGCTTGGTGCTCCGCGGCGCGGATGGCGGCGAAGGCGGCCACCACAGTCTTGCCGCTGCCCACATCGCCTTGCAGCAGCCGCAGCATGGGGCGGGCCTCAGCGAGGTCGAGCAGCACTTCGCGCACGACGCGCCGTTGGGCGCCGGTCAGCTTGAAGCCGAGCTGTTCAAGCAGCGTTCGGCCGAGCTGCTGTGCTTGCGGCAGCGGCGGCGCGTGTTGGCTCTGGCGCTGGCTCTGCCGAAAGCGCATCACCAAGTAGTAGGCGGTCAACTCGTCGCGGGCGATGCGTTCCTGGGCTTCGGCGATGTCGTCGCCCGTCGCGCCGGTTGGCGGAAGGTGGAGGAAGAACAAGGACTCCAGTGGAAAAGACAAGCCTTGCGGCCAGTCCAAGGCCCGGACCTGCGCAACCAAGGCGCGCAGGCGGGTCTGTCCGAGTCCCTTGGTGGTGGGATAGACCGGGGTGAGGCCGGCCTCCAGTTCGGTCGGCGGTTCGGCGTAGTCGCGATACTCGGGATGGGCCATCTCCATCCCCGTGGGCCCAGCGCGAACCTCGCCAAAGCAGCGGGCGATGCGGCCGATCTTCAAGCTCTCCACCTGCCTTTGGCTGAAGTGGAAGAAGCGCAGCGTCAGCGCGCCTTCGCCGTCGTTGAGAACCACCAACCAATTGCGCTGCCGCCCGTAGGTGATGCGGCTGTCGGTGACTTGGCCTTGCACCAAGCACTCCTGGCCAATGCGCAGCGCCTTGAGCGGCACGATTCGAGTGCGGTCCTGGTAGCGCAGCGGCAGGTGCAGCAGCAGGTCCATCGCCGTTGCGATGTTCAAGCGGCCCAAGGTGGCAGCAAGAGCTGGCCCGACGCCTTTCAGCGCGGTTACAGGCGTGTCGCCCGGATTCGATTTGGCTTGGTTCAGGGTGCTTCCGGGTTTGGCCTCAGGCGCTGCCCCGGGCGATGTTGATGACGTCCGGAATGTTGCGCATGCGGCGGATGACCTGCGCTAGGTGGTTTCGGTTGGCAACGCTGACCGTCACCGAAACGGCGCTGGTTTCGGCATTGCGCTCGGTGACGTCGATGTGCTCGACTCCGGCGTTGGCGGTGGCGATGGCGGTGGCGAGATCGGCGATGATGCCCTTGCGGCGGCTGACGGACAGGTGCAACGGCGTGGCGAACTCGCTGTCCGGGGTCTTGGTCCAGCGGGCCGGGATGATTTGTTCGGGGCGCTCCCGCTTGGCTTTGGCGATATTGGGGCAGGACTGCGCGTGGACGGCAAAGCCCTTGCCCGGCGTCATGCGGCCGACGATGGGGTCGCCGGGCACCGGTCCGCAACAACGGCTGCAGGTGATGACCAACCCTTCACCGCCGCTGATGGTGACCGGCCCGCCGTGCTCAACCGGAACCGCTTCGAAACCCGGGTTGTCGGCGGCCAGCAGCCGTTGCGCCACGGCGTAGGCCATCAGGTCCCCGACGCCGATGGCGCTCAGCACGTCGTCGAGGCGGCGGGCACCGAACTCCTTGAACACGCGCCGCAGGCGACGGAAGTCGAGATCGCTGATTTGCGAGCCGGCGTTGGCCAACGAGCGGTTCAGGAGTTTGCGTCCCAAGGCGATGGCTTCAGCCCGGCGGCGGTTCTTGAGGGCGTGGCGGATACCCGCCCGGGCCTTGCCGGAAACGGCAAAGGTCAGCCAATCCGGGCTGGGGCTAACGCTTTTGGCGGTGATGATCTCGACGCTCTGGCCGCTCTCAAGTTGCTGCGAGAGCGGCGACAGAACCCGGTCGATACGGCAGGCCGCGCAGCGGTTGCCGATGTCGGTGTGGATGGCGTAGGCGAAGTCCACGGGGCTCGCCCCCTTGGGCAACTCCAAGATGTCGCCGCGCGGCGTGAAGACGTACACGTTGTCGGGGAAGAGATCGCTTTTGAAGCTCTCGATGAACTCCTCCGGGTTGCCGGAGCGCTGCTGCATTTCCACGAGGTCGCGCATCCAGCGGTGGGTGCGCTGGCCGCCCGGGGCGTCATCCTCGGCCCCCTTGTACAGCCAATGGCCGGCAATGCCGTGGTCCGCCACCTCGGCCATGTGCTGGGTGCGGATCTGCACCTCGATCGGCGCGCCGTGGGCACCGAACAGAGTGGTGTGCAGGGATTGGTAGCCATTGGCCTTGGGGATGGCGATGTAGTCCTTGAAGCGGCCCGCAACCGGCTTGTAGAGGCCGTGCGCCACGCCGAGCGCCCGGTAGCACGCATCTTCGTCGCCCACCACGACCCGCAGGCCGAACACGTCCATGATCTCGCGGAACGGCTTGCGCTGGCTTTTCATCTTGTTGTAGATCGAGTACAGGTGCTTCTCGCGGCCACTCACCTCGGCCGCCACGCCCTCCGCTTCGAGGGCGGCCTGCAGCGCCTTGCGGGCTTCCTTGACCAGCGCTCGCCGCCGCCCTCGGGCCTTCGCCACCGCCCGTTCGATGCGGTCGGCGCGCAAGGGATGCAGCGCCGCAAAACTCAAATCCTCAAGCTCCGTGCCGATGCGGGCCATGCCCAGCCGATAGGCGATCGGCGCGTAGTAGTCGAGGGTTTCCCGGGCGATGCGCCGCCGCCGATCCACCGGCAACGCTCCGATGGTGCGCATGTTGTGCAGGCGGTCGGCGATCTTGACCAGCACCACCCGAACGTCCCGGGCCATCGCCAGCACCATCTTCTGCATGTTCGAGGCCTGCGCCTCGGCGTGGCTGCTGAACATGGCCGACAGTTTGGAGACCCCGTCCACCAGTTCCGCCACCGGCTTGCCAAAACGCTTCCCCAAGGTCGCCTTCGCCACCGCCGTGTCCTCGATCACGTCGTGCAGGAGGGCCGCCATCAGCGTCTCGTGATCCATGCGCATCTGCGCCAGAATGGCGGCCACCGCCAAGGGATGGGAAATGTAGGGATGCCCGGTCAGCCGCCACTGGCCGGAGTGGGCTTGGTCGGCGTAGGCATAGGCAGTGTCAACTGCGTCGATTTCCGCGGCGGGCAGATAGTCGCTCAACGTGTCGCGCAGCCCGGCAAACGTGCAGGGCGCAGCCACCTGGTCGCGCCGGGCCCGAGCGGCCAACTGCGCCGAGGGGCCGGAGTCGAGTTCAACTGCTGCCGCAGTCCCCCGAGCCACAAGCTGCCCTCGCAAAGCCACTGCCGTCCAACCGGCGTTTTCCAAGCATCAAGCGGGCCATTGCCCTCTCCAAAGCGCTCGCCTAGCTATCCTTATCCGCGGGATGGTACACCCGCCATGCACATAATGCACAAATAATGCATAAAAGTCGCAACAACACTTGAGTCTAGCCTCCGTCGTCCCGTCAAGACAAGAGACCATCAATGAGCGCCCCCTGC
Organism: uncultured Pseudomonadales bacterium; assembly: GCA_964598305.1. Lineage (GTDB taxonomy): Bacteria > Pseudomonadota > Gammaproteobacteria > Pseudomonadales > Azotimanducaceae > Azophilus. The sequence continues at coordinate 37,343 of CAZRBP010000009.1, read as the reverse complement.
CTTTTGGACTGCACTGGCGTTTTGAGGCGCTCCGCTTGGACGATGGCTTGGAGATTGCCCAGTGCGGCATTGAAGTCGTCGTTGATCACGACGTAGTCGAAGTCGGCGACGTGGGACATTTCCGAACGCGCTTCGACCAAGCGTTTGGTCATGGATTCCGGGCTGTCGGCGCCCCGTGCCGCGAGCCGCTCCTTCAACGCATGCCGGGACGGCGGCAACACGAACACCCCAATCAGGTCCGGCACTTGGCGGCGAACTTGGGCGGCGCCCTGCCAGTCGATCTCGAGAATGACATCGCGCCCGCCCGCCCGCTGGTCGGCCACCTCCCGCGCCGCGGTGCCGTAGCGGTGGCCGAACACCTCGGCGTGCTCCAGAAACTCCCCGCTGTCCGCCATGGCGGCGAAGCGCGCGGGATCAACGAAATGGTAGTCCCGGCCATCGACCTCGGCGGCTCGCTTCGGTCGGGTGGTGTGCGACACCGAAACCACCAGCCCCGGATCGGCCTTGGTCAGCGCCTTGACCAAGCTGGTCTTGCCGGCCCCCGAAGGCGCCGAGATGGCGAACAGCAGCCCTCTCGGGGAGCGCGAGGGGGCACCCCTCGCAGGTGAGTTCTCCTTGGCATCAGTCATGGGCGGTTATTCGAGGTTTTGGACCTGTTCGCGGATCTGGTCGATGGCGACTTTCAAGTCCACGGCGAACCCGGCAGCGCTCGGCAGCGCGGACTTGGCCGCCAAGGTGTTGGCTTCGCGCATCAATTCCTGGGCCAGAAAGTCGAGCCGGCGCCCATGGGGGCCGGGGCCGTTCAGGCGGGAGCGGGCCTCATGAAGGTGAATGGCCAAGCGGTCGAGCTCCTCGGCCACGTCGGCCTTTTGCGCCAACAGGGCGACTTCCTGGGCCAAACGATCGGCGGCAACTTCCGCCTTGAGTTCCGCCAGCCGGGCTTGCAGCCGGACCCGCAGGTCCTCGGCAACACCAGTGGAGAGCTGCCGACACTCGGCGACGATGCCGTCGATCTCGTCCAAGCGCTTGCCGATGGCGTCCTTGAGCGCTTCGCCCTCTTTGCGCCGGGCTTGCACAAGGGCGTCGAGCGCGGTTTTGAACAGCGCCTTGATGGCCTCCGCCACCGGTCCATCCGGGCTTATGGCGGCCTGCTGCAGCATTCCAGGCCAGCGCAGCAGATCCATCGGATTGCTGGTGTGCGCCTCCGGCGCGTCGCGCCGCACCCGTTCCAAGGTGGCCAACAATTGCAGCAGCAAGGGCCTGTTCAGCTCCAAGGCTTCGCTGGTACTGTTTTGGCTGACAGCCAGGACGCACATCACCTTGCCGCGATTGAGCTGACCCGCGACGGCTTCCCGCAACGGATACTCAAGGGCCCGCAGTTCATCGGGCAGACGAAACTGCACATCGAGAAAGCGGTGGTTCACCGCCCGCAACTCCCAACCGATTGCGCAGCCAGCCGCCGTCTCCTCACAGCGGGCGAAGGCGGTCATGCTTTGCACCATGGCGAACATCCGAGCCGAACAGGCGGCTCGGATTCTACTCCAACGCCTTTGCGGACGCAGAGGCGTTGCGGACTATTCGTCGAGCACGACCCAGGCGATGAGGTAGGCGGCGATGGTGAGCTTGGGCAAGAACAGGGCGGTGACGATCACCCCCACCCGAATAAAGGCGGGGTCGGTGCCAAACGCCTTGGCAAAGCCCGCGCACACACCTGCAATCCAGGCGTTTTCCTTGTCCAGGCGCACGGTGCGCCGAAGGCGATGGAGGTGGTTGGTGGCCATCAGGGTTTCCAAGAATCGAATAGGGTTTGGATGTGAAGCCAAGCGGGGCCGAATTCAACGTCAGCGCCCACTTGGGTCGACGGGCCGACGCTCGGGAGCGCTTGGTCAGCGAAAACGCCAAAAGCGATGAACACGGCAGCGAGCAGCAGCAGCGCCGCGAGGGTGGCTCTCGGTTGTCTGATTCGGGAAAGGCGGAAACTGTCTTTCATGTCGGCAAGGTCCATTGTCAGGGTCGTTTCACCTTCACCTCCATCAATAGTCGTGCCAACGCCAAAAAACCGCCAAATATCGACCTCTTGGCCTATTGGGAATGAATTGGACTGCTATTGCGTGGGAAATTCCGCCTGGTTTTGGTCAATTTGCCAAACAGAACTCGGGTGTGCCGACCACGGCGGCGGCATGTCGGCCAGCGACGAGCGACTGCCCAGATTCAGTTGGCCTTGGGTTACACTACCTGCTCGACTCGAATTGAACCGCCGTCAAGGAGACCGTCCTCAATGGCCATGCAACGCACTCCCCTGCTGATGTCAAACATCCTCGACCGAGGCGCCAAGGTCGCGCCCAATGAAGAGATCGTGACGGCAACCGAGGACGGGGTGCGCCGCCAAACCTACCGCCAGACCCGCGACCGGGCGCATCAATTGGCCCACGCGCTCCGCCAAGCGGGCATCGGCGTCGGCGACCGGGTGGGCACCTTCATGTGGAACGGCTCCCGGCATCTGGAGGCCTACCATGCTTGCGCCGGCATGGGCGCGGTGCTGCACACGCTGAACATCCGCCTGAGCGCCAAGGATCTGGAGTACATCATCAATCACGCCGGCGATAAGCTCGTCATCGTGGATGCCGACGCGCTGCCCCTGCTTGAGGTGCTCAAGGATGTGATACCGACCGTCGAGCAGGTGGTGGTGGCCACCGAGGCGGGCTTTGAGGGTTGGTCAACCAGCCTGCCCCAAGCGGTGGACTACGAAGCCTTCATAGATGGCCAACCCACCGAGTACGACTGGCCCCAGATCAGCGAGAACGCCCCCTTGGGCCTGTGCTACACCAGCGGCACCACTGGCAACCCCAAGGGCGTGGAGTACGAACACCGCTCCCAGTACCTGCACACCCTCACCCAGTGCATGACCGATTCCATGGGCCTCTCCGGCGCCGACACCGTCCTCGGCGTCGTGCCGATGTTTCATGCCATGGGCTGGGGCGTGCCCTGGTCGGCCTTGATGCTCGGCTGCAAGCAGGTCATGCCGCATCGATTCATGGCCCCGGACCGGCTGCTCAGCCTCTTGGCCGATGAAGGCGTGACCCTGTCGGCGGGGGTGCCCACTATCTGGCAGGGCGTGAAAGGCTTGGTTGAGGCCAATCCGAACCAATACGACCTCTCTAGCCTCTCAAGGCTCACCTGCGGGGGCTCCGCGCCGCCGCCGTCCTTGATCCGCTGGTACTGGGACACCTTGGGCGTGGAGATGATCCAAGGCTGGGGCATGACCGAAACTTCGCCCTTGGCCACGCTCTCCCGGCGCGTGATGAAGCGCGGCCAGTTGGCGCTTTCCGAGGATGCCCAATTCGAGAACGTCGCCAAGGCCGGCCAAATCATGCCGGGGCTTGAGCTCGACATCTTCGACGAGGAATTCAACCGCCTGCCCCACGACGGCGAGAGCGTTGGCGAAATTCTCATTCGCGGCCCTTGGATCTGTTCGGAGTACTACCACAATCCGCAGCCGGAGCGGTTCCACGACGGTTGGCTCATCACCGGCGACGTGGGCAAGATCGACCCCGAGGAATACCTCATCATTTCCGACCGCTCCAAGGACTTGGTGAAGAGCGGCGGCGAGTGGATTTCAAGCGTGGACCTCGAGAACCACATCGTCGCCCTCGACGGCGTCGCCCAGGCCTGCGTGGTTGCGCAACCGCACCCCAAGTGGGACGAGCGCCCGGTGGCCTTGGTGGTGCTTGACGCCGGCCGGACGGTGAGCGTCAAGGGGATTCTCGACCACTGCGCCGAGGCCTTCGCCCGCTGGCAACTGCCGGATGACGTGCTGTTCGTGGACAGCGTCCCCCTCACCTCCACCGGCAAGATGGACAAGAAGGTGGTGCGCGCCGACTTGGCCGCGCAGGGCTACCAGCTTCCGGACCTCCGCGACAAGGCGGTCTGAACGGAGCCCCGATGCGCAGCAAGCCCTTTTGGCCGTTCGCCGCGGCGCTGCTGCTTGCCGTCGGCACCGGCCTGCACGGCGTCGCCGCGGAAGATGAGACCGCCGTCGCCACAGAGGAGGAGACAGCCGCCCGCGGCGAAGTCTGGGTGGTGGAACTGGACGGCGCCGTCGGTCCCGCCAGCGCCGACTTGGTGATCCGCGCCATCGAGGACGCCGGTGAGGCGAACGCCGAAGCCCTGGTGATTCGCATGGACACGCCAGGCGGTCTCGACAAGTCGATGCGGGATCTGGTGAAAGCCATTCTGGCCGCCGATGTGCCCGTGATCACCTACGTCTCCCCGGACGGGGCGCGAGCCGCCAGCGCCGGCACCTACATCGCCTACGCCAGCCACATCGCGGCCATGGCGCCCGCCACCAACATCGGCTCATCCACGCCGGTGAGCATCGCGCCCGCCGGACCGGCTCCCAATCCACGGCCGCCGATGCCCACGCCGGAGCCGGAGGGAGACGGCGACAAGACCCAGGACCAAGAGCCGGAACCGGTCGAAGAGCCTGCTGCGGACGCCATGACCAAGAAGATCGTCAACGATGCGGTGGCCTATTTGCAGAGCTTGGCCGAAAAGCGCGGGCGCAACATTGAGTGGGCGGAGAAGACCGTGCGCGAGGGCGCCAACGTGCGCGCCACGGAGGCGGTTGAGCAAAACATCGTCGATCTGCTGGCGCCAAACCTCGCGGCGCTGCTGGCGGATCTCGACGGGCGGGAGGTCGGCATCGACGATGAGGTCCGGGTGCTCGCCACGGCCAATGCAGAACTGCGCTTTGTTGAAACCGACTGGCGCCACGAACTGCTGTCCATCATCACCGACCCGTCCATCGCCTACGGCCTGCTCATCATCGGCGTCTATGGGTTGATTCTGGAATTCTACAATCCCGGCATGTTATTCCCGGCGGCCACGGGCATCATCTGCCTGCTGCTCGGCGCCTACGGCCTGCAGATGCTGCCGGTCAACTACGCGGGCCTCGCCTTGATCGTGATCGGCCTTGGCATGCTGATCGCCGAAGCGGTCACCCCCACCTACGGGGTGCTCGGCGTGGGCGGCGTGGTCGCCTTCGTCATGGGTTCGGTCATGTTGATGGACACCGATTTGCCCGGCTATCAGCTCCCGTTGCCGATCATCGCCGGGTTCGCCGTCTCCGCTGGCGGCATCGCCTTCTTCGTCATCGGCAGCGCGGTGCGCGCCCGGCGATCACGGGTGGTGACCGGCCAGGAAAGCATGGTGGGCGCTGCCGCCTTGGTTCTCGAAGACTTTGAAAGCGAGGGCGCAGTGCGCGCCTTCGGTGAAATCTGGCGGGCCGAGTCGGACCTGCCGCTCAAAAAGGATGAGCAGGTGCGAATCAAGGCGGTCAACGGCTTAGTGCTCAGGGTCGAATCCGCGGCCGTCGAAGAGGAGGAATGAATCCATGGAAATAGTCACTGCCATTGTTGCCACCGTCCTGCTGGCGCTGCTCGCCAGCGCCTTTCGCATCCTGCGCGAGTACGAGCGAGGGGTGGTGTTCATGCTCGGCCGCTTCTACAAGGTCAAGGGGCCGGGCCTGGTCATCATCATCCCCGTCATCCAGCAGATGGTGCGGGTGGATCTGCGCACCATCGTGCTCGACATTCCCACCCAAGACCTGATCACCCGAGACAACGTGTCGGTGAAGGTCAACGCCGTGCTCTACTTCCGGGTGGTGGACTCGCAGCCCGCCATCATCAATGTGGAGAACTACATGGATGCCACCGGGCAACTGGCCCAGACCACCTTGCGTTCGGTGCTCGGCCAGCATGAGCTCGATGAACTGCTCGCCGAACGGGAACGCTTGAACCAGGACATCCAGACCATACTCGACCAGCAGACCGACCAATGGGGCATCAAGGTGTCCAACGTGGAGATCAAGCACGTCGATATCGACGAAAGCATGATCCGCGCCATTGCCCGGCAGGCCGAGGCGGAGCGCGAGCGGCGAGCCAAGATCATCCACGCCGACGGCGAGCAGCAGGCGGCGGAAAAGCTGGTCCAAGCAGCCCAGGAGCTAAGCGCGGAGGGCGGCGCCATGCAACTGCGCTACCTGCAGACCTTGACCGAGATCGCCGGCGAGAAGAGTTCCACCATCGTGTTCCCGCTGCCGGTGGGGATACTGGAGGGCTTAAACCGCTTGACGGGAGGTGACTCGCCCTCCGACTAGATCGGCTGGGGACGGATCGTCCTCGCCAACAGCCGTCCCCGAGGCCGCGGTGCCACCGCTTCGCTTGACCCGGGAAACGCGGGTCAGTAGCGGAACGACTGTGTGTTCACAGGTTCCGGCAGTCTCCACAAACCCCCAACAGGAGCTTGCGGGTGCCAAGCGTCCGACACAGAATCGACCAGCTATTCCGGCCAGCGGGGCATGTCTTCCACGGCTGGTGGATCGTCGGTGCCAGCGGCGGCATCCAGTGGCTGGCGGCGATGCTGTGGATGCAGTCCTACGGGGCCTATGTCGTGCTGCTGCAGGCCGACTTCGGCTGGAGCAAGACGGTGATGGCCGCCGCCTTCGCCCTGACCCGCATCGAGAGCGGCATCCTCGGCCCCGCCCAAGGCTGGCTGGTGGACCGCTTCGGCCCGCGGTTGATACTCACCATCGGCACCCTGGTTTTCGGCCTGGGCTTCATGCTGTTCAGCCAAGTCGAATCCCTGCTCGGCTTCTATCTCGTGTTCGCCCTGATCGCCTTGGGGTCCAGCCTCGGCGGCTTCGCCACGCTCATGGTGTCCTTGGTCAATTGGTTCAATCGGCACCGCGCCAAGGCGGTCTCGCTCTCCCAACTCGGCTTTTCGATCGGCGGCCTGTCGGTGCCCTTGGTCATTGTGAGCCTGGAGGCCTTCGGCTGGCGGGCAACGGCGTTCTATTCCGGCGTTCTGGTGCTGATCCTGGGCCTGCCCTTGGTGCGGTTGGTCCACCACCGCCCCGAGGACCGGGGCGAGGTGCCGGACGGAATCCGCAGCACCTCGGCGAACGGCGAGGCGCCGCTGCCGTCACCGCCCGACTTCACCGCCCAGCAAGCCATGCGCACCTGGCCGTTTTGGCTGATCTCGTTGGGCCACGCCTCCGCTTTGTTGGCCGTTTCCTCCTTGATCGTGCATCTGGCGCCGCACCTCACCGAGGGCTTGGACTATTCCTTGGCTGCGGCGGGCCTGATGGTGGCGCTGATGACCGGCTGCCAGATGGTCGGACAGCTCATCGGCGGCTACATGGGCGATAAGTTCGACAAACGCCTGATCTGCTTTGCCTGCATGCTGGCCCACGGCGCTGGCATGCTGCTGGTGGCCTATGCCTCGCACTTCTGGATGGTGGTGCTCTTCACGCTGCTGCACGGCCTCGCCTGGGGCATTCGCGGCCCGCAGATGGTGGCGCTGCGGGCGGACTACTTCGGCGCTTCGTCCTTCGGCACCATCATGGGCTTCTCGTCGCTGATCGTGATGCTCGGCATGTCCGCCGGCCCCATCATCGCCGGCTACATGGCCGACCGCAACGGCGACTATCAAATGGGCTTCACCCTGTTGGCCGGGCTGGTGCTAGCCGGCGCCTTCTGCTTTCTGCTGCCCCGCCCGCCGCAGCGGGCCGTACGGAGTTTGGAAGTGCGCAGCCCCTAAGCCGCCCAATCCACCCGTCCGCGCGCCGGTTCGTCCTTCAGTTTGGGCAGGACCTCGGCGGCGAACAGGCGCATGTTGGCTTCCGCATCCGCCCAAGGCATGCCGGCGTAGCTGAATATGCCGACGAAGGCGCCGGCGCCCAGCCGTTCGCAATTGCGCTTGATGGTTTCCAGGCACCGGTCCGGGTCGCCCCAAACCTGCAAGCCAAGGAAGAATTCGATGGCGCTGTCCACGCCTTGCTTCTGGATGTTGCTGGCGAACTGGCCGTAGTACTCGTAGCCTTTTTGCCCCTTGAGGTGGTTCTCATGGAAGCGGTAGTGGTCGAGCACCGTTTGCCAGTAGCCGCCGATGTAGCGCTCGGCAAGCTGGCGCGCCCGGCCATCGTCGCGGTCGCACAGGGTCCAGCCGCCGATGATGGGGGCCGGCGGGTCTTCGGCGTTGATCTCCCGGTAGAGGGTGCGGTACTGCTCGATCTCCTGATTTGGTCGAAACGTGGAACTTCTATGTCAATTTTGTGACCTTTCCGCCCAGAGTTTCCATATCTCCAGGCTATGGGTGTGGAACCGGGTGGAACGAAGCGGGATGGTTCACAGGTGGTTGCATGGCCAACCGACATGGTGACCATCAAGTCGAATTCGTGCTCCTAGCCGGACTGGAGTTGGCCGGTTCGTTCTGCCCCCTGCTTACCCGCCCGCCCTGTTGGGCAGGGCGAGGTTTGGAATCGGCTTGGGTTAAAGCCCCGAACCACGCGTTGATTTTATCGGGAAGAACCCCGGTTGCCTCGATCTGGGCTATCGATCGGGCGACTTCGACTTCGTCAATTCCATCAAACCAATGAGGGTCGGGAGCTAAAGCGCCGTTCAGGTCGTTGGGCTCGAATTTGTCCAGCGTGTCGCCGTACTCACGATTCGACAGGGAGACGATCTCTCGACCGGCATCGGACATTAAGTATAAGAATAGCCGATCAGTGTACAGGTGCCCGAACAGGTTGGGCTGGAAGCCGTGGAAACACGTGAGGTTTAGGACATCCGCCCGGTTGCGAATCACTTTGTACCCTCCCCTTGAAAAGACGCCCACCCAAAGCGGAGATGGCGACCGGGACTCCGTCTTGTACCAAGGTGTGCGCTTGGAAGTCAGGAACCGCTCGTGATAGCGATGCGCCTCGCCGAACCGGATGTACCGCATAGCCGCGGGCGAAGGGTTTGGATCTGGCGAAAACAAATAGGTCGGTTCATCACTCCCCATCAGGGACACGAAAGCCTCCCCCGTGAAGACAGGTCGCTGTGCCTGAACACTCCGAGTAACGCATTTGCGCAAATCTGCTGTTGGAACCCCTAATTCCCTGGCTCTGGACGGCCTGAGAGTGAAGAACTCGTTTGCGCCCGTGGCAATGCCGCGCTTGAACCGGCCGTAGTGCTCGATTGGCACCATGTTCGCCCGATGCGGAAGAACAGTTTTTCTGCGGAAGAATGGCAGCCATTTGGCAGCAGGGTCCAAGTCGCGTATGGGTACTTTGGAGACGGGACACACCTTCAGCAAGTCAGGCAGATCTTCTATGGACTTAACGTTGAAGAAACCAACATCGGAACGCACCACGGAAGCGTCGTACAGAACAATACCTACGGAAGTCGTTGCATCAGGGAAAACTTCCCTTTCGCAAGAGAGCTTGACAATCGCCGCCAAATGACCTCCGGCAACCAATCTTCTCTTGACCGATTCACCGTATCCCGCATTGAGAAATTCCAGAGGCATGACGTAGGCTAGCCTTCCTCCCGGAGCGAGTTCAAAAAGCGATTTCATTAAAAAAGTTGATGCGGTATTAGTGTATCCTGAAAGCCGCAAACCAGTGCGGCACTTGAATTCGGCAAAGACCTGATCCCGATTGCGGAAGTGCTGAAATCGCATGTAGGGCGGGTTGCACACGATGTTCGAATAGCTACGGCCCCAAGACTTCAGATAGTCCTCCTCCAACACATGCGCCGTCGAGTCCGGCAAGTATCGCCGCCAGTGCTTCAGCACTTGTGGATCAACCTCGCTACCGGTAAAGGCAACTCCTCTTTGATCGCCTACCGCGATATGGAAAGCCCCTAGGCCAAAGGCTGGATCATGCAGCGAGTTTCGGTTTCCTTCCAAAACCCAGTTAACCATGAAGGACGCCACAAGGGGATTCGTGAAGAATTGCCCGTATCTCTTCCGATGCGCATCACCAACCTTTGCCAGATAGGCTTGAGTGCTATTCTTCACGGCGAGCTACCTCACGGGTGAACACTTCCGGGTCCAAATAGCCTTTTCCGCCACTGAAAGTCACGTAAAACAGCAGCCTTCCCCGGTCTAGCTCTCGCAATTCGGAATTGTGATCCGGCATGTCGATTCTGCCAAGTACTTCTTTGCCCAATTGGACATCGATTTTCAGCGTCGTCTTCTGCTGGTTCTTTACATCCTGCTCCACATGAAACGCATCGCCTTCTTTGCTTGAGTCGGATACGGTTCTTAAAACATCTTCGAACGAAATGATGTAAGCCTTGTCAAAAAACACTTGCAAGTAGTAGTGGGGAACGCCGTATCGCTGTATCCATCGGTTGACCAAAGCAATGTCCTCGAGTTTAGGGGTAATGCTCAGGTAGTCCCGTTTCTGCAGAATCTTGATTTGCTCCTTAAGAGCTTTCAGATGTTGGGTCAGTTCTCGAAGACCTGGGGAAGATGACCAAGATTGGCGTCTAAACGTGATATCCCTGAATGTCTCGACAATGGCGCTGTTGAGAGTTTCGTATATTCCGGGAGCCTTCTCTTCAAGAAGGTCGGAATAGGGCGGTTGGAGCAGGATGCTTCGGAGACGGCTGATTTCCTTCTTGGCGTGTTTCGTCCGACTCTCCATAAAGGATGAGTACTTGTTGGCAAGAAAACTGCTGGATCGAACTTCAATTGCCGCTATCGCCGTTTGTAAGAACTTATCGTCGTTCAGTCTCTCCTCAGGGTTTGGAGGAAGGCATGCCTTTTCAAAGACCAACAGGTCTGGTTTCTTTCCGATGCTGTTGAGTTCGGCTTGATAAGCGGCGTAGAACTTGGGGAAGCCCGGATCACCAGCGGCCACCGAATCGGCCCGCCCCACCCGTATCGCTCGGAATACTTCGGAGCACTGGTTGATCGCGTTGAATATGACTTCTTCCGCCCAGTCGCCTTGTTCCTTGTTTGTCAGAAACTGCGAGCTTGCCATGGTTGGCGGGCGACCGCGGACCTCTAAATCGGGGTCAATCTCGAATGGCAGCGCCTCCACAAGTTCGAGAATGGTTTCTTTGTAGCCCATGGCTGTTAGTCCAACAATCTTCCAAGCGCTAAGCCGCCCAATCCACCCGTCCGCGCGCCGGTTCGTCCTTCAGTTTGGGCAGGACCTCGGCGGCGAACAGGCGCATGTTGGCTTCCGCATCCGCCCAAGGCATGCCGGCGTAGCTGAATATGCCGACGAAGGCGCCGGCGCCCAGCCGTTCGCAATTGCGCTTGATGGTTTCCAGGCACCGGTCCGGGTCGCCCCAAACCTGCAAGCCAAGGAAGAATTCGATGGCGCTGTCCACGCCTTGCTTCTGGATGTTGCTGGCGAACTGGCCGTAGTACTCGTAGCCTTTTTGCCCCTTGAGGTGGTTCTCATGGAAGCGGTAGTGGTCGAGCACCGTTTGCCAGTAGCCGCCGATGTAGCGCTCGGCAAGCTGGCGCGCCCGGCCATCGTCGCGGTCGCACAGGGTCCAGCCGCCGATGATGGGGGCCGGCGGGTCTTCGGCGTTGATCTCCCGGTAGAGGGTGCGGTACTGCTCGATCTCCTGTTCCACGGCATCCCAAGGCTTTTGCGGAATGATGAGCAGCCCGAGGCCCAACCGGGCCATGATGGGCACGGAATCCGGCGAAACCGCAGCGGCATAGGTGCGGCCCTTGAAGGTGAGGAAGGGTTCAGGACGGATTTCGACCCGGGGCTGCTTGACGTAGTCGCCGTCGTACTCGCAGTAGCCCCGTTCGAGCCCTTCGAGAACGCATTCAGCGGACTCCACGAAACGCGGCCGGGAATCCTCCATGTCCTGCCGGAAGCCATCGAACTCCACCCGGCCCGCACCGCGGCCGAGACCGAGAATGAGCCGTCCTCCGGAGAGGTTGTCCAGCATTGACACCTGTTCGGCGACCCGCAGCGGGTCATGCCAAGGCAGCACCACCACCATGGAGCCGAGCTTCGCGGTTTGGGTGCGGCCCGCCATGTAGGTGAGGAACTGCAACGGGTCCGGGCACATGGTGTAATCCGTGAAGTGATGCTCGACGGTCCAGATGGACTCGAAGCCGAGCGGCTCCGCCAGCTCAGCGAGACGCACATCGTTGCGATAGACGTCGAGATCTGTGGTGTGCTTGTTGGTGTTCTGGAAAATGACCGCGGTGCCGACGTGCATGGGGAACTTCCTTGCCTGCAAAAGTTAAAAGCATAGGGGCCAATGGTGCTGTTTGGCAATAACATGGGCGACCTAATGAACGGCAGGCGAATAGCAGGGGCGGCAGTGACCGCGCTAGCACTGGTTTTTGCAGTGGGCACAGGCGCTTGGGCCAACGATACGCCCAAAGGCGCAGGACCAGCCGACTATGACGTGGACGCCATCTTGCGCGAGACCTCCCCAGCATCGGATTACAGCGAGGCCGAAAATTGCATCACGGCGAGCAGCTATCGGAGCATCAAGGTGTTGGATGACCACCACCTGCTGTTCGAGGGCCGGCGGGACATCTGGCTGAACCGGCTGCGCCATCGCTGCCCGCTGCGGGGCGATGTGCTGTTCGTGGTCGAGCGCACCTCATCCCGCCTGTGCGACCTCGACAAAATCAGCGGCCATGACCGCTTTGGCAGCTACGCGTGGCGCGGTCAATGCGTGCTTGGCAAGTTTGAGAAAATCGATCCGCAGCAAGCAGCGGCGCTCAAGGAGTCCGTCGCGCTGGCCCAGCAGGCAGCCGTGCAGGAACGCCGGGAGCGCCGCCGTCAGCAGCGGGAGCAGCATGCTGGTTCCGGGTCCTAGGAGGCGTATTGGGATGGTGCTTCGGGGTGGCAATCCTCCGTCATCGAGGGCGCGAACCGAAGGTTCGGGGCACCCTCGCTCCGGGAGCGGCTGGCGTATTGGGATGCGAGTAGGCGCAGCAGTCCTCTGTCTATGGGCGGGCTTGGCGTTTGCTGAGGAGCAGCCCCCGCTGCCCGCGGAGGTGGAGGCCCTGCTGTCGGAGCCTTCGGCCCCGTCGGACTACGCGGAGGAGGAGCGCTGCCTGTCCATTCACCGCATCCGCGAAGTCGATGCCCTCGACGATCGCCACGTGGTGTTCCGCATGAGCCGCAAGGCGCTCTACCTCGTTCAGTTGCCGCACCGCTGTCCCGGTCTGCGCCGCAATGACCCAGTGGCCTACGAAACCCTCAACGGCATGTCGGTCTGCACCCATGACGCCATCCGCGGCACCTACCGCTTCGGCCCCGGGGATAGCCGCTTGGGACCGCCCTGCGCCATACCAGGGTTCCAGGAAATCACCGTCGAACAGCTCGCATTACTGCGCGAGTCGCTACGCCAAGGAAACAAATAGGTGGATTACCGTTAGGGCAATGTCGTGCGTCAGCGTAAGCGATTGACCATAGCGATTCGCTTTCCGTTGGGCTAAATTGACCACCAACTCCGGACGATGGCGTCTCCAAGGGAATGGGGCAATCGATGAGCGGCTACAGCACTCGAAACGTGGCGGATATCGTGGGCATGACACCGGGCCAGGTGCGCCATTTCGTGCGCCGCAAGCTGCTGTCCCCCGCCAAGGGGCCCAACGGTGAGCATCGCTTCGACTTCAAGGATCTGGTCTTGCTGCGCACCGCCAAAAGCATGATCGATGCCGACGTCAGCCCGCGCAGCCTGTTCCGCGCGATGACCCGGCTCAAGTCCAGCTTCGAATCGCCCGAAGCCCTTTCGGGGGTTCGCCTACTGGCCCAGGGAGACGGCGTGGTGGTGCGCGCCAAGGACCGGCTCTGGAATGCCGAAACGGGCCAAGGCTGCCTGGACTTCGCCCAGCGCGTCAGTGGCGACACCGTGACCGTGCTCTGGGAAGGCCGCGACATCGCGCCCGGCGAGGCCGATGAACTGAGCGCGAGCGAATGGTGCCAACTTGGCGTTGACTTGGAAGAGTGGAACGTCGGCAAGGCCATGGAGGCTTACCAAAAGGCGGTCCTGTCCGATCCAAACTGCGCGGATGCCTGGGTCAACCTCGGACGCCTGCACCAACTCAAGGGCAACCTGAAGGAAGCCAAGCGCCACTACGAACTGGCCGTGGAAGCAGTGCCCGACCACCAGTTGGCCAACTACAACCTCGGCACCATTTTTGATGAACTCAATGAAGGGGAGCTGGCCGCCCGGTTCTACGCCAAGGCGCCCGATGTGCCGGACGCCCACTTCAACTTGGCGCGCATATCGCGCCGCCGGGGTGATGAAGTGGCATACCGCCGGCACCAACAGCGCTACATGAACCTGACAGGCCAGCCCGAAGGGGAGCGCTGATCCGCAAATCCAAGCCGTTCGGCGACCCCAGCCGCAAAGTGCGACGGGCTCAATGAACGCTCTCATCGACCAGCTCAACCATAGGATTGGCCGAGCGGTCGCGTGGCTCACCTTGGCGATGGCCGTGGCCGTCGCCGCTATCGTCCTGCTGCGCTATGCCTTCGCGCAGAACACCATCCAGATTCAGGAAGCGGTGAACTACGGGCACGGTTTGGTGCTGATGCTGGGCATGGCCTACACATTGAAGGAGAACGGCCACGTCCGGGTGGATATCCTCTACAGCGGCCGCAGTCCACGCGGGCGCGCCTTGGTGGACCTCTTTGGCCACCTCTTCCTGCTGCTGCCGGTGGCGGGACTGGTGCTGGCCACCTCGCTGCCCTACGCGGTGAGCGCATGGCGGATCCTGGAAGGCTCGTCCGAAGTTGGCGGCCTGCCGGGGGTCTTTCTGCTGAAGACGCTCATCCCACTGATGGCAGCGCTCCTGCTGCTGCAGGGCTTAAGCGAGAGCAGCAAGGCTTGGCGACAATTGGCCCGCGGGTCTTCCGAATAGTGGAGGCCCTAGCTCCCATCCTGCTGTTCGCGCTGGTCTTCGCCCTCCTGCTGTTGGGCTACCCCGTGGCCTTGACCTTGGCCGGCGGCTCGTTCGCCTTCGCGTTGGCCTGCGCCGGCTTTGGCGTATTCGACTTGGACGTGTTCGGCTTTCTGCCTGGGCGGCTGTACGGCATCATGGCCAACCAGACGCTCATCGCCGTGCCACTGTTCATCTTCATGGGTGCGATGCTGGAGCGCACGCGCATCGCCGAACAACTGCTGCGCACCCTGTCCGGGCTGCTCGGCGGGCTGCCCGGCGGGTTGGGACTGGGCGTTATCCTTATGGGTGCCCTGATGGCCGCGAGCACCGGCATTGTAGGTGCCACGGTGGTGACCTTGGGGCTGATGGCGCTGCCCAACCTGCTGCGGCAGGGCTACGATCCACGACTGGCCACGGGCACGATCAGCGCCACCGGCGCCTTGGGGCAGATCATCCCGCCTTCCATCGCCTTGGTGCTGCTCGGCGATGTGCTCTCCAACGCCTACAGCCAAGCGCAATTGGCCCAGGGCGTGTTTGCGCCGAAGACAGTTTCCATCGGCGACCTGTTCGCCGGCTCGCTGCTTCCCGGGGCGGTGTTGGTGGCGCTCTACGCGCTGTACCTGCTGACCGCCGCCGTCCTGCAGCCGCACCGCGCACCTCCCCAGAGAGGCGCAGGCACCGAGCCGGACGTCCCAACCATCGGCGCGTTGATTCGGGCGTTGCTGGCGCCCATGAGCCTGATCCTCGCGGTGCTCGGCAGCATTCTGGCCGGCTTGGCGACACCGACCGAAGCCGCTGGAGTCGGTGCCGTGGGGGCCATGCTGCTGGCCCTGGCCAACCGGACCCTAAACCGCGAACTGCTGCGCTCCGTCTGTGAATCGACCCTGAAGACCACGGCCATGGTGTTTTTCATCCTCATTGGCGCATCGGTCTTTGCACTGGTGTTTCGGGGCCTCGGCGGCGATGTGCTGGTGCAGGGGCTTTTCGAGGAGTTCCCCGGCGGCGCCTTAGGCGCCCTAGTTGCGGTGATGCTGGTGATTTTCCTGCTCGGCTTCGTGCTGGACTTCATCGAGATCACCTTCGTGGTCATCCCGGTGGTGGGCCCGGGCCTGCTGGCCTTGGGCATTGACCCCATCTGGCTGGGGGTCCTGATCGCGGTGAACCTGCAGACTTCCTTCCTGACGCCGCCATTCGGCTTCGCGCTGTTCTACTTGCGCGGCGTCACGCCGAAGGACATTCCGACCGCAGCCATGTATCGTGGCGTCGTTCCCTTTGTTGCGCTGCAACTGGTGCTGCTGATGCTGTTGTTTGCTTTTCCGAGCCTTGCCACCTGGTTGCCGGAGGTATTGCGCTGATGGCCGCGACTCGATTGACCCACCTGAACATCTGGGATGGCGAGGGCTTGGCCCCCGCCGATGCCCTATTGTTCAGCGGCGGCCAAATTCAAGCGGTTGGGGCGCTTGCGGATCTCCCGACGAGCCCCAGCGACCGCGTCATCGACTGTTCCGGCCTCACCGCCATTCCCGGCTTGATCGACGCGCACGTGCATTTGGAACTGAGCCCCGACGACGCCAAGCCGCCGGACAAGCTGGCCACCGCCGAACGCTTGCCAGCCATGGCCGAACGGGCTGAAGCCATGGCGCGAGCTGGCATCACCACGGGCCGGGATCTCGGCGGCGGCGCTTGGCTGGAAATCGAAATCCGCGATCGAATCAATCGGGGCGCCTTGTTGGGTCCGAGGCTTCTATGCGCTGGCCAGCCCATCACCAGCGTGGCTGGCCACTGCCATTTCTGGGGCGGCGAGGCGGCTGGGTTCGGCGAGGCCGAAGCGGTGCTGCGCCGGCAGTTGGAACACGGCGTGGATCTCATCAAGGTGATGGCCACCGGCGGGCGAATGACCCGGGGCAGCAACCCAATCGATCCCCAATTCGACCTGCCGACCCTGAGCCAAATCGTCGACCTGGCCGCCAGCCACGAGCTGTCGGTCGCCGCCCACTGCCACGGCACCGAGGGCATCCGCATCGCCGTGGAAGCCGGGGTGCGCACCATCGAACACTGCTCCTGGGTGGGCCAAGCGGGCTGGGCCAGCGACTACCGCCCGGAGGTTTCGGCGACGATGGCCGAGCGCGGCGTTTGGGTGTCGCCGACCGTCAGCCGGGGCTGGCGGCGCTTCCTCGACAACCCGGACTCAACCACGCTCAAGCGAATGCAGGCGGCCTTCAAGGACATGCGCGCCCGCAACATCCCCTTCATCGCCTCGACCGATGCCGGCATTCCCGGGGTCTATCACCACCACCTGCCCCAAGCCCTGCCGGTCTTCGCCGCCATCGCCGGCCTGGAACCGGAAGCGGTGTTACGCACAGCAACCAGCGGCGCCGCCGACGGGCTGGGCCTAAGCCATGTGACCGGCCACCTGCGCCCCGGCCTCTCCGCCGACCTCGTGCTGGTCCACGGCAATCCGCTGGATGACCTGACTACATTGGCGGAACCGGCTGCAGTCTGGGTGCGGGGTGTGGAGGCGAGGGGGCTGCCGTAGGGTGCCGAATTCCAGTCAAACGAGTCCCAAACTGCGCAGCCGCGCAGGCCAATCTCGCCAAGCTGTCACGCTCACGCCATCCCGAACGTAGCTTTCTTCGCCGCCGTAAATCAGCGATCCGCGGCCTTTACTGTCAGCAAGCGATTGCCAGTAGCGCAATCCCTTGAAGAATTCGCTGTTCACCGTGGCGGCGGATTTCATCTCGACTGGGTGGGGTGCAACCGCATCATCGACAATCAGATCAACTTCGTTGCCCCGATGGTCTCGCCAGAAGTGCAGCCTGGGCACCTCTCCGCCGTGGTAGGCGGCTTTCAGCGCTTCGCTGATCATCAGGTTCTCAAACATGGCACCGCGCATCGAGTGGGTGGCAAGCTGGCTGGCGCTCTGAATGCCTAGCAGCCAACACAACAGGCCCGCATCGACGAAATAGAGCTTGGGACTGCGCGTGAGCCGGCGGTTAAAGCGACGGTGGTGGGGAAGCAAGCGAAAAATGACGAAGCTCGCTTCGAGCACCGACAGCCAACGGCGCACGGTGTCTTGGGCAATCCCGCAGTCGTTGGCGAGGTTGGCGTGGTTCAGGAGTTGGCCCGCCCGCCCGGCGCACAGCATCACAAACCGGCTGAATTGCTCAAGGTCGCCGATTTGAGTGATCTGGCGCACGTCGCGCTGCAAGTAGGTCTGGAAGTACTGCCCCAGCCATTCCGCTGGGTCGAGGCCTCGATCATGAATGCGCGGGTAGCCGCCCTGCACCGCGCATTCGGTCCAGGAGTTCAAGGTGTTGGCGTTCAACTCCCGCAGCGATAAGGGCATCAAGTGGGCGAGCCGAGCCCGGCCGGCCAGTGACTGGGAGACGTTGCCCAATAGCAGGAAGTTCTGCGAACCGGAGAGCACGAAGCGACCCGGCGCGGGATCTTCGTCAACCCGTACTTGAATGTAGGAAAAGAGATCCGGCACCTGTTGCGCTTCGTCAAAAATCACCGGCCCGGGAAATCGATCCAGAAAGCCAACCGGGTCGCTTAGCGCAAAGGCGCGCTCGTCGGGCCGTTCTAGCGAGACGTAGCTGTAATCGGCAAACAAGTGGCGCAACAAAGTGGTCTTCCCTGATTGTCGTGGCCCCGTCAGGGTCAATACGGGATACTGAGCCACCGCTCGGCGCAGCGTTTCGGAGATTTCTCGCTCAATCATGGCGCTGATTGTACAATTCCACGATCCAATCGTCTATTTGTACGGCAGAATCGCTGGTCGTATGCGAACTATCCAACTGACCCAGAATGTTCGATCATGACCCTACGACAGTTGAAGAGGCTGGTCGATTGGGCCGTGCGCCGGGTCGTGGAGCCGCCCCATCGACCCCCGATTGCAGTGCGCAATCAGCGGGACGACGAGGTGGAGTATTCGCGCGAAGAGGCGAGTTACTACCGTCAGCGTCAGGACTACAGGTTTCTGGCATTGGTTCTGAGCGTCTTCGGGCTGGGATGGTTGTATGGTGGCGACAATGAATAACGCGACCTCAGCCTTGGTCACTTCAAGCCGACGCAATCAACGAGGATCAGGGGTTCGAGCCAATGAGCAACGACCAGCAGACCGGCGTCCCCGTAATCAGGGCATCCGAATTCAAGGTGAAGTGCTTGGAGCTGATGGACGAGGTGTCGGAAACGGGAAACGAAATCATCATCTCCAAGAACGGTCGCCGAGTGGCGCGGCTGGTGCCTTACGGGAAGAAGCCGGAGAGTTTGTTTGGCATCGACGCAGGGAAAATCGAGATTCTCGGTGATCTGATCGAGCCGCTGGACGTCGAATGGGAAGCTGCTCGATGACTCTTCTCGAGACTGAAGTTCCGGCTTGATGGACGAAAGGGCTATGATCTGCCCATCATGGCTGAACCGCTCGCTACTACGCCCAATGAGCACCTGCTGACGCATCCAGAGTTGGATGCGCTGGAGTTCCCAGGCTGCCGTTCGGTGCATATCTCTCCCGGACGGATAGCCGAGCACGAGGACCGCTTTGAGTTCTGGGACGTGCGCACGGAAGTGGCCATGGTTTGCGAGCCGGTCACCATTTGGCACGAGCAGCCGGCCCAGCGGCTGCGCGGTCTCTCCACTCTGATTTCAATGGGGCGGGGTTCGCCCATTGAGACCTACGGCCGTGCGGACCTGACCGTAGTTGGTCCGAAGGGCGAGCCTCGCCGCATCATGCAGGCGGACCAGTCCTTGTTCCTCTCGGAACAGCCGGACTGGATCATCAAGGTGGGCAAGGATGCGTTACCCGATGTCGTGCTGGAGGTTGATCTCAACACCGACGTGCGCCAGGGCAAGCTCACCCTTTTCGAAGCTTGGGGCTTTCCGGAAGTCTGGGTGGACGTGCCGGACAAGGTCCGACTGGAAGCCAAGAAGGGTACAGGACGCCACGCCCTCGAACTGGGTGCCCGAACCCGCGACGGGCTCAGCCTCCGCTGGGTGCTGCCGCAGCCATCCGCTCCAGCAGGTCGGCCTCATTGCGGCAGTTCATCGCCAGCCGCAGCAACACGGCTTCATCGATGCGGGAGATCAACCCGATGCGGTCCATCAGCGCTGGCGAGAGCGCAATGCCCCGGGACTCCAGCACCGCCATGAGCTCGAAGGCCTTGCGCACGCCTTCCTCTCTGCCCTCCGCCCTGCTCTCCTCGCGTTCCTTGCGCAGGAACAGATCCGGCCCGCCGCCGTCACGCTCCGCCATCAGGCCACCCACGCGCCGTAGCGCCGCCGTGGTCTGTGCCGACAGCTTCGGCTCGCTGATCGCCAAGTGAATCTCCGCCGCAGTCCAGCTGGGAAACGCCAGGCTTTCCTTCACCTCCCGGAACCCGTCCGGGCCGTTGACGTAAATGGTCAGGCCCGGGATGGCCCCCTTCGGACTGCTCGGCAGGCGCCGCTCCGGCACGTCCACCCAGACCTCCGGGAAGCCGCAGGACTCGTACAGGCCCAGCTTGCCCCGGCGCACGTCCGTGGTCAGGTCCACCTCCAGGACCACGTCCGGCAGCGGGTCGGCATCGGGATGGCGTTCGCCGCCCGCCCGCTCGAAGGCCTGCACGGCGGGACCGATCCCCAACGCCTCCTCCGGGCGCAGGTACAGCATCTCGTCGGCCTGCAGGATGCGCAACCGCTCCCCCTCCGGGTTGCGCACCACGATGTCCCCGGCGCCGAAGCCCTTGATTGGCGCGCCGCGCAGGGCGGCGATCACCCGGATCGACTGCACCAGCTCCCGGGACGGCCCCTCATGATAGGGGGTGGTCGGCTCGCGCACCATCCACGCGGTCTCGGTGGCGGCCTCCCAGACCTCGTAGCGGCCTTCGTAGCTGCTGATCCTATCGCTGGCGATGCGCACCGGTCGGCAGCCGGGGAATTCGGGCTGCGACCGTGCCCAACTCCGGTCCTTGCGGACGTAGGAGACGTTGGGCGACGGCTGCTCAATTTTGCGGGCTGCGCTCTTCATGGTGCCAGTGTAGCCCTGACCGCTAAGGGCAACAACGTTCAATTCGATGTCGAGCGGGCTTCCACGGAATCAAGTTCCAAGCCACTGATTCCAACGCAGGCTCCAGCGGCCAGTTCGAGGGCGGGACGCCCGCTCCGGAGAAAAACGTCGAACGACGGTACGATCAAGCGCCGGCGACGGTCATTGCCTCGATCAGGACGCTTGGCGTGATGATGTTGCCGCGCTCGTCCGGGTCGTCGCCGACTGCGGCCATCTGGCGCAGCATGTCCTTGAGGTTGGAGGCGATGGTAACTTCGCGGACCGGGTAAGTGAGTTCGCCGCCCTCCACCCAGAAGCCGGCGGCGCCCTGGGAATAGTCGCCGGTGACGCCGTTGACGCCGGTGCCCATCAGGTCGGTGACGTAGAGGCCCCGGTCCATGTCGTTGAGCAGGGTCTTGAAGGCCTTGGCGCGGCCTTCCAGACGCAGGTTGTGGACGCCGCCGGCGTTGCCGGTGGTGGGCAGTCCAAGACGGCGGCCGGAATAGGCCGAAAGGACGTAGCTGCGCACCCTGCCCGCGTCGATGAAGGCCTTCTCGGCAGTGGCCACGCCGTCGCCGTCGAAGCTGGCGCTGCCCAGCAGCCCGGGCAACCGGGGTTGTTCGATAAGGCGGAGGTGGGGGCTTGCGACTTCGGTATCCAAGGCGTCGAGCAGGAAGGAGGCCTTGCGATACTGGGCGCCGCCGCTCAATGCGCCGATGACATGGCCAGCCAGGGAGCGGGCCGCTTGCGGCGAGAACAGCACCGGATAGCTGCCTGTGGCCACTTTGCGCGGCGACAGCCGGGCGGCGGTGCGCTCGGCGGCGGTTCGGCCCACGGCTTCCGGGTCTTCGAGGGCTTGGGGGTTGCGGTGCGCCGTGTACCAGTAGTCGCGCTGCATGCCGTTGCCGTCCTCGGCGATCAGGACGCAGCTCAAGCTGTGGCTGGTGGTGGAGGCGGCGCCCATGAAGCCGTGCGAGTTGGCATAGACCCCGCAGGACTGCGACCGGGCCGCCTCCGCCCCTTCGGAATTGACGATGCGCCGGTCGGTGGCGAACCCTTGCGCCTCGCAGGCCTGGGCCGCAGCCAGCGCCGCCTCGGTGTCCAACGGGGCAGGATGGAACAGGTCCAGATCCGGCAGCTGCGCGGCCATCAAGCCAGCGTCGGCCAATCCATGGCAGGGGTCGTCCTGGGTGTGCCGGGCGATGCCCAGCGCCCGCGCCACCGTCTCCTCGATGGCACCCTCGCTGCTGTCTGAGGTGCTCGCGGAACCCTTGCGCTGGCCCTCGTAGGCCGTGATGCCGAAGCTGCGGTCGGCATGGAACTCCAAGGTCTCCAACTCGCCCTTGCGGACCTTGACCGTCAGGCCAATGTCCTCGGAGACCGACACCTCGGCGGCGTCCGCGCCCAATCGCCTCGCTTGGCGCAAAATGGCTTCCGCCAAGCCGGTCAACTCACCTTCCTGTTGGCGGATGTCCACGTCCTTAAGCATGTGGTTCGCTACCCTGCGGTGCCGCCGATGGTGATCTCGTCCACCAGCAGGGTGGGTTGACCGACGCCCACGGGAACGCTTTGACCCTCTTTGCCGCAAACGCCCACTCCGGGGTCCAAGCTTAGATCGTTGCCGACCATGGACACGCGGGTCATGACCTCCGGGCCGTTGCCGATCAAGGTGGCCCCGCGAATGGGCCGAGTGACCTTGCCATTCTCGATCAAGTAGGCTTCGGTGGCGGAGAAAACGAACCGGCCGGAGGTGATGTCCACCTGCCCGCCGCCGAAATTGACCGCGTAAACGCCTTTCGGGCAAGCGGCGATGATCTCGGCGGGTTCCTTGTCGCCCGGCTGCATGAAGGTGTTGGTCATGCGCGGCATGGGCTGGTGGGCGTAGGATTGCCGGCGTCCGTTGCCGGTGGCGGCAGCGCCCATCAGGCGGGCATTCAACTTATCCTGCATGTAGCCCTTCAGGATGCCGTTTTCGATCAGCACCGTGGGCTCCGTGGGCGTTCCCTCGTCGTCCACGGTCAACGAGCCCCGGCGGTCCGGCAAGGTGCCGTCGTCGATGACGGTGCAGCCTGTGGATGCGACCTGCTCGCCGATGCGGTTGGCGAAGGCGGAACTGCCCTTGCGGTTGAAGTCACCCTCCAAGCCGTGGCCGACGGCCTCGTGCAGCAACACCCCCGGCCAGCCAGGGGCAAGGACCACCGGCATGGGTCCGGCGGGAGCATCCACCGCTTCCAAGTTGACCAGCGCCCCGCGCACCGCCTCCCTAGCCAGGTCCTCTGGCCAGTCGTGGCTGAACGAAGACAGGGGCCGGCGCCCGCCGGCACCGGCAAAGCCCCGCTCGCGGCGCTGCCCTTCGGCGACGATGACCGAGACGTCGAGCCGCACCAGGGGCCGGGCATCGGCCGCCCAACCACCGTCCGTGGCCATCACCAGCAGGGTCTCGAAATTCAAGGAAAGGCGCACGTTAACTTCCTGCACCCGGTTGTCGATGCGGCGCGCCGCCCGGTCCACCCGCTCAAGGAGCGCCACCTTGTCCTGCTCGCCAAGCGCCGTGATGGGATTGCCACCGCTGTAGATGGTCGGCGGCTCGGCGGGCGCAGGGGCCTTGACCTGCTGTTGGCCACCCGCCCGGGTGATGGAGCGCGCCGCCTCCACGGCGTTGGCCAGGCCTTCGGGGCGGATGTCCTCGGCGTAGGCGGCGCCGGTCTTTTCACCGCTGAGCGCACGCACGCCTATGCCCCGATCAAGGCTGAAGGCGCCTTCCTTGACGATGCCGTCCTCAAGCGCCCAACTTTCGGAGACGCGGTTTTGCAGGAACAGCTCACCCAAGTCGGCGCCCGCCCCGGCCAAGCGCCTTAGCGCCTTTTCGGCATCGTGCCGGCTTAGGCCAGCAGGTTCGAGCAGCGTCCGCTCCGCTTCGCGCACCAAGGGGTTCATCGTCCTCCTTCTTCGGCTGCTTGGCCTTCCGGGTTTTGGTAATCCTGCACTTTATCGTCCCAAATGCCCACGAACTTGACGTCCGGATCGTCCCACGAGCCGCTGATCTGGTACTTGGCGGTGCTGAGCTGCTTGATCGGCTTCTTGAGCGCTTGCTGCCCGGCAAGCACCGCCAGCCCGGCCACCGGATTGGCCAGCGAGACATACACCGCGTACCAAGGCAGGCTGTCGCTGACCGGCAGCGTCACGATCATTTCGTTGTCGTTCATGATGCCATCGATCAGGTTGATGCTGCCGCCCATCTTGAAGTCGGATCCGGAGCCCTTCATCTTCGCCGGTTCGACGAACTCCAAGGTACCGGCGTTTAGCTTCGTGTCGGCCTTGAGCGTGTCGAAGCTGACGCCCTCCCCGGTGACGTCCTTGAAGTCGAAGTTCATGCGCTTGAAGATGGTGTTGATGTTCAAAAGGCTGAAGATGCGGGTGCCCGCGCCACCCTCCACGTCGATGAAGTGGCCGTTGGTAGCGCGAAAGTAGGCCTTGCCGGTCAGGCCATTGATGGTAACGTTCAGGGGCGAGCCCGGCCAACTGGCGTCCACATGGAGTTCGGCGGATTCGGAGCGCAGGCTCGGTTCGTAATCCCATTGCGGCAGAACCTCCTTCAGGTCAGCCATGACGAGGTGGGCCTCGGCCTCGCTTCGGTCGTTGCGCCGATGCCAGAAGACGCCGTCCGGGGCGCTGATGGCCGTGTCCTTCACCTGCGCTTCCAGATTGCCGAATAGAACGCCGTCCGGGCGGTGCCGAATCTCGAACGACCAGCGGCCAAAGTCCTCCTCGCCGAAGTGCAGTGAGTCGATTTGCACGTCCGCTTCGGGCAGTTGGTCAATGATGGCGACATCGAGGGG
The DNA here is from genome assembly GCA_964598305.1 of uncultured Pseudomonadales bacterium. GTDB lineage: Bacteria > Pseudomonadota > Gammaproteobacteria > Pseudomonadales > Azotimanducaceae > Azophilus. The sequence continues at coordinate 12,770 of CAZRBP010000009.1, read as the reverse complement.
GTCTTCCTCCTCGCCTTCCGGCTCCGTTTCGTCCGGAGGCAGAATGATGCGCTCGAAATGCAGCTTCAGCGGCCCTTCGCCGGCATCTTCGAGCCGTCCCTTCAAGTCTTGGCCGTCGAAGGCGAGGCTGGTGGCACCGTCCCGATAGGTGCCGCTGATGGCAACGCGCTCGAAGGGCGTGGCCTCTATGGTCAGTTGGCCCGTCTCGAACCGAACCAAGCGCCAAGGCGCCGGAAACTCGAAAGCCTCTGCCCCGCCCGACCACTCCTGAACATCCACCTCCCAAGTATCGCCGGTGATGACGACTTCATCGGCGGTAAGCGGCACCAGCGGCGGCGGACGGCGCACGCCCAGGGCGCCGCGCAAGGGTGCCTCGTCGATGTGCAGCCAACCCTCGACAGGGCCGTGGTCGACATCCATGGCGATGAAGTCATCGAGAAAACGCAGGTGAACGCGGGTGCTGCGCGGATCATCCGCGGTCTTGCCAAACTCTCCGGGCAGGTCGATGGCGACGCCTTCCAAGGGGGTTGCAACGGTCAGGCTCGGTGCCCGGTCATCCGTGGGAAGCGAAACGATGGCGTCAAAGCCAAAGCGGCCGGACGCCACCCCGAGGTCCGCCATGTCGGCAAGCCGATAGACATCGCCTTCGGTGGCGTCGCCCGATATGGCAAAGTTGATCAAGCCGTCTTCGGCGCTGGCCGTCACCGTCGCCGGGCGGCCGAACAGCGTGGCGGCCATCGGCGGCGAGCTCAAGCCGTAGGGATACTGATAGGAGAGGTCACCCACCAGATCGGCAATGGCAAGGCGGTAGTTGGGCAGATTCAAGCTGGAGCCGGCAAAGCCGAACTCAACCTCCGCTGTCAGCGGCGCTCCGGCGCGCGCCTCAACCAGCGGCACGAAGAAGCGGCCGCTCAGTTCAAGATCACCCGCCCCGTCCCAGTCCGGCTCGACGAAGGTCATCCACTGGGCGAGAGGCGAGGCGCGAATGTAGTCAAAGGCACCGTCCGGCGAGGTTTGCGCCTGCAGGTCAAGCTCGGCGAAGGCGCCGTTGCGGCCCACATGCACATGGCTTTCCCGAAATTCAAAGCCCATGGAAGCAGCGGAATCGAGGTGGGCGAACACGCTCTCCCCGGACACTTCCACCGCTCCTTGCGCTTGGGTGACCAGCGGCCAATCGGATTGAAAGCGCACTTCGCCGCCGCTCAAGCGGCCGCTGATCGCGGCTCGCCGGGAGTAGTCGTCCGGCTGGGTATGGACCTGGCCCTGGTAGGCGACCTTCAACCCGGCCAACTGGCCTTTTCGAGGCCCGTCGTGGAGCCAACGCTTAAGGTCCTCCGGCAGCGTGCGGGGAATGTAGGGGTCGGCTGGGATGGTCAGGCGATCCAGGTTCAGCGCCAACGCCAGGCGTTGGTCGAAGTAGCCAGGCGGACGGCTGAGCGCAAGGGTTCCGGCCAAGCGTCCATCCGGGACATCCACCCGAAGCAGGGGCGAGCGCAACCCGAAGTAGCCGCCCTCAAACCAGATTTGAAACTGCCCCTGCACGTTGGTCAGCCGCCAAGGGCTGTCAAAGGTGTCGGCGAAGTGAACCTGCATCGACTCGGAATTCAGCGTCGCAAGCAGGCCACGCTGGTGCCCGACCAGCGCGCCGCTGGCATCGCGCAGCATCGGCAGGCCTCGATGGGCCGCCGTCTGCAAGCCATCGAAGGAGGCGCTGTAGGCGGCGCCTTCCGCACCGTATGCCGCGCCTTTGGCGCTGTATGAGAAGTGGACGTTGCGCAGGATGCCGCGGGCATCCGCGCCCATGATCCAGGAAGCGACCCCGCTGTCCTCAGGCAGCGCGCTGGTGAGGAACGCGCCGAGCTCCGCCAAGGGCAGTTCATCGATCCAGGCTTGGACGTAACCCTCACCGCCCCGCGCATGCACTGGACGCAGATCCAAGGCCGACTCCGCGGTTTTGAGCCGGACCTCGGGGACGACTGCATGGTGAATGCCATCCCGAGTGGCCACTTCAAGGCGTGCCTCGAGACTGGCGCCGGAACTCAGGTTGCCCTCGCCGCGCAGTTGCTTGGCCAGGAGAGCGAATTCGCCGCCGCCAACGCCATTTCGCTCGGTCCATTGGCCCTCGGCACCGACGGCCAAGGCTTCCCCGAGGTTCGGCAGGCCGAGGTAGGCCAGCGGCAGGCTCAGTTTGCCTTGCAGGGACAAAAAGCGCTGCGCTGGAGGCGGTGACCAACGATGGGGCCACCGGCGCCACTGCAGCCGCGCCGCGCAATCCCCGTCTTGGCCGCAGCGCGAACCAGCGGCTCGAATGTCGAAGCCGTGCAAGCCGTCGCGGTTGAAGCCCAGCACTTCCACATCCAAGGCGCTGTCCGGGTCGCCGGCAACGGAAATGCGGCCTCTGAATCGAATCTCATCGGTGTAGGTGATCAGGCCTAGCCAGTCGATGCCCTGGGCTTCCCGCGCCGGACCGGCCAAGCCCCAGCCATTGCCGTTGCGGACGACCTCGAGGTCGGCGCGCTCAACAAACAGGCGCTGCATGATCCAACGTGAGCGCAGCAGGGTCTCCGGCCAATCGAGTTCAACGAGCACTTGCTCCATGGAGCCGGCGGGCAATTCAACGCGCGCCGCCCGAACCACCGGATTGAGCCCCTGCCAGTCGCCGCCCAAGCCGCTGATGGTGACGCCTTCGCCGAGATAGGCGTTGAGTGCGCCCTCAAAGTCGTCGAGCAGCCAAGCGCCAAGGCGGCCGATGCTTTGCAGCACCGCCGCGACCAGAGCGAGCACAGCCAAATATCTGGCCAACGGATGGGCCAGCCAACGGCGGAAGATTGACGCGGCATTCAAAGACGATCACCGGCCAGCGTCTTGCAGGACCACCACGTCGAACTGGTTGGGGCCATAGCACGGCTCCACCTGAATTCGTATCTTCCGCTCCACTCGGGTGGAAACGGCGGCGAGATGGTCTGCGTCCTCATCAAGCAAGCGATCCACCACGGTTTCAGGTGCCCGGATGAGGTACTCCTTGCCTTCGGGCGAACAAGCGGTGCGGGCATCATGCAGAATGGCGCGAAAGATCTCGGCGCAGATTGTTTCGCTGGTCTTGGTCAGCCCGGCCCCTCGACAAAGTGGGCAGGGTTCGCAAAGTTGCTGGGCTAGGCTCTCCCGGGTCCGCTTGCGGCTCATCTGCACGAGCCCCAAGGACGAGAAGCCGTCGAAGGCCAGCCGAGCCCGGTCTCCCTCGCTGGCCTTTTCCAAGGCCCTGAGCACGTTGCGCTGATGCTCCGGGCTTTCCATGTCGATGAAGTCGATGATGATGATGCCGCCGAGATTGCGCAGGCGTAGTTGCCTCGGAATCATGCTGGCCGCTTCCAGGTTGGTTCGATAGACGGTTTCCTCGAAGCGGCTGCCGCCGAGAAAGCTGCCGGTGTTGACATCGATGGTGATCATGGCTTCGGTCTGTTCGATCACCAGAAAGCCGCCGCACTTCATCTCCACCCTGGGCAGCAAGGCGCGGGCGGCTTCATCCTCGATGCCGTAACGATCGAATAGCGGCCGCGGCTCGCGGTAGTGCTCGACGCGGCGGGCGACTTCCGGCAGGAATTGGGCGGCAAAACTGGCCGCTCGGCGACAGGTGCGTTCATCGTCGATGCGGATGCTCTGCAAGGCCGGGCCCGCTAAATCGCGCAGCAGGCGGATGTGCAGCGGCAGGTCTTCATAGAGCACCGCGGGACAGCTGGCATTGGCTCGCTTGGCGACTATCGCATCCCAAACATCCAGCAGTTGGGCTAGGTCGGATTCGATGACCTCGGCGTCGACGCCCTCGCTGACGGTTCTTGCGATTAAGCCCATCGAGGAGTTCAGCTTGCACCGCGCTTCGCTGATGATCGTGCGCAGACGCTCCCGCTCCGCCTCATCCTCGATGCGTTGCGAAACGCCGATTTGACTGCCGAGCGGCATCAGTACCGCATAGCGGGCGGCGACCGTGACTTCCGCGGTCAGTCGCACGCCCTTGCTGGCGATGGGATCCTTGGTGGCCTGCACCAGCAACCGTTGCCCTTCGTGGACGAGGTCGCGAATGTCCGGCAGCGGCTGATCGCCAGCCAGATCGCGCGCCTCAGCCCTGGGCACCATGCTGCGCACGTGCAGGAAACCCGGCCGCTCCAAGCCGACATCAACAAAGGCGGCCTGCATGCCCGCAACGATGCGCTCCACCCGGCCAAGGTAGATGTTGCCAGTGTAGCTGTAGCCACTCGATCGGGCGATGTGCAGTTCCTGCAGGACACCGTCCTCAAGCAGCGCAGCCCGGGTTTCAAACGGGTTGACGTTGATCAGCAGCTCTTCAGGCATCCTATTCGCTCGATCGGTCCAACCACGGGTCGAATCCAAAGGCATTGAGCAGTTCCTCGGTCTCCGCAAGAGGCAAGCCGACCACTGCGCTGTAACTGCCCTCGATTCGTGTCACAAATATACTCCCAATGCCCTGAATACCATACCCGCCCGCCTTATCGGCCCCCTCCCCGGTGCGCCAGTAGGCAGTGGCCAGCGTCGCGCTGACGGGTTTGAAGGTGACCTCGGTGGCGACGACACGGGTTTTGAAGGTCTCGCCACCGCTCAGGCAAACGCCGGTTAGGACGGTGTGGACGCGCCCACCAAGCGCCTTGAGCATTGCCACGCCTTCGCTCTCATCCCGGGGCTTGCCGAGGACAACGCCATCCAGAACCACGACGGTGTCAGCGCCGAGCGTCAGCCGCCCCGGGCGATGACCCGCGGCGGCTTTGCTTTGCGCCAATCGCCGCACGGTGTCATGGGGGCTCTCCCCCCGCTGCCGGGATTCGTCAACGTTGGGGACGAAGACCTCGAAGGGTATGCCAATCTGGCGCAGCAACTCCGCTCGCCGCGGCGAAGCGGAAGCCAAGATGAGCGGCCTATTCAATGCGGAAACGACGGCATAGGCCCTGCAACACGAAGCGGACCAACGGCCAAGCCGCGGCGCTGGTCAGGGCGGGCACCAACATCAGCAACCCCGAGGGTTCAATGGCAGGCAAACCGTGGACGATGTGGCGCACTGCTTCGCAAACCAAAACCAAAACGAACGCCAAGACGCACTGTTGGGCTAGGGTGTACATGCGCAGCCTTTGGCTGAATTGGGCGACTGCGTATGCGGCAAAGGCGAACAGCGCGGCGTTCAGACCCAGCGGGGTGGCAGCCATGGCATCGAAGCACAGGCCTACTATCCAAGCGCCAAGTGGGCCCAACGGCCGGGAGTTGGCCATGGCCCAAAAGCAGACTGCGAGCAGAACCCATGCCGGTCGCAGCCAAGACAGCCAATCCGGCCAGTCCATCGGCAGGCGTCCTGCACTGAGCAGCAGCGCCGCCAACAACGTGACCCAAGCCAGCCAACGTCCACCCCAAGGACTCATGGCGGCTCGGGCTCGGCGACGCTCAGAATGACCAATAGATGCCGAATGCGGTCAAGCAGAGCGCTGGGCGTGACGTTGGCCACCGCAACAATTCGCGAGGCGTCGGGAACGACGGACTCCACCGTGCCAACCGGATAGCCCCTCGGGAACCGCCCGCCCAAGCCGGAGGTTACGATTCGGTCGCCTCGGCGGATGTCAGTGGTGATAGGCAGCCCCTCGAGCAGCAGCCTGTCCAACCGTCCGGTGCCGCCGGCGATGCTGCGCAGGTTGTTGCGCACCACCTCCACGGGCACGGCATGGCTGGCGTCGGTGATGAGCAGCACCCGGGCGCTGAAGGAAGTAGCGTCCACGATCTGGCCGATCAGCCCGGCGGCGTCCACCACCGCTTGGCCAACGCGCACCCCGTCCTCGGTGCCCTTGTCGATCACTAGCTGGTGAACGGCGGGGTTAGGCGTCACGCCCACCACTTCCGCGATGAGCACGGCGCTCGCCATACGGGCGTCACTGCCCAAGAGCCTGCGCAAGTGGTTGTTCTCGGCTTGCAGCGCAATGAATTGCTGCGCTTGATGGGACAAAGCCAAGTTGCTTTGCTCGAGCTGGCCGATCCTTTCCTGCAGCGCCGTTCGGCTTGCCACCGTCTTGCCAACCACCGCTGCCGCCATGTAGGGCAATTCGGCAATGACGAACAGCGGCGCCACAAGGTTATCGATGAAGCCCCGCACCGGTCTGAGCCGTTGCGTGGTGGAATCGAGGGCAAGGAGAACGGCGGAGGTCAGAAGCAAGCCGGTCAGCAGTTGGCCGGCACGGGAATTTCTGACGAACAGCGGCTTAATGCGATTCTCCTATCCCGGATCGTTCCGCAAACCCCTACTCCGACGACAGCAAGTCGGCGTAACCCGCCTTGTCCATCATTTCCAACGCCTTGCCGCCGCCCCGGGCAACGCAGGTCAGCGGATTTTCCGCGACGATCACCGGCAGCCCGGTTTCGTCGCTGAGCAGCATGTCGATGTCGCGCAGCAGCGAGCCCCCGCCGGTGAGCACAAAGCCGGTTTCCGCGATGTCCGAAGCGAGTTCCGGGGGGCACTGCTCCAAGGCGCTGCGAACCGCCTGCACAATCACCGAAAGCGGCTCCTGAAGCGCCTCCAGGATGTCGTGGCTGTTCAGGGTGAAGCCACGCGGTATGCCTTCCGCCAAGTTGCGCCCGCGCACGTCAATTTCCCGCACTTCCTTTTGCGGGCGGGCGGCGCCGACTTCCTGCTTCATGCGCTCAGCGGTGGCTTCGCCGATCAGGCTGCCCTGGGTTCGCCGCACATAGGTGACGATGGACTCGTCAAATCGATCCCCGCCAACCCGCACGGTATCCGAATAGACGATGCCGTTGAGGGAAATGATGGCGATCTCCGTGGTGCCGCCGCCGATGTCAACCACCATGGTGCCCACCGCCTCATGCACCGGCAAGCCGGCGCCGATGGCCGCCGCCATCGGCTCCTCGATCAGGCGCACATCCCGCGCGCCCGCCGAGAGGGCGCTTTCCCGAATCGCCCGCCGCTCCACTTCCGTTGACTTGCAGGGCACGCAAACCAGCACTCGGGGGCTCGGGCGAATGAAGGAATGCTCATGAACCTTGTTGATGAAGTACTGGAGCAGCTTTTCGGTGACCAGGAAGTCGGCGATCACACCGTCCTTCAAAGGGCGCACGGTGGTGATGTTGCCCGGGGTGCGCCCCAGCATCCGCTTGGCGTCAACCCCGACGGCGATGACGCTCTTCTGGGTGCCCTGGGTTCGAACTGCCACCACCGACGGCTCGTCGAGAATGATGCCCTCGTCGCGAACATAGATCAGCGTGTTGGCCGTGCCGAGGTCTATGGAAAGATCCCGGGAGAACATTCCGCGTATGGATTTGAGCATGGATTGCGCCTGATTGTTCCAACGCCAGCGACCACGGGCCACAAGCCGCATTTAATCGAACTAATCTAACAGCGAAGCGAGTTTCAAGTAAACTCCGTTGTTTGGCCCCATTGGGCGACTTCCAGCGCAGGCATGGACGCGGACGAGATCGACATAAACCACCTGGCCCGGCTGGCCGCCCTGCGCCTCGATGGCGACGAGCGCGTAGGCGTGGAGCGCGACCTGCAGCGCATCATCGCCCTGGTCGATGAGATGCAGGCGGTCGATACCGAAGGCGTTGACCCGTTGGCCCATCCCCTCGACGCCACCCAACGCCTGCGCGCCGACGAGGCCACCGAGCGCGTCGATCGGGAACGCTATCAAGCCGGCGCACCGGAGGTCAGCGACGGGCTCTACCTCGTGCCAAGCGTCCTGTCCGAATAAAGCCATGGCACCGTTTGCATCATTGCGCGAGCTAAGCCAAGGACTGGAGCGGGGCGATTGGACCAGCCTCGAACTCACCGAATCGGCGCTCTACCGGGCCCGGCGCCTGCACGAGGCGCTGAACTGCTTCATCACGCTCGATGAGGAGCAGGCCGTCGCCGCGGCCAAAGCGGCGGACCGGCGGCTGCAGGGCGGATCGGCCGGTCCCCTGACCGGCATTCCGCTGGCGCACAAGGACCTTTTCTGCATCGAGGGCTGGCCCACGACTTGCGCCTCGAAGATGCTCGCCAACTTCATCGCGCCGTACACGGCAACGGCCATTGACCGTCTGCAGGGCGCCGGTTCCGTGACGCTCGGCAAGCTTAACATGGATGAGTTCGCCATGGGTTCATCGACGGAGACCAGCCACTTCGGGCCGACCGCCAACCCTTGGGCGCTGCAGCGCACACCCGGAGGCTCTTCGGGCGGGTCGGCGGCTTGCGTCGCCGCTGGCATCACCGCCGCCGCCACCGGCACCGACACCGGCGGCTCCATTCGCCAGCCCGCCAGCTTTTGCGGCGTCACCGGCTTGAAGCCTACCTACGGGCGGGTATCCCGCTACGGCATGATCGCCTTCGCCTCAAGCCTCGACCAAGGCGGCGTGTTCGCTCGCGACGTGGAGGACGCCGCCCTGCTGCTGTCGGTCATGGCCGGATTCGACCCTCGGGACTCGACCTCCAGCGCCCATCGCGACCCTTGGCTTGAGTCGGTGCCGGACAACGGCGTTGGCCAACTGGCGAGCGACTCCCTGACCATCGGCCTAGCCGATGAGTTCTTCAGCGAAATCAGCGAGGGCGCCGAATGCATCGACGAGGCGCGTCGAGCCTTGGAAGCGCTTGGCTTGCGCTGCCGGACAGTGTCGCTGCCGCACATCCGCATGGCCATGCCCGCCTACTACGTCATCGCCGGGGCGGAGGCGTCCACCAACCTGTCCCGCTACGATGGCGTGCGCTTCGGCCACCGCTGCGAGCGGCCGGCGTCCCTGCAGGACCTTTACGAGCGCTCGCGCAGCGAAGGCTTCGGAGCGGAGGTCAAACGCCGCATCCTCACCGGCACCTACGCGCTGTCGGCGGGCTACTTTGACGCCTACTACCTCAAGGCGCAGAAGATCAGGCGCTTGGTGGCCGGGGAGTTCGCCGCCGCCTTCGACGAAGTGGACCTGCTGCTCGCCCCCACCACGCCAGGCACGGCCTTCCACCGCGGCGAGCTAACCGACGACCCGGTCGCCATGTACCGTCAGGACGTCTGTACCATTCCCGTGAACCTGGCCGGATTGCCCGCCATCTCACTGCCCTGCGGCCTGCACGAGGGGCTGCCGGTGGGGGTGCAACTGATCGCCAAGCACTTTGACGAACGGCGCCTCATGCAGGCCGGCGCCGCCTTTCAGCGAGCCACGAACTGGCACGCGGCGAGGCCACCGCTCGAGGAGCCGTCTTGAACGCCGGTTGGGAAGCCGTCATCGGCTTGGAGATCCACGTCC
>CAZRBP010000009.1:0-3400 GCA_964598305.1 uncultured Pseudomonadales bacterium | reverse complement strand
GGAGCCGTCTTGAACGCCGGTTGGGAAGCCGTCATCGGCTTGGAGATCCACGTCCAGCTAGCCACGCAGAGCAAGATCTTCTCCGCCGCGGCCAACCGGTTCGGCGCACCGCCGAACAGCTTGGCCTGCCCGGTTGACTTAGGGTTGCCGGGGGTGTTGCCGGTACTGAACGAGGCGGCGGTGCGCATGGCGGTCAAGTTCGGCTTGGCCATCGGCGCCGAGGTCTGCGAGCGCTGCAGCTTCGACCGCAAGAACTACTTCTACCCAGACCTGCCCAAGGGCTATCAAATCAGCCAGTTGGCGGCGCCGATCGTCGGTCCCGGCGTGCTGGAGGTGCCCCTCGATGACGGCGCCGCCATCGAAGTGCGCATCGTGCGCGCCCATCTGGAGGAGGACGCCGGCAAGTCCATCCATGACGCCTACGCCGGCCAAACCGGCGTCGATCTCAACCGGGCCGGCACGCCGCTGCTCGAAGTGGTCTCCGCCCCGGACCTGCGCACCCCGGAGCAGGCCTCCGCCTGCTTCCGCCAGCTCCACAGCCTGGTGCGCTATCTCGGCATCTGCGACGGCGACCTCTCCCAAGGCAGCATGCGTTGCGACGCCAACGTCTCGGTGCGTCCCCAGGGCCGGGAAGCACTCGGCGAGCGGACCGAGATCAAGAACATCAACTCGTTCCGCTTCGTGGAGAAGGCGATCCGCTTCGAGATCGACCGGCAGATCGAACGCTTGGAAGCCGGCTTGCCCGTGGTGCGCGAGACCCGGCTCTACGACTCGGTGAAGGACGAGACCCGGCCCATGCGCGGCAAGGAGTTTTCCGACGACTACCGCTACTTCCCGGATCCGGACCTGTTGCCGGTGGTGGTCGACAAGGCCTTCATCGAAGCGGTGCGTACCGAACTGCCGGAGTTGCCCGGCGCCCGCCGCCGCCGTTTCCAGGAGGAATTGGGGCTCAGCAAGTACGATGCCAGCTGGCTGACCCGGGATCCCGACACCGCCGACTACTTTGAAACGGCCGCAAGGACGGATGGCAGCAACGCCAAGCAGGTCGCCAACTGGGTCATGGGCGAGTTGACCGCCCGCCTGAACCGCGAGGACATGGACATCGGCGCAGCGCTTGTGACGGCAGAAGCGCTCGGCCAGTTGGTAGCCCGCATTGAGGATGAGACGCTGTCCTCAAAGACCGCCAAAACGGTCTTTGAAGCCCTCTGGAACGGCGAAGGCGAGGTCGATGCAATCATCGATGCGCGGGGCCTAAGACAGATGCAGGATGCGGGCGAACTGACCGACCTGATTGCGGGCATAGTGGCCAACCATCCGCAGCAGGCCGAGCAGTTCCGCGCCGGCCGGGACAAGCTGCTCGGATTCTTCGTCGGCCAAGTCATGAAGGCGACCGGCGGCAAGGCCAATCCAAAGCGGGTCAACGAACTGCTACGCGAAGTCTTGGGCAACGGCGACTAATCGCGGCAAGAATGGGCGGCAGTCAAGGATGGCCAACAGCCTAGTCGAACCGCAGCTCACGAGGGTGCTGCTTAGAAACTACAAGAGCATTGCCTCGTGCGAGGTGGACCTGCATCCGCTGTCCATATTCGTGGGTCCAAACGGCTCCGGCAAGAGCAACTTCCTGGATGCGTTGCGGTTGGTTGCCGATGCCCTGCGCTTTTCGCTTGGACACGCCTTGCAGGAACGTGGCGGGTTCGGGGAAGTGCGCCGCCGGACTTCAACCACTGCTCGAGCCTTTGGAATTAGGCTGGAGTTTCGTCTGCCCGGGCGCATGGGACGTTTTGCCTGCATTGTCGAAAGAAGGAACCAAACCGGCTATGCGGTCGCCAGAGAGCGCTGCGTTTTAGTCTTCGGGGAGCAGGAGGCGCAGTATTTCGTTAAGGACGGACAAGTCGCCGCCAGTTCCGTACGCAATCCGCCCGACTGCAACCCCGGCGAGTTCTACCTAGCTAGGATGGGGAGCATCGAGCCTTTCCGTGACGCCTTTCACTTCCTGACTAGCATGGCGTTCTACAACCCTGCCATCGAACGAATCAGGGAGCTGCAGGCATCCGATGACGGCAGACTGCTGAAACGGGATGGTAGCAACCTTGCCAGTGTGCTCAAGCGGCTCAAATCCGATGCGCCCGACTGCAAGCAGCTCGTGGATGACTACCTACGGGTGCTGGTCCCGCAAATTGCCAAAGTGGAACCCAAAACCCTAGGCCCCAAACTGACCGTGGAGTTCTCGCAGACGCGGCCCAAGCCCAAGCCGCCCCGCAGGTTTCTGGCGGAGAACATGTCGGACGGCACCTTGCGCGGCCTCGGCGTGCTCGTTGCCCTGTTCCAAGGTCGGAGTACTTCCATGGACGCGGCAAGCCTAGTCGGCATTGAGGAACCCGAAACCTCCCTGCATGGCGGCGCACTGGGTGGGTTGGCCGACGCCCTGCTCGACGCCAGCGACCACATCCAAACGTTGGTCACCACTCACAGCGTGGAACTGCTGGACAGCGACGATATTGAAGCAAAGCACATCCACGCAGTTGAATCCTCATCAGCGGGCGAGACCCAGATCGGTCCACTTGATGAAGCCTGCCAAAGCGCTGTAGGGGAAGGGCGGTTTACAGTCGGCGAACTGCTCGGCATGGGTCAAGCACGGCCCCAAACGAGCACTTGAACCATGTTGACGACCGCCCCCATCGTCGAAGGACATGGCGAAGTTTGAGCAGTGCCAATCCTGATTCGACGGCTCGCGGAGGAAATCAGTCCTGGGCGACAAGTGACAGTTCCCCCGCCGATTCGCGCCAAGCGCAATCAGGTGGTGCAACCCAACAGGCTTGAAAGCACGGTGCAGCTCGCGGCGGGGAAGGCTGGTTCCGACGGTCGCATACTGATCGTTCTGGATACAGACACCGACTGTCCAGCGAAACTCGCCCCGGAGTTGCTGGAACGGGCAGCGACAACGCGAAGCGATCGGAAAGTCGCCGTGGTTCTGCCAAAGGTCGAGTTTGAGGCTTGGTTTCTCGCCGCCGCTCCCTCCATTGCTAAGCAACTTCGCGCGGACAAGGCGTTGACCGTCCCGAAGTCAGTGGAGTCGATCCGTAATCCAAAGAAGTGGCTTTCGGATCGAATGCCCTCTGGCCGATCCTACCGGCCGACGCTGCACCAGCCCGCGCTGACCGCCAGGTTCGACATGGCCTTGGCACGGCAGAACTCGCCTTCATTCGACAAAATGTGGCGGTCGATGGAGGACTTGCTCGCCGACGGCCGTTGATTCGCCTATGGGCTGCGCTGCATCCTCAGTCGAAGCTTCGGCATCTGGATAACTCCGGGACACACTCCCGAAGTTTTGGTGTATGCTTGCGCGTTCCGATAAAACCAAGACTTGAATCTAGGGAGGATTGATGAGCCAACCACTGCC
>CAZRBP010000008.1:0-50441 GCA_964598305.1 uncultured Pseudomonadales bacterium | reverse complement strand
GTTGGGCGCCGACAAGACGCGGTGTTTTGGAGTGTATCTCGGCGAACGCGAGGCATTGATTGACGACGTGCGGGTTCTTCCCGCCAAGGAGTTTTTGCAAAGGATGTGGGAGGGGAGCGTTTTTGGTTGATTCAGGGCGCTGCAGAGACCGATCACTGCCATTGGCTTGGTGTGAATCCCAAAGCGGAACAACGATGTAGAATCAGCGCCTACTAAACTACCTTACAGCAGTATTCCCATGCCAGACTCGCCCACCCCCGAAGAGATTCGCGCCCTGGTCGGCCACCAGTTCCCCGGCGGCACCTACACCATCGCCCATTGGGAGAACTTCCTGCTCACCGAATGCACCGGGGCCGAACCCCTGCCGGACGGCCTCGCCCATCCGGTGGCGTTGTTCCACGTGCCGATCCTAGGGGCCAACACCTCCATTGGGGACATGTTCGCCCTCGGCCAGGCGGAATCGGACTTCTCCATCGGCATCGAGAGCTACGTCTGGGAGCTATTCGAGCCATTGCTGGAGGAAACGCCGTACCGGATCACCGGCGAGGTGGTCGAGGCCGACCGCCGCAGTGGCGATGGGCGCATCTTCGACCGTATTGCCTTCCGTTTTGAAATGTTCGCGCCCGACGAGGCCTTGAGCGCCCGGGCGACCATCACGTGGCACTACCGGCGCAGTTTCGAAGACAACCCATCCGAACAGGCGGACCTGAACAAGCACGTCGAGCCAGTCGAGGCGTCGCCAACCGCCGCTGAGCCGGCAGCGTCACCCTCCGGCGTGCGGGTGGGCGACGAGGTCCCGCCCTGGGTCATGGCCCGGGTCGCGCCCGAGCGGATGCGCACCATGGCCGCGATCCTGCGCGATCCGAACCCGGTGCATTGGGACCCGTCGGTGGTGGAGAAGATCGGCTTCGGCCACCACACCATCAACCAAGGCCCCCTGGGCCTGAGCTACATGATCAACATGCTCCACGCCTGGGCCGGCCCCCGCGCCATCCGCCGCATCGTCATGCGCTTCCCCTTGGTGGTGCTCGATGGCGACCACATCACCGCCAAGGGCCGAGTCACCAACATCCGCCAAGCAGACGGCGAATGGATCGCCGACTGCGACATCTGGCTGGAGCGGGAGGGCACGGAGCCGCCCCTAGAAGGCACCGCCAGCGTGGCGCTCGGCTCGCTTTGAGCGCCCCGGGCAACCATTCGGCTGCGGCACCGCACCGGCAACGATTGGCCGAAAAACGGCCAGCATGATCGTCGGCACAATGCACTGACAGGCCGCCCATGCGATGCATCTCCGTCGATCTCGAAGTTGACAAGCGCACCCAACGCATTTTCGCACTCGCCGCGGTAAACGAGGCCACCGGGGCCGCACTCACCTTTACCGAGGAACACTTGCGCACCACTGGCTTGGAGGCGGCGCTGACGCAACTCGACGCATTCGCCGACGACGGCGATTGCCTCGTGGGGCACAACTTGATCGAATTCGATGCACCTCACCTTGAAGCAGTCGCGCCGCAGTTGCGTCTCCTGCGGCTGCCGCGGTTGGACACCCTGCGCCTCAGCCCATTGGCCTTTCCTGCCAACCCCTACCATCGCCTCGTCAAGCACTATCAGGATGGCGGGCTGATTCGGGGACAGGTGAACAACCCTGAGCTTGACGCCAGGCTCACCCTCGACTTGCTTGCCGACGAACGCGAGGCGTTGAGCCGCAAGGACCCCGATCTGCTCACCGCGTGGCATTGGCTAACAACCCAGTCGACCAACGGCAGAGCCTTCGACCGCCTGTTCGCCGAAGTGCGCAGCACTTCCCGCCCAACTGACGTCAGTGCGCGCACCGCCATGGACCGCTGCGTTCGGGAGAAGGTCTGCACAACCCAAAGCCAAGCGGCAATGACCGAAACCCAAGACGGTTGGCCACTGGCCTACGCGCTTGCTTGGCTGACGGTGGCCGGGGGCAACTCCGTCATGCCGCCTTGGGTGCGCCACCAGTTCCCGAAGGCTGGCATGCTGGTAGGGCGCTTGCGAAACCAGCCCTGCGGCAACAACTCCTGCGCTTGGTGCCGGGAGCGGCACGACGCCATCAAGGAGCTCAAGCGCTGGTTCGGCTACCCTGGCTTCCGTGCGGAGCCCGCCACCGACGACGGCCAATCCATGCAGCAGGCGATCGTCGAACTGGCCATGGCGGGTTCCCCGGTCATAGGATTGCTGCCCACCGGTGCGGGCAAGTCGCTCTGCTACCAAGTTCCAGCGCTGTCCCGCTACGACAAGACGGGCGCTCTCACCGTGGTCATATCGCCGCTCGTAGCGCTGATGGCCGACCAAGTGGCCGGTCTGGAACGGGTCGGCATCAGTTCCTGCACCACGATCAACGGCATGCTGTCGATGCCCGAACGGGCTGCCGCCTTGGACCGGGTGCGCCTAGGTGACGCGGCCATCGTGCTGATTTCACCGGAGCAACTGCGCAATCAAGCGGTGCGCTCCGCGCTGGCCCAGCGCGAGATCGGCGCTTGGGTTCTGGACGAGGCACATTGCCTGTCACGCTGGGGGCACGACTTCCGCCCCGACTACCGCTACATTGGCCGGTTCATTCGGGAACGGATGGGGCTGCCGAAGCCCAGCGCCCCCGCTGAGCTCGCTTCCGGTCCAGCGCCCCCACTACCCCCGGTAATCTGCCTGACGGCGACGGCCAAACCGGATGTGACCGCCGATATTCAAGCCCATTTTCGCGACGAGCTGGGCACTGAACTGGCTGTATTCAATGGCGGCTCCAGCCGTGAGAACCTCCAGTTCGAGGTGCTGCCCTCGGAATCCGCCCACAAGCTCGATGACATCCACCTGTTGCTCGAAGCCCATCTGCCGGCGACGCGGCCAGGAGGCGCCATCGTCTATTGCGCCACCCGAAGGCGCTGCGAGGAGGTGGCCGAGTACCTGCGACGCAAGGATTGGGCGGCAGCGCACTTTCACGCCGGGCTGACGCCGGATACTAAGAAAGACGTTCAGCAGAGTTTCATCGACGGCAGGCTGCGGGTCATTGCAGCCACCAACGCCTTCGGCATGGGCATAGACAAGCCTGATGTCCGGTTGGTGATTCATGCCGACATTCCCGGGTCGCTGGAGAACTACCTGCAGGAAGCAGGACGCGCCGGCCGAGACCGGCAAAGCGCCCGCTGCGTTTTGCTCTACACGCCCGAAGACGTGGACCGGCAATTCGGCCTATCGGCGCGCTCCCGGCTCAACCGGCGCGAGATTCACGGCATCCTCAAGGCTTTACGCAACCTGGACGGCAAGCGTCAGTTGAACGGCGAAGTGGAGGCGACGCCGGGAGAGATTTTGCTAGAGGACGAGGATGCCGCCTTCGAGCGCGACTGGAACACCGACGACACCCGCGTGAAGACAGCCATTGCTTGGCTTGAGGAGGCCACCTTGCTCAAACGCGAGGAGAATCGCGTACGGGTGTTTCCCTCGTCTTTGCAAGTGCAGTCAATTGACCAAGTGCGCACTCAACTGAAGGCCCACAAGACTCTTTCACGAGCCCGCCGCCAAACCCTGCAAAAGCTGATGGGGACGTTGATCGCGGCGGACCCTGACGAGGGCGTCTCCACCGATGTGCTGATGGGTGCCGCCGGCTTGGACTCCACGGGAGTTCGAGCTGCCATGCATGATTTGGAGCAACTTGGCTTGGTAACCAACGACATGCCGTTGACAGCCTTTGTGCACGCCGGTGCCCCCCGGCCGTCCACCAAACGCCTGCAGGCTGCGCAGGATCTTGAGAAAGCGCTCATCGACCACATGCGTGAGACCGCACCCGATCTAGCCAAAGGCGAACGCCAGGACCTCCATCTTCGCATCGCCTCCCAACGGCTCAAGGACGATGGACTGCAAGACGCTCTGCCCAATCGCCTGATGCGCATTCTGCGCAGCATCGCGCAGGACGGCCGAGGGGAGGACCGGGCAGAGAGTGGGTCAGGCGGCAGCATTGACGTGCGGCGTCCAAACCGGGAGCGCGTGTCGGTGACCCTGAGGCGGGAATGGGGCGCGTTGTCGACCACCGCCGAGTTGCGGCGCAACGCCGCCGGATTGCTGCTGACCCACTTGCTGGCGCAGTTGCCTCCAGGCCAGCGGGGCACCGACCTGTTGGTGGAGACCACCTTGGGCAAACTACACCAAGCCTTGGCTGAGGATCTGCACCTGAAAAGCGCAGGTTGGGATTTGGGCAAGCTGCTCGACCGATCCCTGCTTTGGCTGCACGAGCAGGAGGTGATCCGGCTCAACCGAGGACTCACCGTGTTTCGTCCGGCCATGGCCATTCATCTTGCCGAGCCGACCGTCTCTGATTCCGGCGGACGCCGCCGGGGCTTTACCGAAGCCGATTTCGAACCCTTGAAGCTTCACTACCGGGAGCAGGTGCTGCAAGTCCATGTTATGGCGGAGTTCGCCACTCGCGGGCTGGCGGCCACAGCAGACGCCCTGCGCTTGGCGATGGACTACTTCAGCATGGAGCGGCAAGCCTTCCTCGATCGCTGGCTGCCCAACCGTGAAGCTGAGATCGCTCGGGAAACCACGCCCGAGGCTTGGCAGGCGATCGTGGAACGCCTGAGCCCGGCCCAGCGCCGCATCGTCGCCGACGATCGGGAGCGGACCAACGTACTGGTGCTCGCCGGACCTGGCTCCGGCAAGACCCAAGTGCTGGTGCATCGCATCGCTTACTTGGTCCGTGTTCGCCGCCAAAACCCCCGCGGCATTCTGGGGCTGGCCTACAACCGCCATGCCGCCATCGAAATCCGCCAACGCCTCGCCGAACTGGTGGGGGACGACGCCCGGCTTGTCACTGTGCTCACCTGCCATGCGCTCGCCATGCGCTTGGTGGGTGCGAGCTTCGCCGCCATGGAGCGTTCGGACAACGAACCGCAAGCCGATGTCTTCAAGGCTGTGCTCCGCGAGGCCACAGCGCTGCTGAGCGACAAGAGCTTGCCCCCGGAAGACGCAGATGCCCAACGCGAACGCATTTTGGACGGGTTTCGATGGATCTTGGTTGACGAGTACCAGGATATGGACCAAGACCAATACGAACTGATTTCCGCCATCGCAGGCCGGTCCAAAGAAGACGAAGACAGCAAGCTCACCCTGTTCGCCGTCGGTGACGACGACCAGAACATCTACAGCTTCAAGGGCGCCTCCGTAGACTTCATCCGCCGCTTCGAACAGGACTTCTCTGCCCGCCAAGCTTGGTTGACCGAAAACTACCGATCCACAGCCCACATCATCGAGGCCGCCAACCGCTTCATCGCCCCCGCCCGCCAGCGAATGAAGGTGGAGCATCCCATCGAAGTCAATCGGGACCGAAGGCAGGATGAGCCCGGCGGCGAGTGGGCGGCGCGGGATCCAGTGGCCGGGGGCCGCGTGCAGGTGATTGACGCCGGTCCCGATGATCAAACCCAAGCGCTGGCGGCGATTGCCGAGCTCCAACGCCTGGAGGCGCTGGCGGCCGAAGCCGGCGACTGGGACTGGCGGCGCTGCGCCATCATCGCCCGACAGTGGCGCACGCTGGACCCGGTGCAAAGCCTATGCGAGCGTCAAGGCCTACCGGCCCAGCGCGCCAACGACGACGTCAGCTATTTTTGGCGGCTGCGTGAGACCCGGCAGTTGCGCAACTGGCTGCGGGAGTCATCCAATCGACTAATCGACGCGGCGGCCTTGGAGGATTGGACCGAACGCCAGCCCGCGAGCGTTTGGATGGATTGCCTGCGCGAAGCGATTGAAGACTATCGGCTCGAAATCGGCGCTGCGGAGACCCCCGTCGAAGGCTTCACGGAGTGGCTGGCCGAGTGGGGGCGGGCCTTCCGCCGCCGCCCGAACGGCTTGCTGCTGCTCACCGCCCACCGCGCCAAGGGGCTGCAGTTCGACCATGTTGTCATACTTGACGACGACGACTGGCGTCGAAAAGACCGCAAGGAAGATCCCGACGCTTGGCGACGGCTTTACTACGTGGCCATGACTCGTGCGAAAAAGACACTGACACTGGCGCGCTTCCGGCATTCAGATCATGCAGGCACTTGGCAGGTGCGCGACGAACGCCCGCCCGCTTGGACCCGTGTCCTGCCAACGCCCGAATTGCGCGGCCTCGACTCAGTGCTGGCCCGTTCCGCCACAGCCTTTGGTCCGACGCCACCTGAACTGGCCCTTCGCCGGAGGGTTCTGGAGCTTAACCACATCTTTCTGGACTTCCCCGGCCAGAGAACTTCAAGAAACCCGATTCACGGCGCGATTCGCGAGTTGAGCGCCGGAGACGAACTGAGGGCGCACCAAGTGAACGGCGCTTGGGAACTCGCCACTATTGCAGGACAAACGGTCGGTCGCTTGGCCCAAGCCTACCGGCCCGAAGGCAGACTCCAGGCCGCCCGGGTGCATGCCGTTATCAGTCGGCAGCGTGAGGACAGTACTCCAGAATTCCAGCCACGACTGAAGTGCGATGAGTGGGAAGTGGTGATACCCGAACTGGTTTTCAACTGACGTGCGCCGACTACACCGCATCCAGGCAGCTTGCCACCACCGCCCGCACCTTGGCGGCCAAACGGCACCACTCTCGACCCGCGTGAATGACCACCAAGTCCTGCAGGTTCAGGTCGTCGATCGCCGTGCGCATCGATCGAGTGGTCTTGGGCGCGGTGTGCGAGATGTCTGCATCCAACGCAGGACTTCAGCCAGCGAAACCAAGAGAAATCGCACAAAACGCGGTGTCTTTTTCCTACAGAAGAAATCAGTTCAACCTATTGATTTATATGGCATTGTATCCCAGCCTACCACCAAAGAAACGGGCCGATGCCCAACCGCGACCGCCGCCATGTCCAAGCGCGCCCGCGCCGTCCCTTACGGCGGCGGCGGGCCTGTGCTAACGTCAGCGGCGTCGCCAAGCCACCGCCCCGTCCAGGAGCCCGCCATGCCCCAGGCCAAACCCCTCGCCGAACGCCGCCGGCCAGCGCCCGCCGCCACGCGGCCGCGCCGCCCGCCAGCCGTCCACTACCCCGAGTCGGACGGTAAGCCCATGTCGGAGACCCCCAAGCACTATTGGGTGACCGTCGACTTCGCAATCGTGCTGCGCGACCGTCACGCCGACCGCGACGACGCCTACGTGGGGGGCAACATGTTCATGTACTTCCGCGAGGGCGACCCGCGGGCGGTGGTGTCGCCGGACCTGTTCGTGACCTACGGGGTGGCGAAGGAGCCCCTGCGGGACACGTGGAAGGTCTGGGAGGAAGGCAAGGCGGCGGACTTCGTCATGGAGGTGACGTCGAAAAGCACCCGGCGCGAGGACGAGGTCAAGAAGAGGGCGATCTACGAGCGGCTTGAGGTCAGGGAGTACTGGCAGTTTGACCCGACCGGCGACTACCTGGACCCGATCCTGAAGGGTCGGCGGCTGGGGCCGGACGGAAGGTACCGGGAACTGTCCCTGGAGGCCCGCGACGGGGGCCTTTGCCGCCACTCCGAGGTGCTGGGCCTGGACCTCCGCCTAGCGGATGGCCGGCTGCGCTTCTTCGACCCGAAGCGGAACGAATACCTGCTGACGCCCGATGAGCAGCGTCACGCCCTGCGGGCAACAATGGCAGAGCGCGACGCAGTCCAAACAAAGCGCCGCCAGGACGCCGCTGCGTTGCGTACTGCCGAGGCCCGCATAGCCGAACTGGAGCGGCAGTTGCGCTCACGCGACCACGACGCCCGGAACTGATCATTGCTGAAGCTTCCGCCGCGTCGATGCCGTCTGCCAGCGGTGCCAGCACCAGCGACCAACGGGCCGCCGGTTGACGTCGATGGGACGATAACTGGGAAGTGGTGAACCCGAACTGGGCGCCGACTACAACCCCAAGTCCGCGTCCAGGCGGGTTGCCGCCACCGCCCGCACCTTGGCGGCCAAACGGTAAGACTCCCGACCGGCGTGAATGACCACCAATTCCTGCAGGTTCAGGTCGTCAATCGCCGTGCGCATCGATCGAGTGGTCTTGGGCGCGGCGGTACGCTTGATCTCGATGCCGACGCGGCGACGGCCTCGGGGCAGCAACAGATCGAGTTCCGCGCCGGTGTGCACGGCCCAGAAGAACGTCTGTTCGCTGGTCAGGCCCAACTGCTCGATAACGCTCTCCAGCACCAGGCCCTCCCAAGATGCGCCGCATTTGGGGTGGGCGTTGAGCGAGCGCATGTCGTCAATGCCTAACAGGGTGTGCAGCACGCCGGAGTCGCGCAGGTAGAGTTTCGGGGCCTTCACTTGCCGCTTGGCAATGTTCTCGTGCCATGGCTGGAGCTGTCGCACCACCAAGGCGCCGGTCAAGATGTCCAGATAGCGCCGCACGGTCGTGTCGGCCACGCCAAAGGAGCGTCCGAACTCAGAGGCGTTCCAAACCTGACCATGCCAGTGCGCCAACATGGTCCAGAATCGGCGCAGTGCCGTGCTCGGCACCCGCAGGCCGAGCTCCGGCAGGTCACGTTCCAGGAAAGTCCGCACGAAGCTCTCTATCCAGAGCGACGCGGCCTCATTGGAGCGCGCCAGCCAAGCTCGGGGAAAGCCGCCTCGCAGCCACCGGCGGTTGAGCCGGTGATAGCCCACTTCGTCAAGACGCAGGCCACTCAACTCGTGGTAGTTGATGCGTCCCGCAAGGGATTCGGAGGACTGCCGAATCATGTCCGGCGAGGCGCTACCGAGAATCAGGAACCGCGCCGGCAGAGGACGGCGGTCGGCCAGCACACGCAGGATGGGGAACAGGTCGGGCCGCCGCTGCACTTCGTCGATGACCACCAGCCCGCGCAATTCATCGAGCACCAGCAGCGGGTCGTCGATTAGCCGATTGAGGTCCGCCGGGTTCTCAAGGTCTAGCCAATGCACGGGCCCCGCGGCCTGCCGGGCCACTTGCCGCGCCAACGTGGTTTTGCCGATCTGGCGCGGCCCAAGAATGGCCACCGCCGGGAACGACTTCAATCGCCCAAGGATGACCTCAACATGCTCGCTTCGAGGAATCATGAGCGCGGACCTTACCATGAAATATCGGCGGCAGACACCGAGATTTCATAGTTAATTGATCTGCAAAAGCGCCCTGGCCTGCCACTAGCCGAACGGGCCGATGCCGAGCCGCAACCCCCGCCAGATCCAAGCCCACTGGTGCTGTCTCAGTGCTGGACATCCCGGAAGGGTTGGCGAACGGCGCTTGGGAACTCACCACTATCGAAGGACAGCCGATCGGTCGCTTGGCCCAAGCCTACCGGCCCGAAGGCAAACTCCAGTCCGCACGGGTGCATGCCGTTATCAGTCGGCAGCGTGAGGACAGTGCGCCGGAACTCCAGTCACGACTGAAGTGCGATGAGTGGGCCGAGGAACCCGTCGGCATCAAACACGGGCATGAATGGAGCTACCTCTCAAAGCTCACGCCGGGCGATTCTCCTACAGATCATCGGGGCGTTTTCCTCTTCTTTTCCAGTGCCCGGCCCCTCAAAGTGGGGCTTTCAATCACCGGAAGATACCGCGATGTTCCGCTACACCATTCTTTTTTGCTGCTTGTTGGGCGGGCCCGCGCTCGCCACGGATGTCCGCACCAGCGCCCCTGCCCCGTCTCTCGCCAACACCTACCAAGGCGGTGTTGACTTTAGACGCTATTGGGTCAGTGAAAAGCTCGACGGGGTGCGCGCCCTGTGGGACGGCGAAGCGCTCCGCTCCCGCCGCGGCAACCGCTTCAATGCGCCGGCTTGGTTCACCGAGGGCTTTCCGGCTCAAGCGCTCGATGGCGAACTGTGGATGGGACGTGGCACCTTCGAGAGCTTATCCGGTGCCGTGCGTAGGCAAGTCCCGGACGACGCAGCGTGGCGGCGCATTCGCTTCATGGTCTTCGACCTCCCGGAGCCGGGGACACCCTTCGACGACCGTCTCAAACGATTGCAGGACCTCCTGGCGCCAGCGCCTTCACCCAACATCGCCTTGGTCGAGCAGTTTCGCGTTTCCAGCGAAGCTGAACTCATGGCGATATTGGAGTGCGTCACTGCCGAGGGCGGCGAAGGCCTGATGCTCCGCGACGGCCGGTCCCTGCACCGGCCGGGCCGCAGCAACGACCTGCTGAAGCTCAAGGCCTACCAAGACGCCGAAGCAATCGTCGTCGCCCACTTGCCGGGCAAGGGCAAGTACCGGGGCATGCTGGGTTCGCTGCTGGTCGAGACGCCGGACGGGCACCGGTTCAAATTGGGCACCGGCTTCACGGACGCGGACCGGCGCAGCCCACCGCCCATCGGGGCGACGGTGACCTACAAGCACTTCGGAACCACCGCCAAGGGGATTCCCCGCTTCGCGAGCTTCATGCGCGTCCGGCGGGACTGACCTGCTTCGGTTCAGGACTTACAGACCCAGGTCCGCATCCAAACGGCTTGGACCTTTTATGGTACATTGTGGCGGTGATCGAAGCCAAGCATGTGTCCGCGGTGTTCTACCGCACCGAGGACGGTGCGGAACCGGTGCGCGTGTGGCTGAACGCAACCCCCACCTAGGCAGCACGCTCGACGAGTTGTTGGAGCAGGATGGATCACTGGCCGATGCCCATGCAGTCGCCGTCAAGCGCGTTTTGGCATCGCAAGTGGGTCGGACGATGTCAGATCTGCGCATCAGCAAGAGCGAGATGGCCCGGCGCATGGGAACGAGCCGCTCTTCGCTTACCCGTCTGCTCGATCCCGACAACCCGTCAGTGACCCTGTTGACGTTGGACAGGGCCGCCGCCGTGCTCGGCAAGCGGCTCACCGTGAACTTCGCTGACCGCGAAACCGCCTGAGAGAACCTTCTCAAGAGCTAGGCAGTTTTCGGCCCCATTGGTCCCAGAAGGTCACGTCCCGCGCATCCATGCGCTGGGCGCGCTTGAGGTTCGCTCCCTTGGTGTAGGCGATGGGCAGCATCACCGTCAGCAGGGCGTCCTTGGGCAGGTCAACCACTTCCGCCACCTCGGCCTGCCGGGCAGCGAGCAGCGAGGTCCAGGTGGTGCCGATGCCGCGCGCCCGCAGGGCCAGCATCAGCGACCAGGCGGCGGGCAGGATGGAGCCGAAGTAGCCCACCTGTCCGGCGGCGGTAGCGTCCGGCGGCAAGCCCAGGTTGCAGACCAGGATCATCGCCGGAATCTCATGCAGGCGGGCGACCAGCGCCTGTTGGGTGGGCTTGATCTCCACGCCCCGGGCGACCACCAATTCCTCCAGGGTCTGTTGGTAGAGCGCCGCCAAGCGACGCTTGACCGCCGGGTCGGTCACCACCACGAAGCGCCAGCTTTCGCCGCCCAAGCCGGTGGGCGCCTGGGTGGCGATGTTGATGCAGTCGAGAATGTCCGCCTGCGCCACGGGACGGTCGAAGTCCAGCCGGCGGCGCACCGAGCGGGCCGTCGCCAGCACCTGATCGACGCTGGCCAGATCGATGGGATCGCTCATCGCCACAGACCCTTCAATAGACCTTCGGCACGATGCGCCAAGGCACCTTTTGCCGGTACTGGTCCCAAAGCGCACCATACTTTTCCGCGCAACGGCGGTCGTCGTCGCGTTCCCGAGGGAACAACAGTGCCACGTAGTAGAGCGGGTACAGCCACGGACCGATCAGCAGCGGCCAGCCGAGTGCCAGCGCCAAGCCGCAGGCCATCAGGATCTCGCCCAAGTAGTTGACGTGCCTTGAAACGCCCCAAAAGCCGCTGTGCAGCACCTGCCGCTCGCCGTCCGAAAAGGCCTGCGGCGCCATGCGCCCGAGGAACACCCGCTGCGGGTCCTGCTTGAACGCGAACTTCTGCATGTTGGCGCCGCGCGCCAGAACCCAGCCGGCAAAGAACACCAAGGCGGCCAGAACCAGCAGCCAAGCGGAGGCGTGGGGATTGGGCAAATCGGCTGCCGACCAGAGGCCGACCGCATAGAAGTAGGGATACCAGGCCAAGCAGCCCCACACCAGCTTGAATCCGAGCCGCTCCGCGAAGAGGTCGTAGGTGTACAGATGCACCCGCTCGAAAACCAGGTAGTCGCAAATGAACCAGGAGAAGAGCGCCACGTAGAGCACCACCCCGGGTGAGGGATCGTCCGGGTAGGCAAGAAAGTGATGCGCCGCAAAGGACAGCAGGTTGAGCTGCAGCAGCACGGCGCCGACCAGGTAGAGAACCATCTTCGCATCGGCCCGCCGCCCGAACATCTGCGGATTCTCCCGGCGGCCAAGATAGAGTTCGGCCAGCAGCGAACCGCCCCGCGAAGGGGTGCGCAGCACAATCGCCACCGAGAACAGCACGCCCAAGGTGCAGGCGCCCGCCAGCCCGGCCCACCGGTGCTGCCAGAGCCAGTCCCAAGGCAGCGTGCCGCTTACGCCCAACGCCGCCCAAATGGCCACGCAGACGATGAGCACCAGCGGCCCGTTCAGACGGTAGCCCAGCAATTCGCCGGAATCTTCATCGCGCACATAGCCGGTCACGCGGCGGGCCGGCAACAACAGGTGCAAAACCAAGATGCCCGCGAAGACGGCCCAAGGCGTGAAGAAGCCGATCAGCCCGTCCATCAGGACAGCCGTGCCGTGTTTTTCGCCATGATCCCGATCGCCGTTTTGCGGGGCAGCAGCCATCCTATCATCCGCGCGACGACGCGATTGGTCAGCCCGGGAACGAACCGCGGCCCCCGTCCAAGTGCGTCCAGGGTGCGGCGCACCACGTCCTCCGGGGGCAGCATGCCGGGCACCTTCTTGCCCGAGAATCGCGCGTAGCCGGGCGTCGGCACTGCGCCCGAACAGCAGACCGACACGTCGATCCCCTGCTCGCGCAGTTCACCCCAAAGGCCCTCCGCGAGAATGATGTTGAATGCCTTGCTGGCAGAGTAGGTGACGATGCCTGGCGCACCCTGCAGGCCGGCCAGCGACGACATCAGCAGCACGCCACCCCGCCCCCGCTCGCCCATCGCCGGCACCAGCGCGCGCACCAAGGCGAGCGGCCCACGCACGTTGACGGCCACCGCTTGGTCAATCTCGGCCAGGTCCGTCTCCAGCAGCGGACCTAGGGGAACCGATGCCGCGTTATAGACCAGCAATCCCAGTTCCAGCCCCGCAAGCGCGTCTGAGACCTTGGCAGCGGCTTGCGGGTCGGCCAGGTCCAAGGCGAGGCAACGAACGTCAACGCCCTGTTCGGCCCGGATGCCCTCAGCGACCTGCTCGAGCGCGTCGCCGCGGCGGGCGATCAGCGCCAAGTTCAGGCCACGCCGCCCCAGTTCCCGTGCAAAGGCGGCGCCCAGCCCCTCCGATGCCCCCGCCACCAAGGCCCAGGCCCCGTAGCGGCCGCGAAACGCTTCGTGACGCGCAGCGCCCATTACCAGCCGCCGATTAGGCGGGCTTCGGGGCGCCAAAGGCGCGGCCCAGGATCACTTCGTTGCCCGGCGCCGGGTTGTCGGGCACGTTGCGGGCCAGTGCCAGGGAAGCCACCGCAAAGCCAACGCCCACCAGGAACACCGCCGAGTGGGAAACCACCCAGACCAGCCCCAAGGCCGCGGGGACCACCACCGCGGCGATGTGGTTGATGGTGAAGGACACCCCGGCGCTGCTGGCCAAGTCCCTCGGGTCGGCAATCTTGTGGAAGTAGGTGCTCATGGCGATGTACAGGGCGAAGAACATGTGGTCGATGATGTAGAGGCCGGCGGCAACGGTGGCGTTGTCCACAAAGGCATAGGCGGTGAACACGGCAATGAGGCCAACGTACTCGATGGTGAGCGCGGCCCGTTCGCCGATCTTGGCGATCAGGCGGCCAATGCGCTCGGCGAACAGCCAATTGAAGGCGTAGTTGATGAGGAAGAGCAGGGTCACCTGGGCGGCGCTGTAGCCGAACTTCTCCACCATCAGGAAGGCCGCGAACACCATGAAGATCTGCCGCCGCGCTCCGGACAGGAAGGTGAGGCCGTAGTACAGCCAGTAGCGCTTGCGCAGCACGATGCTGCGGCGCTGCTCGGCCTGGCCGCGAAAGTGCGGAAAGCCGATCGCCATGACCGCGGCCAGCCCCATGCAGACGGCACCGGCAATCAAGAAGTTCCAGCGGTAGTCGAGCTCGACCAGCTCCAGCAAGCCCCAAAGCACCCCGTAAACGGCCAGCGAGGTCACCGCGCCCACGGAAATCAGCTTGCCCAGCATCCGCGGCGCCTCCTCATGGGAGAGCCATTGCAAGGCCAAGGACTGCTTGACCGCCTCGAAGTAGTGGAAGCCGATGGACATCAGCACGGTGGTGAAGTACAGGCCATAGACCGTGGGAAAGAACCCGGCCAAGGCCGTGCCCAAGCCGAGTACGGCCAAGGAGAGCACCGCAAAGGTCTGCTCCTTGAGGATCAGCAGCACGAAGACGGTGGTGAAGGCCATGAAGCCCGGCACTTCGCGCAGGCTTTGCAGCACGCCGATCTCGACCCCGGTGAAGGCCGCCCGCTCGACGACGAAGTTGTTGATCAGCGCCGACCAGGCATTGAAGGCCACCGGCATGGCGATGCTCATCAGGATGAGCAGGGTCAGCGGCGTGCGCCAGGAAGCGGCGCCTTTGGAAGCAGCAAAGGGGATGGTTGGCATCAGGCTGTTACCATCACTGCAAAACACCTATTCTACTGAACTCATGGAAGCGCCGGAAATCACCGAAATCCGCCACGCCGTCCGAGCGCTGTGCGCCAAGTACGGCGAGGACTACTGGCTCGAACTCGACCGCGAGCGCGGCTACCCCACCGAGTTCGTCGCCGAGCTGACCGAGTCGGGCTTTCTCACCGTGCTCATTCCCGAAGCTTACGGCGGCGCGGGCCTAGGCGTTTATGAAGCGGCGGTGGTCATGGAGGAGGTCTGCCGCTCCGGCGCCCACGCCGGCGCCTGCCACGCGCAGATGTACGTCATGGGCTCGGTGCTGCGCCACGGCAACGAGGCGCAAAAGCGCGCCTACCTGCCGAAGATCGCCGCCGGTGAACTGCGCTTGCAGAGCTTCGGCGTCACCGAGCCCACCACCGGCACCGACACCACCAACTTGAAGACCACCGCCCGGCGGGAGGGCGATGTTTACGTCGTCAATGGCCAGAAGGTGTGGATCAGCCGCATCGAGCACTCCGACCTAATGGTATTACTGGCCCGCACCACCCCGCGCGACCAGGTGCAGCGCAAGACCGAGGGGCTGTCCGCCTTCATCGTCGATGTCAACCAGGCCAATGGGGCGGGCCTCACCATCCAACCCATCGAGTCGATGATCAACCACCACAGCTGCACCCTGTTCTTCGACGACCTCGAAATCCCCGCTACCAACCTGCTCGGCGAGGAGGGTCAGGGCTTCAAGGTGATCCTCGACGGCATGAACGCCGAGCGCATCCTGATCGCCGCCGAATGCGTGGGCGATGGCCGCTACTTCATCGACAAGGCCAGCGCTTACGCCACCGATCGCGAGGTGTTCAACCGTCCCATCGGCCAGAACCAAGGGGTGCAGTTCCCCATCGCCCGCAGCTACGCGGAAGTGGAGGCCGCTTGGCTGATGGTGGAAAAGGGCGCGCGGCTGTTCGATGCCGGGGAGCCGTGCGGCGCTGAGGCGAACATGGCCAAGATGCTGGCCTCGGAGGCGTCCTGGAAGGCCGGCGACGTCTGCCTGCAAACCCACGGCGGCTTCGCCTTCGCCAAGGAGTACCACATCGAGCGCAAGTTCCGCGAAACCCGGCTCTACCAGATCGCGCCCATCTCGACCAACCTGATCCTCAGCTACATCGGCGAGCACGTGCTCGGAATGCCGAGATCGTTCTAATTTCGAATTTAGGGAGAAGCACATGGGACCACTCACCGGCCTCAAGGTCATCGAACTGCAAGGCATCGGCCCCGGCCCCTTCTGCGGCATGATGCTGGCCGACATGGGGGCGGAGGTCATTCGCATCGACCGCGCCTCGGCAGTCGGCAAGGAATCGCGGCCCGCCGACATTCTGGCGCGGGGCCGCCGCAGCATCGCCGTGGACCTGAAGAACGCGGACGGCGTCGAGACGGTGCTCAAGCTGCTCGAGCAGGCGGATGTGCTGATCGAGGGCTTCCGGCCCGGCGTCATGGAGCGGCTCGGCTTGGGCCCCGACGTCTGCCTAGAGCGCAATCCCAGCCTCATTTACGGGCGCATGACCGGCTGGGGACAAACCGGCACCCTGGCCCAAGCCGCCGGCCACGACATCAACTACATCTCGCTGACCGCTGCCCTGCACTCCATCGGCGAGCCAGACAGCGCCCCGGTGCCGCCGCTGAACCTAGTGGGCGACTTCGGCGGCGGCGGCATGCTGCTGGCCTTCGGCGTGGTGGCGGCACTCTTCGAGCGCGGCCGCTCCGGCAAGGGGCAGGTAGTGGACGCCGCCATGACCGACGGCTCCGCGCTGCTGATGAACGGTATCTTCGGCACGATGAACACCGGCCACTGGCTGCCGGAGCGAGGCAAGAACATGCTCGACGGCGGCGCCCACTTCTACGGCACCTTCGAAACCCAGGACGGCAAGCACGTCTCCATCGGCTCCATCGAACCGCAGTTCTACGCCCTGCTGCTGGAGAAGTCCGGCCTTGGCGAGGAGGACGGCCTGGCCGGGCAGATGGACCGCAGCAACTGGCCGGCCATGCGCGAGCGGCTGGAGCGCATCTTCAAAACCAAGACCCGGGACGAGTGGGACGCCATCATGCTGGGCACCGACATCTGCTACGCCCCGGTGCTGAACTTCCAGGACGCCATCGACCATCCCCACAACCGCGCCCGCGATACCTTCGTGGAAATCGAAGGCCTGCACCAGGCCGCAGCCGCGCCGCGCTTCAGCCGAACGTCGCCGCAAACCCCGGGCGCGGCGGCGCCCCCCGGCGCCCACACCGACGGCATTCTGGCGGAATTTGGCTTTGACGCAGCGGAAATCGGGCGCTTGCGCGAAGCGGGGGCCGTCGCCGGCTAGCTAGCGCCCCGCCCAATTAATTTAGTGTGCTAGTTGACTAGTACACTAAATACCCTATAGACTGCGCTCCATGAATGAGTGGAACGATCACGAACCCATCTATCGGCAACTGCGGCGGGTGGTGCTCGGCCAGATTCTCAGCGGTGCCCTGCCGGAAGGCGAAGCGGTGCCGTCGGTGCGCATCGTGGCCGGCCAGGAGCGCATCAATCCGCTCACGGTTTCCAAGGCCTACCAAACCCTGGTCGATGACGGCCTGTTGGAAAAGCGGCGCGGACTCGGCCTATTCGTCACCGCAGGCGCCCGGGACGCGGCCCTCAAGCAGGAGCGGGCGCGCTTCCTGAACGAGGAGTGGCCCGCCACCCGCGCCCTGATTCGAACCCTCGGACTCGACCTCACCCAATTGCTCGAAGGAGAAGACCCATGACCGCCGTGGTAGCGCAGAACTTAACCAAGCAGTTCGGCGACGTGCGCGCCCTCGATGGCTTTGACCTGACCGTTGAGCCCGGACAGATCGTCGGCCTCATCGGCCCCAACGGCTCCGGCAAGACCACCGCGCTCAAGGCCATTCTCGGTCTTTCCAGCCTCGATGGCGGCGAACTTGAAGTGTTCGGCCTCAATCCCCTCAATCAGCGCCGCGACCTGATGCGGCGCACGGCCTACATCGCCGATACCGGCATTTTGCCTCGCTGGATGCGGATTCGCGATTTGCTCACTTTCGTCGCTTCGGTCAATCCAGCCTTCGACCGCAACAGGGCGGAAGCCGCCCTGGCCAACACCGAAATCCGGCCGGAAAAGAAGGTGGGCACTCTCTCAAAGGGCATGACCGTGCAGTTGCATCTGGCCATCGTGCTGGCCGTCAACGCCGAACTGCTGGTGCTCGACGAACCTACCTTGGGCTTGGACATCCTCTACCGGCAGCGCTTCTACGACGCCTTGCTGAACGACTACCTCGCCGAACGGCGCGCCATTCTGGTCACCACCCACGAAGTCCGTGAGATCGAGCACATCCTCACCCATGTCGTGTTCATCGATCGAGGCCGCACCCGGCTGCACCTAGGCACTGACGAACTGGCCGCGAGCTTTGCCAAGGTGGTGGCCAACGCGGAGGGCAGCGAAGCCTTAAGGGCGATGAACCCGCTTGGCGAACGTCGCAGCCTGCATGGCCGGGAATTCATCTTTCGGGGCGCAAGCCGCCAAGCGCTGGCGGACCACGGCGAGGTCTCAACACCCAGCCTGCCGGAACTCTTCACCGCGGTCATGGAGGAAAGATGATGAGTGGATTCATTGGCCTTTGCCGCCGCGAATGGCTGGAGCATCGCGGTGGATTCCTGTGGGCGCCAGCGAGCGTCGCCGCAGTCATAGTGGTCGCCGTCGTCCTAGTCCTGATCGTCGGCCAACTGGACATGGCCCGAGTCGATCTGGACCTGGACCTCAGTGAGGCCACCGGCTCCAACACGGAGATACGCATCGACGGCGAGGACAGCAGCATTCTGGACTTGGTCGACGGCTGGCTGGCCAACCACGAATGGACCGACGACGAACTTTCCGCCCACTTGGCCGCGCTTCGCCGGGGCGTCGCCGAACCCTTCCACTACGTCTATTTCATCGTCTTGGTGTTTGTGCTGCTCGGCGCACTGTACGACGACCGCAAGGACCGAACGGTGTTGTTCTGGAAATCGGTGCCGGTGACGGACACAGAGACGGTGTTGAGCAAACTCGTCACCGCCGTCTGGATGGCCCCCGCCGCCACAATTGCCATGGTCCTCGCCGTGCAGGTGTTCCTGCTCACGGTCATCAGCGGCCTCGCCGCAACCCATGAGACCTTGGGCATCTGGCCGATCTGGGCCAACTCCGGGCTATTCATCGGCTTGGGGGAGCTGCTGGTCGGCTACCTCATTCAAGGGCTATGGGCCTTGCCCGTCACGGGCTGGCTGCTGTTCATTTCCGCCGCCGTCAGCCGCGGCCCCTTCCTTTGGGCACTGTTCGCCCCCGCCGCCCTCGTGGTGCTCGAGGTCTTGGTCGGCCTGACGTCAGCGGTGCAGAACTTTATCCACGACCACCTCGCCTTCAGGGCCCTGCCCCGAGCCCGCCCCGCCGACGAGGACGCCCTCGAACACTCCGCCACGGGGCTCCGGGACAGCATCGGCCTACTCGTCACCGTCGATTTATGGGTGGGCATCGCCATCGGCGCCGCCTTCGTAGCCGGGGCCGTGCATCTGCGCCGCACCAAAAATGAGATCTGAGGCTGAAGCCCGCTCGGCCTCCCTCCCTTCACAAATCGCCCGCGCATGCGTTAAATGTGCGCTTTTCACGATCTAGGAACTGCCCATGGCTTGGGATTTTGAAACCGACCCCGAATTTCAGCGGGAGCTCGACTGGATGGACGACTTCGTGCGCGAGGAGATCGAGCCCCTCGATTTCATCATCGGCCATCCAAACGACTTCACGGACCCGAATCGCGAAAAGCTCATCCCGCCCCTGCAAGCCGAGGTGAAAAAGCGCGGCCTGTGGGCCTGCCACCTCGGGCCGGACCTCGGCGGCCAGGGCTACGGCCAGCTCAAGCTCGGCCTGATGAACGAAATCCTCGGCCGGGCGAAGTGCGCGCCAGTGACGTTCGGCTGCCAGGCCCCGGATTCGGGCAACGCCGAGATACTGGCCCACTACGGCACCCAAGCCCAGAAGGATCAGTACCTGCAGCCGCTACTCGACAACGAGATCTGCTCCTGCTATTCCATGACCGAACCCCAGGGCGGCGCCGACCCCAAGGTGTTCACCTGCTCCGCCGAACTGATCGGCGATGAGTGGGTGATCAACGGCGAAAAGTGGTTCTCGTCAAACGCCCGCTACGCCTCCTTCCTGATCGTCATGGCGGTGACCGACCCGGAGGCGCCGCCCTACCAGCGCATGTCCATGTTCATCGTGCCCGCCGACACGCCGGGGGTGGAGATCGTGCGCCACGTGGCGGTCGGCTACGAGAGCAAGGGCGCCCACGCCTACATTCGCTACAACGACGTGCGCGTGCCCCGTGACCACCTGCTCGGCGAGACCGGCCAAGGCTTCATCGTCGCCCAGACCCGGCTCGGCGGCGGCCGCATCCACCACGCCATGCGCACCGTCGGCAAGATCCAGCGCGCCTTCGACATGATGTGCGAGCGCTCCCTCTCAAGGGAGACCCAAGGCGAGGTGCTCGCGCAGAAGCAGTTGGTGCAGGCCATGATCGCCGATAGCTGGATCGACATCGAGCAGTTCCGACTGTTCGTGCTGCGCACCGCCTGGAAGATCGACCGCTTCAAGAACTACAAGGAGGTGCGCGCCGACATCTCGGCGGTGAAGGCACAGATGCCCAAGGTCTATCACGACGTGTACGCCCGCGCCCTGCAAGTGCACGGCTCGCTGGGCCTGTCCACCGAAATGCCGTTCGCCGCCGGGGTGCTCGACAGCTTTCACATGGGCTTGGCGGACGGCCCCACCGAGGTGCACAAGGTGACGGTCGCCCGCCAAGTGCTCGGCCGCTACCAAGGCACCGAGGAGCTGTTCCCCGACTACCACCTGGTACGGCGCCGGGAGCAGGCGCTGGCGAAGTACGCGGACTTGATCGAGTTGGAGGTGGCGGAGGGCTAACTCATCAGCGCGATGGCAGTGCGTTCGCCCCCTGCCGGGACCGGGTCGATGGTGACCTACGGACTCGCAGCAGCCCCTATTGCGCGCTGTCCGACACCGACAGCGTGTAGCTGCCCGTTGTGCGCTCTGCGCTATAGCCGCGCACCTCCAGGTAGTACGTGCCAGCGTCCACGGAGCTGGTGATCTGGAAGTTCGTGGACTGGCCCCCGTCGTCGTCGTGGGCGACCTCGCCGCCGTTGCTGTTGTACAGGGTTCCGTAGGTGTCCGTGCCCCCCGTGGTCCACAACCGCAGCGTCCCTGCCTGGCCCACGTCGATGCGGAAGTAGTCCCGGTCCCCGGCGCGCTCCAGATCGCCGCCGGTCGTTGACGGAATCGACACCATCGTCGCCGCGCCGCGGCTGTCCCCGTGGTCGTCGCCATCGGCGCCGCCGCTCTCGCTCTCGCCGCCACCCTGGCCACTGCCCGCGCTGCCCGCGCTACCCGACACCGACAGCGTGTAGCCGCCCGTCGTGCGTTCCGCGCTGTAGCCGCGCACCTCCAGATAGTACGTGCCGGCGTCTAGGTGGCCAGTCTCGATCTCGAAGTTCATGAGCGGGCCGGAGTCGTCGTTGCGGCCGATCTCGTTGCCGTTGTCATCGTACAGCGTCCCGTAGGTGTCTGTGCCTCCCGTTGTATGCAGTTGCAGCGTCCCTGCTTGGCCCACGTCGATGCGGAAGTAGTCCCGGTCCCCGGCGCGCTCCAGCTCGCCAGCGGTGGTTGACGGAATCGACACCGCGGTCGCCGCGGCGGGGCTGTCCCCATGGTCGTCCCCGGTCGAGCCGCCGCCTCCGCCGCCCGCAACTGCCACCTGAACGCCCGCTGAGCAGTTGTCAGTGGTCGCGGACTCGCCCGCGACCGCGTCCACGCAGGCACCGTAGTAGTGCGTGCCCGACGCAGGCGCCAGCAGATCGATCGACACCACGTCCGAGCCCGCCGCCGACAGCCCGCCAACCGCGTCCGTGCCCACGGCCGTGTCCGTGGTTTCGATCGTGGCGTCCGCGGAACGGTAGTAGCGCAGCGTGGTCGCCGCCGCCGCGACGTCGCCGCGGTTGCGCACCGTCACGGTCAGCCGGAACGACGTTCCGGCGACCGGCGCCGCATTGCTCGACCGCACCGCCTCTACCAAGAGATCCGGGCCCGCGGTGCCGCGCGCGCTGCCCGACACCGACAGCCTGTAGCCGCCCGTGGTGCGCTCCGCGTCGTAGCCGCGCACCTCAAGGTAGTATGTGCCGATGTCCACGGATCTGGTGATCTGGAAGTTCGTGGACTGGCCGGCGTCGTCGTCCCTGGCGACCTCGCCGCCGCTGCCGTTGTATAGCGTCCCGTAGGTGTCTGTGCCCCCTGTGGTCCATAACCGCAGCGTCCCCGCCTGGCCCACGTCGATGCGGAAGTAGTCCCGGTCCCCGGCCCGCTCCAGATTGCCGCCAGCCGTTGACGGAATCGACACCGCGGTCGCCGCGCCGCGGCTGTCCCCGTGGTCGTCGCCATCGGGGCCGCCGCCCTCGCTCTCGCCGCCGCCCTCGCTCTCGCCGCCGCCCTCGCCGCCCTCGCCGCCTGCGCCGCCTGCGCCGCCTGCGCTGCCCGCGCTGCCCGATACCAACAGCGTGTAGCTCCCCCTCGTGCGTTCCGCGCTGTAGCCGCGCACCTCCAAGTAGTACGTGCCAGCATCCAGGATGCCGGTCGCGATCTCGAAGTTCGAGTGCCGGCCACCGTCGTCGTTGCGGCCGATCTCGTCACCGTCGCCGTCGTACAGCGTCCCGTAGGTGTCCGTGCCTCCTGTGGTCGAGAGCCGCAGCGTTCCCGACTGGACCACGTTGATGCGAAAGTAGTCGCGGTCGCCGACGAGCTCCAACTCGCCGGCAGTGGTCGATGGAATCGACACCGCCGTCGCCGTGCCGCGGCTGTCCCCGTGGTCGTCGCTGCCCGCACTGCCCCCGCGCGCGCTGCCCGACACCGACAGCGTGTAGTCGCCCGTCGTGCGCTCCGCGTCGTAGCCGCGCACCTCAAGGTAGTACGTGCCGGCATCCAGGCGGCTGGGCGCGATGGCGAAGTTCGCGGCCGAGCCACCGTCGTCGTTGCGGTCGATCTCGTGGCCGTCGGCGGCGTACAGCGTCCCGTGGGTGTCCGTGTCCCCCGTGGTCGATAGCCGCAGCGTTCCCGCCTGGACCACGTCGATGCGAAAGTAGTCGCGGTCCCCGGCGCGCTCCAGCCGGCCACTGATGGTCGAAGGAATCGCCAGCGCAGTCGCCGCGCCGCGGCTGTTCCCGTGGTCGTCAGAGACTCCGCCACCGCCGCCGCCCGCAACCACCACCTGAACGCTCGCTGAGCAGTTGTCAGTGGTCGCGGACTCGCCCGCGACCGCGTCCACGCAAGCACCGTAGTAGTGCGTACCCGACGCCGGTGCCGCCAGGCCGATAGACTCCACTCTTGAGCCCGCTGCCGACAGCCCGGCCATCGCGTCCGTGCCCACGGCCGTGTCCGTCGCGTCGATCGTGGCGTCCGTGGAACGGTAGTAGCGCAACGTGGTCGCCGCCGCCGCTGCGTCGCCCCGGTTGCGCACCGTCGCGCTCAGCGTGAACGACGATCCGGCGGCTGGCGCGTCGTTGCTCGTCTGCGGCGACTCCACCACGAGATTCGGCCCCCCCGCACCGCCGCGCGCACTGCCCGACACCGACAGCGTGTAGCGGCGCGTGCGGTTCGCCTGGTAGCTATATCCGCGCACCTCCAAGTAGTACGCGCCAGTCTCCAGGCGGCCGGTCGTGATGCGGAAGTTCGAGCCCGGGCCGCCGTCGTCGTCCCGGGCGATCTCGCCCCCGGCGCTGTTGTACAGCGTCCCGCGGGTGTCCGTGTTTCCCGCGGTCGAGAGCCGCAGCGTCCCCGCCTGGCCCACGTCGATCCGGAAATAGTCCCGGTCCCCGGCGTACTCCAGCTCGCCGTCGGTCGTCGACGGAATCGACACCGCCGTCGCCGCGCCACGGTTGTTACCGTGGTCGTCACCGCTCACGTCCGCAACCGCCACCCGAACGCCTGCCGAGCAGTTGTTGGCGGTCGCGGACTCGCCCGCGACCGTGTCCACGCAGACGCCGTAGTAGTGCGTGCCCGACGCCGGCGCCGTCAGATTGGTCTCCACCACTCTCGACTCCGCCACCAGCAGCCCGCCCAACGGTTCCGTGACCACGACCGTGTCAGTGGCTTCGATCGTGGCGTCCGAGGACCGGTAGTAGCGCAGCGTCGTGGCCGCCGACGCGACGTCGCCCCGGTTGCGCACCGTCGCGCTCAGCCTGAACGACATCCCGGGGACCGGCGCGTTGTTGCTCGTCTGCGGCGACTCCACGATGAGATCCGGGCCTGCGGCGGCACTGCTGCGCGCGCTGCCCGACACCAACAGCGTGTAGCGGCGCGTACGGTTCGCCTGGTAGTTGTATCCGCGCACCTCCAAGTAGTACGTGCCAGCCTCCAGGTTGCCGGTCGTGATGCGGAAGTTCGAGCCCGGGCCACCATCGTCGTCCCTGGCGACCTCGCTCCCGGCGCTGGTGTACAGCGTCGCGCGGGTGTCCGTGTGTCCCGTGGTCGAGATTTGCAGCGTACCCGCCTGTACCACGTCGATCCGGAAGTAGTCCCAGTCCCCGGAGCGCTCCAATTCGCCGGCGGTCGTCGACGGAATCGACACCGCCGTCGCCGCGCTGCGGCTGTCACCGTGGTCGTCTTGTGCCGCGTCCGAGCTCTGAATACGGACGGAGACCCGGTCGAAGGTGAGGATTCCATGCGCCCGGGTGCTGACATAGACATGAAGGCCGTCGGGACTCGGCGCCGCTCCGACCGGGTGCCCGAAGTCCGGAACGACGTTGTTGAAGCGGTCGGGCCTTCGGCTGCCGATCCGGTCCGCTTCGAACAAACCCTCGGGGGCGTGCCGCACTGTCGCGGTCAGCACCGTGCTCCGGCAGAACACGTCCACGGTGGACAGCGGCCCGATGGCCGGAAAATCGCATTGCCGACGATCCTCGCCGGCGATGCCGTCCGGCTCGTCGCCGAAGGCGAACGGCAATGTGGCCAAGCGCACTGGCGCATGCGTATCCTTCAGGGAGAATAGATGGGCACCATCGACATCGACCGCCAACAGCCGCGTCGCGTCGGCGTCCACCGCGAGCGGCGCACGGACCGACGGCGAGAACGCCAACTCCACCTCCGTCCGGGTTGCGGCGAACTGCCCGGTCCAAGCGTCCCTCTCCAATACCAGCAAGCCGTCCGCAACGGCTGCATACAGGCGTCCAGATCCGGCCAGAACGGCACCCTTGAGCCCCGCGACAGGCACGGACGCGTCAAAGCGCAACGTGCCGTCCGTCTGCGTGGCGAACGCATCCACACCCGAACCCCCAACCCGATAGAGGAAGCCGCCAGGCGTGTCGAGAAGCAGGCGCCCGCAATTCGCCGTGTCGCCCGCCACCGCGAGTGCTACCGGCGCAGTCTCGCTGGTGACATCATCGCCAAACGCGAACGCCGTCCAGGCGCCGCAGTCGTGGGCGATCAACCGCTCGTTGCGCGCATCCCACACCAGCGACGCCCGGGCGAGGTCCGCATCCACGAGGCGCACCAGAGCGAGCTTGCCGGTGACCGGGTCGCGCTCGAACACGGATAGTCCGATGCCCGACGCGAGGAAGAGCTTCCCGCCGCCGAACGCCAACTCGCCGGCGCGTCGAATCTCGACCGGCATTCCGTGCGCGTCCAAGTCGCCATCGGCGAGCTGTTCCCCGTAGCGCAACCAGACCGGTGCCGTCTGCGTGGGAATCGCGCCCTGCGCCGCAACCTCGAGGGGCACGCTCGAAACCAGGAGTGCCGAGAGCAGCGTGGGCAACAGCAATGACAGCGGGCCGGCCATGCCGCCTCGGCGCACCTCCCAAATGGAACCCGTGCGCACTCGCAAGTCAAACATTGCTAGCCTCCACTCATCCGAACTAGGGAATCCTCGCCCGTTGAGCGAGACAAGGGGATCTCTCAAAGACACTCGCCATTGGGGAACGGAGCATAGCTGCCACCTAATCGAGGATCGCGCTATATTACCATTCTATTGTCAGTCGGATAGCCCACTAGGCCTGCATCCTTAATCCCCTGATAAGGATTTGAGTGGATCGCCGCAGGATAGTGTTTTCGGCCCCGTGGGTTTTTGCGTGCGAAAATGGGCTTCCCGGAAACTCACTTGGCAGGTGAAGCTTGGGCAAGGGCAGGAAGCGGTCGCGGAAGGCGGCGGGGAAGCGGCGGATCCGTCCGCCGAAGGTGGAGTTCGAGTTCACGGACCTGGACCTGACGACGTTCGCCGGCCGGGTGGCGCCGTCCGTCATCGACCACGAGGTGGGGACGAAGGGCTACGTTGCGCTGTTCATTGACGCGACCGGCATCGAGGTGGACGGCCATCTGTTCGAGCGGGCGCGCAAGGACTACGACGGCAACCGGGGCTACTGGCTGCACGCCACGTTCCTGGGCGGGCTGTGGTCGGCGGGGCAGCTGCAGCCGGGCGGCGGGCGGGTGACGCTGAACTGGCGCAAGCTGCTGGAGTGGACGGCCGGGATGGTGCCGGCGGGGACGCCGGCGTGGCTGCGGGCGGACAACGCCTACTACAAGGGCGACCTGGTGCGGCTGTGCGCCGAGCGGGGCTGGGACTTCTCGATCAGCCTGACGAA
The DNA here is from genome assembly GCA_964598305.1 of uncultured Pseudomonadales bacterium. Lineage (GTDB taxonomy): Bacteria > Pseudomonadota > Gammaproteobacteria > Pseudomonadales > Azotimanducaceae > Azophilus. The sequence goes on along the minus strand of CAZRBP010000008.1, from coordinate 24,189 downwards.
CGACCTGTGGCGGGGGCCGGTTCTTGATCAGGTCGAGGGGCTGCCCGACGCGGCGTGGACGGACATCGGCATGGAGGAGGAGGCCGTCCTGGCGGCGCACCGCCCGCGCGGGTGGCCTGCGGAGCAGCATTACGTGGTGGTCCGGCGCCGGACGGAGAACGGCCAGGGGCTTCTGGTGCCGCAGCACACGGTGATCCTGGTGTCGCGCGACGACCTGCCGCTCAAGGAGCTGGTGCTGCGGCACCGGGGCAAGCAGTGCGCCTGCCCTGCGGGCAGGATGGAGAACGCCTTCAAGGGCCCGCTCATCGATCTGGACCTGCACCACCCGCCGTGCCGGTCCTACCGGGCCAACCAGGCCTTCCACGCCCTTGGGCTGATCGCCCAGGCGCTGCTGCGCGCGGTGCAGTTCACGGCGCTGCCGAAGCGGGCGCGGGGGCACGGCATCCGCCAGGTCATCCGATACGTGATGCGCACGGCGGCGCACAGGGTCCGCACGGCGCGCCGGACCTGCCTGCGCTTCGCGAAGACCAACTTCCGGCTCGACTCGCTGTACCAAGCGATGGTGGCCCTGGAGGCCCGCGCCCCGCCTGCCGCGCCAGCGGCCTGACCGACCCCCAAGCGTCCCGACGCCGCCCGCGGCGGGAACCCGCTCGCCCGCCTCGCGCCGAGTGGCGGTTCGCAACCCGGCGCGGACCCCGTCCACGCCAATCCCGCCGCTCCGTCGGCTCCCGACCGGGCACCCGCAACGCCTCTCCTCAAGACAACGACCGTTCAATCCCCGACATCCTCCGACCCCGCCCCTTAACAGAGGATCGGGGGCCTGCATCTGTCGTCAAGAGTCATGTCGTCAAGAATCACTTGACCAGTGTTCCATTTGGAATTAATTTAGAAGCATGAAAACCACAGTTGATATTCCTGATGCCGAGCTTTCGGATGCCATCCGGTTTACTGGAGCGAAGACCAAGCGCGAAGCAGTGGTTACTGCAATCACGGATTTCAACCGGAGGCAGCGCATGGCCGAACTGACCCAATATGCCGGGACCTGCGCTGACCTGATCACGGTTTCGGAGCTTCAGGCGGTGCGCCGAAAGGGTTGACGTGATTCTTGTTGACACATCGTCCTGGATACACTTGCTTCGTCCCGACGGCGACCGGCAAGTTCGGAAAAACGTTGAAGCCGCGTTGGTGAGCGGTGAAGCCTGCTGGTGCGAGATGGTGCAACTTGAGCTATGGAATGGTGCCCGTGGCGACCAGGAAAAGAGGGTGCTGAGGGACTTTTCCCGAGTTCTGCCGGAATTGCCCATCAGCAGGGAGGTTTGGCAGCGCGCCTTCGATCTTGCAAGGCGGGCCCGAGCGCAGGGCCTCACCGTGCCAGCTACCGACATTGTAATCGCCGCCTGTGCCCGCCATCATGGCGCTGACATGGAAGCGGCGGACAAGGACTTCGATTTGCTGTCCGCCGTCGCTTAACGCTCAGCGAAAACTGGCCATCAAGGCATCGCTGCCGCAACGATCCACGCCATCCGACCCTAACGGGAGACCAATATGACCGAAGCAACCTCTTACACGCCCCCCCGGGTCTGGCAATGGGACAAGGAGAGCGGCGGCCGCTTCGCCAACATCAACCGCCCCATCGCCGGAGCGACCCATGAGAAGGACCTGCCCGTCGGCAAGCACGCCCTGCAGCTCTACTCCCTGGCCACGCCCAACGGGGTGAAGGTCACCATCCTGCTGGAGGAACTGCTGGAGCTCGGCATCGCCGAGGCCGAATACGACGCCTACCTGGTCAACATCGGCGAAGGCGACCAATTCGGCAGCGGCTTCGTGGCCATCAATCCCAATTCAAAGATCCCAGCGCTCGCCGACCACAGCACTTCGCCGCCCACCCGGGTCTTCGAATCCGCCGCCATCCTCGTCTATCTGGCGGAGAAGTTCGGCGCCTTCCTGCCCACCGAGCCCAGCGCCCGCGCCGAATGCTTCTCCTGGCTCTTCTGGCAGATGGGCAGCGCCCCCTACCTCGGCGGCGGCTTCGGCCACTTCTACGCCTACGCGCCGGAGAAGATCGAGTACCCCATCAACCGCTACACCATGGAGGTGAAGCGCCAGCTCGACGTGCTGGAGCGCAACTTGGCGGAGCGCCAATTTCTGTGCGGCGACGACTACACCATCGCCGACATGGCCAACTACGGCTGGTACGGCGCGCTGGTCCTGCACAACATCTACGAGGCCGCCGAGTTTCTCGACGTCGCCTCCTATAAGGAAGTGACGCGCTGGGCCACGGCCATCGAGGCCCGGCCCGCCGTGCAGCGCGGCCGCCGGGTCAACCGCCCTTGGGGTCCAGAGGAAACCCAGGTGCGCGAACGGCACGGCCCGGAGGATTTCAAATGAAGGCGCGTGATCGCGACGAACAAAGCACAATAACGTCGCGATTGATCAAATCGCGACGCAAAAACTCGTTTAGCGAGCCAGTTCGATCAGCGACTGGTAGGCGTTGAGCAAGGCCTCTTCGGAGGCGCCGGAGTAGTTCACGTTGACCAGCAGCGCCTGATCGACAATTCCTGAAAAGCGGGCCAACTGGTTGCGGCACTGTTCGAGGGTGCCGACGATGGCCACTTTATCGAGCACCTCGTCGCCCATCGCCTCCATGGCTTGTTCCATGCGGCCTGCCGGCACGTGCTTGGCCGCGGCTTCGGCCGCCTTGGCGAAACCCTGCTCGCAAAGCAGGTGGTGGTAGTAGGGATGCGGCAGCGGGTCGTAAAGCCGGCAGATGGCGGAGCGGGCGGCGTTCCTCGCCACCGCCTCGTCCTCATCCACGGAGACGAACGGCGCAAAATAGATGCCGAGTCCATCGGGGTCGCGTCCGGCTTCGGCTGCCGCCCCTTGGAATACCGGCTTTAGTTCATCGCGAATGTAGGCCGGAGACAGCAGGGCGCCGAGCGCCAAGCCATCCGCCACCCGCCCGGCCACCGCCGTCATGCGCGGATACAGGCCAGCCAAGTACACGGGTATCGCCGGGCGCAGCGGCGGCACGGAGGGCGCCCAGTTCATGCTGTGCATCTCGCCGCGCCACTCCAGGGTCTCGCCGAGCGGCGTGCCGACCGCCTTGCGCAACAGCGTGACGTATTCCTCCATCTTGCGCACCGGCCGCTCGCGGGGAATGCCCTGCCAGACTTCGTTGATGTGCTTGTTGCCACTGCCGACGCCGAGCACCAAGCGGCCGCCGCTGAGCTCATCGAGGTCCACGGCGCTCATCGCCGTCACCCACACCGAGCGGGCGTAGGCATTGAGAATGTAGGGGCCGATTTCCACCCGCTCGGTGGCCACGGCGATGGCCGATAGGCCGACAAAGCCGCTGCGCCACGCCTCGGTCAGGTAGATCGAGTCAACGCCCGCCTGCTCCGCTCGACGGGCCAAATCGACCATCTTGTGCATTCCGACGCCGCCGCCGGAGAAAATCAGTCCATGACGCATTTGAGCCCTCCGCTCCCAGCTGATGGGCGATAGTGTATTCGGTTTACGCCAGGCTGGCAGAGCCGCCGCTCGACGAAGCCAGCGGCAGGCGCGCCAACGCCCGGCCGCAGAGCCAGAAATGGAATGCCGACCAAAGGCCCAAGGTCACGGTGATCGACAGGGCCACGCGCAGCGAGGCGTCGCCAAACGCATCGGCGAGGCCGTCGCTCAGCGCACCGACGATCAGCGGCCCCAAGCCCATGCCCACCAAGTTCAGGCACAGCATCTTGATCGCCGCCGCCACCGCCCGCATCGGCACCGGCGAAAGGGTTTGGATGAGCGCAAGGGTCGGCCCGAGATAGAAGGGCGAAACGAAGACGGGCAGCGCAAACAAGGCCAAGGCCAGCGCCAGCGGGCCAGCTTGGTAGGCCAGCACCGAAAGCGGCACCACCGCCACCTGGGTCGCGGCAATCATCCACAGGCCGCGTTGGAGGCCACCCCTTGAGAGCCGGTCCACCCATTTGCCGCCAGCGAAGGCGCCAATGGCGCCGACCACGCCAAAGGCCAACGCCATCAACAGCCCAACCTCGCTTTGGGTCAGGCCGTGGGCGCGCACAAAAAAAGCCGGCAGCCACGTGGTCAGGCCGTAGGTCACGGTGCCGGAGAGCGTGGAGGCGATCAGCAACTGGCGCACCGCCGGGCTGCCGAACATGAAGGCCGCGGTTTGGAGGATGGTCGGCGCCGCCCGCCCTTGGGGGACGGGCGCTTCAAAGGCGCCCCGGGGCGGCTCCCGCAGCCGGACGTACATCACCACCGCCAAGGCCAGCCCAGGCAAGCCGACCACCACCAAAGCCGCCCGCCAGCCGTAGTGCTGGCTGACGAAGCCACCAATCAAGTAGCCGATGATCATGCCCACGTTGGCGCCGACGATGAGCGCCGCCATCGCCGAGGCGCGCCGCTCCTGCGGGTAGTAGTCCGCCACCATGGACTGGCTGGCCGGACTCACGCCCGCCTCCCCGATGCCCACGCCGATGCGCAGGAGCAGCAGCATCACGAAGCCAACCGCCAATCCGCTCAGCGCCGTCATCAGGGAAAACACGGCCAGCGAAGCAACGATGATGAGCTTGCGGTTGCCGCGATCGGCGGCACGGGCGATGGGGATGCCCAAGGTGGCGTAGAACAGCGCGAACGATAGCCCGCCCAGCAACCCCATCTGGGTGTCGCTGACGCCAAACTCCAAGCGGATCGGCTCGAACAGCACCGTGAGAATCATGCGGTCGGTGATGGACAGCGTGTAGGCGCTGACCAGCAGCAGCAGCGCGGTTCGGGCCTCCTTGGCGGCGGGGACGGACACAGGGTTCACCGCACAGTCACCCCGCCATCAGTCCGTTCCCGCTGGTGCGGGGGCATCTTGCCCTCGAGGGCGCTCAGGGTTCACGGATATGGATGTCGGTGGAGTTAGGGGGCAGGTCGAAGGTGTGCAGATCGCGGACCAAGAGGGTGTCGGGGCCAAGGCCGCGGGCGAACATCCGCTCCGCAAGCGCATTGCCGGGCACCGGAACCAAGTGGTAGTAGGCGACTTGCCGGATGCCGGCCTCGGCGGCGCGTGCCTCGATGCTCAGCGAGTCCGCATGGTAGTCGATCACGTCGGTGAAAATTTGCCGCATTATTGAATTGCCCGCCCCTTGCGCCGCTTCAATCATGGGATCGAGCAGGGTGCGCGACAGCGCATCGTGCAACAGCAGGTCGGCGCCTTGGGCGGCGGCGAACAGGCTCTCCACGGCATTGGTGTCGCCGCTGATCACCACCGACCGGCCACGGTAGTCCACCCGGTAGCCGACGGCGGGATGAATGGGCGCATGATCGACCCGAAAGGAGCGGATGGTCATCAGGTCGTCCTGCCAAACCACGTCGCCGGGGCTGAACTCCACGGCGGTCATCGGCCCGGCGGCTGGGGGCAGCAATTCCGGGCCGTGGTGGGCGACCCGATAGCCCCGATCCAGCCGATAAGCCAAGTTGAAGCCACCGACCACCTCGCGAACACCCTCCGGGCCATACACGCGAAGGCTGCTCCTGCGGCCCTGCACCCAGCTCGGCAGGTTCACGTCGGGCAAGCCCGCAATGTGATCCGAATGGAAGTGGGTGAGCAGCACGCCGTCCAGCCGGCCCAAGGGCAGGCCCGCTTGGGCGATGCGCAAGGGCGAGCGGGCGCCCACGTCGAATAGGAAGAAGTGCTCCGGGGTGAGCACGGCGATGCAGGCTTGGGCGCGATTGGGGTCGTTGCCAGCAGGCGAGGCGCTGCCGCAGACCACCACCCGCAGACCGTCCGGCGGCGACGGGGCCTGGCCCATCACGGCTTGGACCGCCCGGTTGAACAGGGCATCCTGGCCCGCCGCCGTGTTGTAGATGACCGCAGCGGCGGCGGCCAGCGCCAACACCGAGGCCACGGCGCCGTAAAGCAGTTTCCTCATGCCTACTTATCCAATCTGAAGCGCGCCATTGTAGCCGCAACCGTCGTGCCGAAACGGGCACCCCACACGGGTCTTGACAGGCCATCAGCACAATTTCACCCTTGTCAGCCTTGTTTTGAGGGCTCCCATGGTCCGTCTATCCGACCTTCCCGAATACGAGCGCGAGCACTTGCTCGCCAAGAACGGCGCCACGCTTGGCCCTACGCCTTGGGTGGGCCCCGCCAAGCCACTGTCCGAGATGCGCATCGCGTTGATCACCACGGCGGGCCTGCACTTCCGCGACAACCCCGCCTTCGATTTCGCGGACGCCAGCTATCGGCCCATCGCCGGCAATGAGGACGCCAGCAACCTCGTCATGACCCACAGTTCCGTCAACTTCGACCGCAGCGGCTTCGCCGAAGACCTGAATCTGGTGTTTCCTATCGACCGCTTCCGGGAGCTCGAGGCCGCCAACAAGATCGGATCCCTAGCCAGCGTCCACTACAGCTTCATGGGCGCCGGCCTGTTGCCCGAGGCCTACGAGCAGACCGCTGCGCAAGTGGCCGGGCTGCTGAAGCAGGACCGGGTGGACGCCGTCTTCCTGACCCCGGTCTGACCCAACTGCACCCGCGCCGTGTGCGCCATCAGCCACATCCTCGAACGCGAGGGCCTGCAAACCACCGGCATCAGCCTGGTGCGCGAAAACGCCGCCCACCTGCGCCCGCCCCGCTCGCTCTGGGTGAGCTTCCCCCTTGGACGGCCCTTGGGCAAGCCCAACGACGCCGCCTTCCAGCATCGCGTCATCGCCGCCGGGCTCGATCTCTTGACGCGCCCCAACGGTCCGGTGCTGGAGGACTACCCCGAGGATGCGCCGGCGGTGGCGGCCGACGCCGCGCCCGCCTGTCCGGTGTCCTTTGCGCGCCCGGTTGACGACACCGATACGTGGCCAGGGCGCTTGGCCAACGAATTCGCCCTGCTCCAGCCTTGGTACGAACTCGGCCGCCGCCGACGGCATGGGCGCACCTTGGTGGGTGCTTCGGATCATGCCGTTGCGGACAACCTGCAGCGGTTGGGCGAGCTTTTGGATGCCCGCCAACTGCCCGTGGCTGAGCTCAAGTGGTTCAAGCTGGCGATGGAGGACGCCAAGGCCTACTACATCGAAGCCTTGACCGCCCAGCCTGGGGAGCACGCCCAGCAACTGGTGCAGCACCGGCTTTGGCACGAGACGCAGCTTGGCGCGGGCCTCGCCCTGTTCTACGAGTGGTTCCGCAAGGACCCCAAGCTGGCGTTGTTCGCCCGCATCGTCGCACCGCGCGAAGCCGTGGATGGCTCGACGGGCGAAGAAATCGACATCGGCCCCAACACAAAGGAGACCAAGCCATGATCGACGTCCGTCCACTCTCGCCGGGCTTCGCTGCTGACATCAGCGGAGTGGACGTCAGCCAGCTATCGGAACGGGAGTTCTCGCAATTGCACAAGGCCTGGCTCGACTTCGGCGTTGTGCGCCTGCGCGGCCAACGGCTGAACGACGACCAGCTGCAGGCGTTCAGCGCCCGCTTCGGCCCGCTGGAGGAAATCCCCTTGGGCCGGATGCCAGCCGCCCAGCGGGCGAAGATCGGCAATCGATACGTCACCTCGATATCCAACATTCTGGTCGATGGCAGGCCGATCGGCGGGCTCGGCAACGCCGAAGCCAACTGGCATTCGGACATGACCTACACCGTGAACCCGCCGCCCGCCAGCATCCTGCTGGGCATTGAAATTCCGGCGACCGGCGGCGACACCTACTTCGCCAACCAGTACGCCGCCCTGGAGGCCTTACCCAAACCGCTACGCCGCCGAATCGAGGGATTGGCCATCAAGCACGACGCCGCCCACACCAGCGTCGGCCAGCTTCGGCCGGGCTTTGACGCCCTCGACGACCCCCGCGACGCGCCCGGCGCCATCCATCCCATCATCCGCATCCACGAGGAAACCGGCCGCAGCGCGCTGTACCTCGGGCGCCGGGAATGGGCCTGCGTCCCCGGATTGCCGCTACCGGAAAGCGAAGCCTTGCTGGACGAACTTTGGTCCTTCACCGCGCTGGAGGAGAATGTATGGTGCCAGCAATGGCAGCCCCATGACCTGATTATCTGGGACAATCGCTGCGTCCTGCATCGACGGGACGCGTTCGATCAAGGCGCCCGCCGGCTCATGCGGCGTTGTCAAGTCCTCAGCGGCAGGGAAGTTGGCATAACATCGACACACGGGAGGGTCGAAACCCATGAAGCATGACGAGAGCACGGGGCCGGAAGGCTACCGGGTGGAGGCGGTGGAGGCCTGGATCAAGGACCACATCAAGGGCCTCACCCCACCGTTCCAGTGGACGCGCCTGGAAGGCGGCCACTCGAACCTCACCTATCGGCTGGACGATGCCGAAGGCCGGCAAGCGGTCATCCGCCGCCCGCCGCAAGGGGAACTGCTGCCCAAGGCCCATGACATGAGCCGAGAGTGGTCGTTGATCTCCGCCTTGGGACCAACCCCGGTGCCGGTGCCCACGGCGCTCGGCTTCTGCGAAAGCCCCGATGTCACCGGCGCTTGGTTCTACGTCATGGGCCTGATCGACGGGCGCCCGCTGTACAACGCGGACGACACCGAGGCGTTGGTCCCCCAAGACCTGCGGCGCAAGACCGCCCACTCCTTCATTGACGTGCTCGGCGACCTGCATGCGGTGGACCCCGATGCCGTGGGCTTAGGCGAACTCGGCAAGAAGGAGGACTACGTCGGCCGGCAGCTCAAGACCTGGTACCGCTCCTGGACCTCGTCCATCGACGCCGCCGACTACGATGACCGGCGGGCCCACGGGATACGGGACTACCTGCTCGCCAACACGCCCGACCAAGGGCCGGCCCGAGTGGTGCATGGCGACTATGGGCTGCACAACTGCCTGGTCGGCCCCGACTGCGCCATCGCCGCCGTGGTGGACTGGGAGATCTCGACCCTCGGCGACCCGTTGGCCGATCTCGCCTACGCACTGAACCCCTGGCCCGACCCCACGGACGATGAGCCCATCCCCCCCGAAGCGGCCACCGCACCGCCCGGCTTCCCAACCCGCACCGAACTCGCCGAGCGTTACGCCGAGCGCACCGGCCGCGACCTGTCCCAACTCGACTACTACGTGGCCTTCAACCGCTGGAAGTCGGCCTGCATCGTCCACGGCGTGTACGCCCGCTACTGCGCCGGCAAAAAGAGCACGGAGGGCATCGACTTGGATGAGCTGCGCGAACGCATCGACCGCTCGCTTGCGCTATCCGAACAGGCACTGAACCGAATCGCCTGATCCAAATTTTCGCTGGACTTGTGGCCTTAAGGATGTAGAATTGCCCTGACCAATTTGGTAAGACCAAAATGGTCCTACCAAAAATCCACTGGACAACGGACGCGAACGGACCATGAGCGCCAAACACAATCAGCTGGCGGGCACCCTCACCGATGAAATCCTCTCCGGGCGGTATCAGGCCGGCGACCGGCTGCCGTCGGAGCGCGAATTGGCGGTGCGCTTCAACGTCAACCGAGGGGCGGTGCGGGAGGCGATGAGCCGCCTGTCGCAATTGGGCGTGGCGGACATCCAGCCCGGCGGCGCTCGGGTTTCGCCCATCAACGAAGCGAGCCTGGACATCATCGGCCACATGCTGGCTTCCACCCGCGTGCCGGATGCCCAATTGCTTGAGCAGATTTTCCAAGTGGTGGAGCGGTTGCTGAGCATGGCGGCCGAAGCCCTGGTCGAACGGGGGCGGGCGGACGACATTGAAACCGTTCGAACCCAAGTGCGGCAGCTGTTCGACAATGGCTTGGACAGCGAAGCCCACGCCGCAGCCCGCATCGAGATGATGCGCACCATCATGATCACCAGCGGCAACCTAGTCTGCCAACTCATCGCCCACGGCCTGTTCAAGCAGTTTGCCCCAACCCTGGAGGCCGTCAAGCCCTATGTGCAGCTCGACGTCGAGGCGTTCAACCGTCTGGCCCGGCGGCTTGACGGCGCGCTGGCCAGCCGCGACCGGCGCGCCGTGCGGGACGTGTTCGACGGCTTCTCCGAGCTGCACAATCGCACCTTGACGCCGGCCATCGAGGCCGCCGTCCGGCAATCCGAAATACAGGCGGAGGTCGCCGCATCATGAAACGCAAGTTCCTGTTCCCCGGCCTGGTCATCCTCGCCGCCATGTTCGGTGCCGTCGCCCTCATGGCCACCAGCCCACAGCTTGACCCGGACATTCCGGAGCCGGTGGCGCCCACGGTGCGGGTGCGCGACGTGCTGCCGGAGTCCATTCAACTGCGGGTCCACTCCCAAGGCACCGTCGCGCCCAATCAAGTCACCGCCCTGTTTCCTGAAGTGGCCGGCCGGGTGGTTTGGATTTCCCCGGCCCTCGTCAACGGCGGCTACTTCGAAAAAGGCGCTGTGCTGCTGAGGCTCGACGACCAGGATTACCAATCGGCCCTGCAGCGCGCCCAAGCGGCCCTGACACGGGCGGAAGCCGAATACGACCACGCCCGCTACGAGCATCAGCGCATGCTGAGCCTGGAACAGCGCCGGCTGGCCAGCCGCTCGCAGATGGAAAACACCTTGAAGGAGTCGCGGGTCAAGCAAGCGGTCCTGGAGGACGCCCGCGCCAATTTCGATCAAGCCCAGCGCGATCTTGACCGAACCGAGGTCCGGGCACCGTTCAACGGCTTGGTGCAGAACGAGTCGGTGGACGTCGGCCAGCTCGTGGGACGCAACATGTCGGTGGCCACGCTCTACGCCAGCGATCAAGTGGAAGTGCGCCTGCCCATTGCGGATCGGCAGTTGGCCTTCCTCAACGTGCCCTTGGGCCAGCGCGGCGCCCTGCCGGAGAGTGCGCAACCCGAGGTCACCCTCTCCGCTGAGTACGCCGGGCAGACGCTGCAATGGAGCGGCCGCATCGTGCGCTCCGAGGCGCAGATCGACACGGCCAGCCGCATGGTCAACGTAGTGGCTAGAGTGGACAGCGACGAGCCGCCCACCGTGGGCCTGTTCGTGGATGCCGACATCGAGGGCTTGACCGTGGACGGCATCGTCGTGATGCCGCGCACCGCCCTGCGCAACGGCAATCGTGTGCTGGTGGTGGACGAGGACCAACGCCTGCGCTTCCGCGACATCGAACCGTTGCGCCTGTATCAAGACGACGTGCTGATCGTCGGTGGGCTCGAGCCGGGCGAGCGGGTTTGCGTCTCGCCCATGCAAACGCCGATCGAAGGCATGCGCGTGCATCCCATCGCTGACGATTCCACCACCTAAGCGCCGCCCATGCACACCGCCATCGCTTGGTTCGTCCGCAATCCGGTCGCCGCCAACCTGTTGATGTTCATCCTCTGCGTCGGCGGGATTCTGTCCCTGCTGACCGTCAATCAGGAGGAGTTCCCCAACATGGAGGTGCCGGTGGTGTCAATCACCGTGCCGTACTTGGGCGCCGCCCCCGAGGAAGTGGAGCAGGGCGTGTGCATCCGCGTGGAGGAGGCCATCGACGGCATTGATGGCATCGAGGAGATCCACTCGGTCGCCAGCGAAGGCTCCTGCCAAGTGATGGCGGAACTGGCGCTGAACGCCAATGACGTGGTGGCGCTCAACGAAATCAAGAGCCATGTCGATGGCATCAACAGCTTTCCGGTGGAAACCGAGAAGCCCATCGTCTCCAAGCTCTCCATCGTCCGCAACGTGGCCCAGGTGGCGCTCTCCGGGAACGCCGACGAGCGCATTCTCAAGGATTGGGGCCAGCGGCTGCGCAACGAAATCGCCGCCCTCGACGGCATCTCCCAAGTGGGCATCAAGTACGTGCGTCCCTACGAGATCTCCATCGAGGTCTCGGAACGCGCGCTGCGCCGCCACGGGCTGACCCTCGATCGGGTAACCCAGGCGGTGCGCAACACCTCGCTCGACATGCCGGGCGGCACCATCAAATCCGAAGGCGGCGAAATCCTCATCCGCTCCAAGGGCCAGGCCTACTGGGGTTGGGAGTTCGAGGACGTGGTGGTTCTAACCCGCGCCGACGGCACCAAGGTCACCCTGGACGAGGTGGCCGACATTCGCGACGGCTTTGAGGAGGGCGACCTCTACGCCCGCTTCAACGGCGAGCCCGCCGTGGTGATCGAAATCGCCCAAATCGGCGATGAGGACATCATGCAGATCGCCGAGGACGTCAAAGCCTACGTCGAGCAGGCCCGCCAGCGCCTGCCCGAGGGCTTGAGCGTCGCCATCTGGACCGACTCCTCCCAGGAGTTGGTTGAGCGCTTCAGCGTCCTGAACACCACCGCCGGTGGCGGTCTCGCCTTGGTGCTCATCATTCTGGCGCTGTTCCTGCGCCTGCGCCTGGCCCTGTGGGTGGCGGCCGGCATCCCCATCGCCCTGCTCGGCTGCATCGCCACCCTGCCCTACATCGACATCAACATCAGCACCCTGACGGTGATCGCCTTCATCCTGGTGCTCGGCATCCTGGTCGATGATGCCATCGTGGTCGGCGAGCGCATCCACACCCAGGAGCAAATCGGCAAGCCACCGACCCAGGCCGCCATCGACGGCACCTGGGAGGTTTCCATTCCGGTGATTTTCGGCGTGTTGACCACCGTGGCCGCGTTCCTTCCCCTCGTGCTCGTGGAAGGCCCCATGACCGACTTCTTCGGCGCCATCGGCATCATCGTCATGGTCGCGCTGGTCTTCAGCATCATCGAGTCCCAACTCATCCTCCCCGCCCACTTGGCGCACCGCAAACGCAGCCGTTCCGAAAAGGGATTGGGGCACTTTTGGAACGGCATTCAAGGCCGCATGGCGGACGCCCTCGAGGCGTTGGCGGTTCGCCATTACCTGCCGCTGGTGCGCCGGGCCATCGAATGGCGCTACCTCACGGCCGCGATTGGCGTGGGGGTGCTGATCCTGGCCTTGGCGCTGATCGCCAGCGGCCGCGTCACCTTCGGCTTCTTTCCGTCCATCGAAGGCGACCGAATTTACGGCCAACTGGAGCTGCCCCAAGGCGTTGCCGTGGAGCAAACCGTCAAGGCGGCACGGCAGATCGAAGACGCCGCAGTCAAGCTGAACGAGGAGCTCACCCGTCAACTCGGGCGGAAAGATCCCGTCATCCTCCACCAGTTGACCAGCATTGGCACCGCCGTAAACCGCGACGGCCCGGGGCTGCGACCCAGGCCCGGCCGCAGCCACTTCGCCGAAGTGGTGATCAAACTGCCCCCGGCCCGGCAGCGGGACAATCTGAGCGCCAAGGACATCGCCAAGCGCTGGCGGGAGCTCACCGGCCCCATCCCGGATGCGGTGAAGCTCAGCTTCAACGCAGATTCCTGGTCGGCAGGCGAGCCCATCAACTACCAAATCAGCGGCCCCGATGTGGAGCAGCTACGCACCGCCGCGGCGGAGCTGCGCATCGAACTCGCCCGCTACGAGGGCGTGAACGACATCAGCGACTCCTTCCGCGCCGGCAAGCAGGAAATCAAGCTCAGCCTGCTGCCGGAGGCCCGCAACCTGGGCCTGACCCTGAGCGACTTGGCCCGCCAAGTGCGCAGCGCCTTCTACGGCGCCGAGGCGCAGCGGGTGCAGCGCGGCGAGGACGACGTGCGGGTGATGGTGCGCTTCCCGGAGGCCGAGCGGAAGTCCATCGGCAACCTGGAGGACATGTACATCCGCACCGCCAGCGGCAAGGAGGTGCCGTTCTACAGCGTCGCCGAGTTTGATTTGGGCCGGGGCTACTCCTCCATTCAACGCACCAACCGGCAGCGGGTGGTCAACGTCACCGCCGAGGTGGACCGCAGCGCCGTCACCCCGGAGGACGTGATGCGCAGCGTCAACCGGGAGGTCTTGCCGGGGCTCAAGGCCAAGTTCCCGGGCGTCCATTTCGGCTTGGCGGGCGAACAGGAAGAGCGCCTCGACGCCATGGGCGGTTTGGCCCAAGGCGCCCTGCTGTCGTTGATCCTCATCTACACCCTGCTGGCGGTGCCGTTGAAGAGCTACGTCCAGCCGTTGGTCATCATGAGCGTGATCCCCTTCGGCGCCGTCGGGGCCATTTTCGGCCACTGGGTGATGGGCGTGGAGATGATGTTCTTCTCGCTGTTGGGCATGGTGGCCCTGTCCGGCGTGGTAGTGAACGCAAGCTTAGTGCTGGTCGATTTCGTCAACCGCCGCCGCCGTGAGGGCATGCCCATCGAGGAGGCGCTGGTCACCAGTTGCGGCACCCGCTTTCGCGCCATCATCCTCACCTCGGTGACCACCTTCGTCGGGTTGATCCCCTTGATGAGCAACATAACGCCCGCCACGATGCCGTTCGTCCCGATGGCCATCTCGCTGGCCTACGGCGTGCTGTTCGCCACCTTCATCACCTTGTTCTACGTGCCGGTACTATACCGCATCGTGGAGGACCTGTTCGGTTGGGACCCGGTCGCCCAAGGCATGCAGGAAGTCGGCGAGCCAGCTGCTCAGCTCTAACGGCAAGCCCGGACGACTTCCTCCGGCGCTCCAATCGAGGGCAAGTTGCCCTCGCTCCGAGGAAGCGACCGGTTCCAGTCGAGGGCAAGTTGCCCTCGCTCCGAGGAACCCGCTCGAGACTGGCCGGAGCGAGGGCAACTTGCCCTCGATTGGAATCGGGCGATGCCACTGAAGGACCAGATGTCGTTCGCCCCAAGAAGCCTGTTTGAACCTCTCGCTGAGCGCCAGTCGGGACCATGAACAAGGCAGCCACCGGCCTGCCCACCACGCCCCGGCATTGGCACGGCCGCATCTGGGCGCTGTCCTGGCCAATGATCCTGGCCAATCTGGCCATTCCCTTGGTGGGCGCGGTGGACACCGCGGTCATGGGGCGGCTGCCCGATGCCCGCTACCTGGGCGCCGTGGCCATCGGCGCGGCCATCATGAACGCCCTGTATTGGATGCTGGGCTTCCTGCGCATGGGCACCACGGGCCTCACCGCCCAGGCGCTGGGCGCGGGAGACCGCCGGGTGTTGGCCGCCACCGCATCCCAAGCGGCGCTGGCCGCGCTCGCCCTTGGCGCGGCACTCGTTGCCGCCCAGGCACCGCTCAAAGGACTGGCGCTGTGGCTTTTCGAAGCAAGCCCCAGTGTCGAGGCGTTGACCGGCGACTACTTCAGCATCCGCATCTGGAGCGCGCCCGCCCTGCTGCTCTACTTGGTCGAAATGGGCGTGCTGTTCGGCCTGCAGCGGATGCGGGCGGCCTTGGCCTTAAGCCTGCTCCTGAACCTGTCCAACGCGGCGCTCGACTTCACCTTTGTCATGGGCTTCGGCTGGGACGTGAAGGGCGTCGCCGCCGGCACCCTCATCAGCGAATGGCTCGCCGCCCTGGCTGGCTTGCGCCTAGTTCTCGGCGCACTGACCCGCCAAGGGTGCCAGTGGCCGCGCCTTCAGGCGGTGCTCGAACCGCACCGCTTGGCCCATCTGTTTCAAATCAGCGCAAACCTGGTCCTGCGCACCTTCTTCGTGCAGCTTCCCTTCTTCCTCGTCACCGCCTTGGGCGCGGCGCTCGGCGATGTCGTGCTGGCAGCCAACGCGGTGCTGCTGCAGTTCCTGCACATCATGGCCTACGGCCTCGACGGCTTCGCCCACACCGCCGAAACCCTGGCGGGCTACGCCTTCGGCAAGCGCGACGCCAAGGGGCTGCGCCGAGCGAGCGCCTACAGCGCCGTCTGGGCCGGATTCACCGCCTGCCTGTTCAGCGCCGCCTACGGACTGTTCGGCGAGTCCTTGGTTGCGCTGTTCACCGACTTGCCTGAGGTGAGAGCCGCCGCCGCTGCCTATCTCCCGTGGGTGGCCGTACTGCCCCTCGCCGCGGTCTGGGCCTTCATGCTGGACGGCATCTTCATCGGCGCCACCCGCACCACCGAGCTGCGCAACGCCATGATCCTAGCCGCCGCCTTCTACCTCGTCGTCCTGTGGCTGGCCTTCGAACCCCTGGGCAACCACGGCGTCTGGCTGTCGATGCTGGCGTTCATGGCGGCGCGAGGCTTGATCCTAGGTGCCATGTACCCCGGATTGGAGCGACGCAGCCAAGCAATGGATGGTTGAACGCGGGACAATGGCTCGAAATGTAAGCCAACGCCTACAGCGGCTCCCACGCTGATATCGCTTTGTGGAAATGCGCGTGAACTCGCCAAGTTGGGATTGAACTGCACGCGTCCGAGCGCGACAGTTGCCTTCCAATCAACTTTCAGGAGACATACAAATGAATGAACTCACAACGCAGGAAATGGAGCAAGCCAGCGGTGGCTGGCTGCCGCTCGTCGGCGTGGCTCTGGCTGCGGCTGGCAAGGCAGCCTCGTCGGGGCCAGTCGGCTGGGCAGTCGGCTCCGCTGGCCTTGTGCTCGCCACGTACCAAGCGGCTCAGCACTACGGAGGCAATGGCATGAATGGGGGTGTCGTAGTGGGCGCCTACAGCTGCTACGTACCCTAGGGCTCGGTCTCTGCACCTCGCCGCTGACCGAAGGAGGGGGCTTGTGCAAAGCCCCCTTTTCGGTGGCCAAGCACCACCATGACCCATTTGTCCAGCAACAAACATCAACAACAGGGAGAACACGCATGAAGGGACTTCGGTTCAGCGTCTGGGCCGCATCCTGCATCTCATTTGGGCTTTTGCTGGCCTATGCTGACGGCGTGAACATGCGGGGAATCATCGGGAGCGCAGGGACCATGGCGCTGGTGGTCGCCGCACTCATCGTAGCAAACAGCGTTTACAGGGCTTTGAAGAACAAGCGAACTTCGAAACGCTAAACCCGCACCTCGTAGTACAGGTTGCTCGGGTCGTCGAAGTCGTGCATGCGGAAGCGGCTGAAGCCGGCCTCCCGCACCATGTCCTCCGCCACCGCCGGGTTGAAGCCCAAGGTGCCGAGGCCCGCGCCGTCCGGCTCGGACAGGGCTGAGGACATGCAGGCGGAGACGGAGAAGCCGTAGAACATGGCGAGCATGGGGTTGCGCATGTTTTGCTTGAAGTCCGGGGTGCTGCGGATGTCCTTGATGAGCCAGGTGCCGTCCGGCTTGAGCGCCCGGCGGATGGCAGCGATGACCTCGCCGGGGCGGGTCATGTCGTGGATGCAGTCGAAGGTGATCAGGAAGTCGTAGGTCGCCTCCGACGGCAGGGCCTCGCCGCCGGCCACGAAGGTCTTTAGGTTCTTGAGCCCCTGCTCGGCCACCTTCTCGCGGCAGCGGTCGATGGCGTGATTGCTCGGGTCGTAGCCATGGAACTCCGAATTGGGATAAGCCTCGGCCATGGCGGCGATGGCAAGGCCGCCCCCACAGCCCACGTCCGCCGCTACTGCGCCCTGCTCCAGCTTGTCCGCCACCCCGTCCAGGGCCGGCAGAATTTGCGGCACCAGGGCTTGGCGCACCCAGGGGCCGAGCATGCGCTCGGTGCGATGGGCGGCGTTCGGCCCCAACTCCTCGTAGGACAGGCCGATGCCGGTGCGGAAGGCATCCACCAGCTTGTCGGTGGTCTCCGGCGGAATGGGGCTGCTGAAGGCACCGGCGGCGAATGCCAAGCTGCCCTCCTCGTCCGCCAGCACCGCCGCTCCCACCGGGCTGAGCTCAAAGCGGTCGCCGTCTCGATAGTCCAACAGCCTTGCCGCCGCCTGGCCGCGCAGCCATTCAAGCAGCCAGCGCTCCTTGAGCCCGGTCTTCGCCGCCAGTTCCGCCGCCGTCACCGGGCCGGCGCCGGCCAAGGCCTGGTACAGCCCCAACCGGTCGCCAATGTGAATCATCAGCGAGACCATTTCGCCCTGCTTGAAGCCCCACACGTTGAAGCTGTAGCGCTTCAGTTCATCCGGATCGATCGCTGTGCTCATGATGTGCTTATCCTTCGTTGGTTGATTGGCGTTTTGCGGCGCTGTCTCACAGCGCATCGGCCAAGGCGGCGAAGAAGGCCGCCCGGTGGTTGCGCAGGGCCTCGCCGGTCGCTTGCGGCCAAGCCCCATGCTGGGCAATGACGATGTTGCGGGCCGGGTCGATCCAGATCATCTGGCCGAAGATGCCGATGCCGCCGTAGATGCCGTCGCCGAACAGCCACCAATAGTAGCCGTAGCCGTCGTAGCCTGGCGACGGGGCAACGGAGTCCTGCATCCAGCCTTCAGGCACCACGCGCTTCCTAAGCGGGGTGACACCGCCGTTCAAGGCAATGAGGCCGATCCGGGCGTAGTCGCGCAGGGTGGCGTTGATGCAGCAGCCGCCGTACTCGTGGCCGCCCGGCGCATCGATCAGCCAGCTCGCGTCCGATTCCATGCCGAACGGACGCCAGATCTTGTGCGTCAGGTAGGTGGCCAGGTTGTTGCCGATGGCGGCCCGCAGCACGGCCCCGGCGATGCTGGTCTCGCCGGTGTTGTAGTTGAACTTCACACCCGGCTCCGCCACCCGCGGCAGGACCTTCATGTACTCAATCAGCGCCATGCCGCCGCCCGGCGCCAGCGCGGTGTCCGATTGCGGGTCGGCGTAGTCCTCGTTCCAAGCCACCCCGGACGACATCTGCAGGATGTGGCGGATGGTCACGGCGTCGTAGACGCCACCCTTGAGGCGCGGCAGGTAGTCCACCACCGGGTCGTCCACGCTCTCGATGTAGCCGTCCTGAATGGCCGCGCCGATCAGCAGGCTGACCACCGACTTGGCGATGGAGAACGAGATCCAGCGGCTGTCCTCGTCGTTGCCCAGGCCGTAGCGCTCCAGCGCCACCTTGCCGTCCTTGACGGCAATCAGGCCGGCGACGCGCTGGGAGGCCATGTACTCATCCAGGGTTCTGCGCACCCCCTCGTGGCGATAGCGGAAGGTGCTGAAGTCCCGCTCGGCCGGAATGAGGGGATAGGGGTGCCCGCCCGCTTTGATTTCCCGGGTGGGGTACAGGTCGTCGATGGCTCGATAACCGACGATCTGCTGCTCGGGGGTCCAGAACAGGATGCCCTCGCCGCCGTGTACCTCCACTTCCTCAGCCCAGCCAAGGGCCGCCCCCAAGCACGAAGCGGCCAACCCCCACGCCAAAAGCCCATTACGCATTTCAATGCCTCCCTTGCTGTCAAGGCGGCAGACTAACGGTAGAATGCTGGGTTTTCCAATACCAAAACTCAATTGGGGGATTTCAATGTCCGATGACAACGGCCTGAACGCCGACCTGTACGACCTGACCATGTCCGCCGAGGCGGAGCCGCTGCTGGCTGCGGTGAAAAAGCACATCGATGAAAACGTGGAGCCGATCGTCGAGGAGTTCTACCGCCTCGGCGAGGATCGGGAGGACCGCTGGAGTTGGGCGCCGGGCCAGCTCGAACTGCTGGACGGTGCCAAGAACAAGGCCAAGGAGTCCGGCCTTTGGAACTTCTTCCTGCCCGACGCCGACACCGGCGAAGGCTTGAAGAACCTCGACTACGCCTACATCGCCGCCGAACTCGGCAAATGCCCGCTGGCCTCCGAATCGCTCAACTGCAGCGCCCCGGACACCGGCAACATGGAGGTGCTGGAACGGGTCGGCACCCCGGAGCAGAAGGAGCAGTGGCTCAAGCCCCTGCTGAACGGCGAAATCCGCTCCGCCTACGCCATGACCGAGCCGAACCTGGCATCCTCCGACGCCAAGAACATCGGCACCCGGGCGGTGCTCGACGGCGACGAGTGGGTCATCAACGGCGAGAAGTACTACATCTCCGGGGCGGGCGACCCGCGCTGCAAGATCATGATCTGCATGGTCAAGACCAGCCCGGATGCGCCCTCCCACAAGCAGCAGTCGCAGATTCTGGTGCCCATCGACACCCCCGGGGTCGAAATCCTCGGCCCCATGCACGTCTTCGGCCATGACGATGCGCCCCACGGCCACATGCACCTGAGGTTCGACAACGTCCGGGTGCCCAAGGAGAACATCCTGCTCGGCGAGGGCCGCGGCTTTGAGATCTCCCAAGTGCGCTTGGGGCCGGGCCGCATCCACCACTGCATGCGCTCCATCGGCCAAGCCGAAAAGGCCTTGGACCTGATGGTCCGCCGGGGCTTGAGCCGTGAGGCCTTCGGCCGCCCCATCGCCCAGCTCGGCAAGAACGTCGAGGTGATCTCCCGGGCCCGCATCGAGATCGAGGCCATGCGCCTGATGGTGCTGCAGGCCGCCAAGGCGATGGACGTGCTCGGCAACCAAGAAGCCCGCATCTGGGTCCACATGGTCAAGGCCATGGTGCCGGAGCGGGTCTGCCAGATCATCGACCAGGCGATCCAGATCCACGGCGCCACCGGCGTCTCCCAATGGACCCCGCTGGCGGAGATGTACACCGGTCAGCGCACCCTGCGCCTCGCCGACGGCCCCGACGAAGTGCACCACCTGGTGGTGGGCCGCGCGGAACTGCGCAAGTACGGGGGCTCCGCCTAGGAAACCGACCAGTTCTCCCCAAAGGGGCGAATCAACGCGTTGAAGGTCCAAGCCGACCGGGGCTGGTGCGCCAAGTGCCAGCACTCGGCGGCGATGTCCTTGGGCTGGCAGAAGAAGTCGTCGGGCTTGTCGGCGAAGCGCTTGCGGGTCCAGGGCACGTCGATCACCGCATCAATGCCGACGAAGGCCACATGCACGCCCTTGGGGCCGAGATGGCGGGCCATGGACTCGCAGAGGATGCGCTGCGCCGCCTTGGTGGGCGCAAAACCGGCGAAATTCTCAACGCCCCGGTAGGCCGAAGTGTTGCCGGTGCAGATGAACGCTCCACGCCCAGCCTCGATCATGGTCGGCGCGGTGGCCTGGGCCAAGCGCAGCAGGGCCATGGTGTTGACTTGGAAGTTGCGGTTGAGCACTTCCGGGTCCAACTCCAGGAAGTTGGCGAAGGCTCCGCCCACCGCGTTGTGGATCACCACCGACGGCGCACCCAGCTCGGCCTGCACCGCTGCCAGCGTCGCTGCCAACTGCTCCGGGTCGCTCACGTCGCAGGCATAGCCTCGCGCATTGGGCGTAGCACCTTCGATTTCCCGAAGACGCTCGGCACTCCGGGCCAGCATGGCCACTCGATAGCCTTGGGCAAAGCGCTCGACCAGCGCCTTGCCGGTGCCCGGACCAACGCCGGTGACGAGACAGACTTCTTGGGGCTTTTCATGGGTCATGACGGCAATCCTCTCTTTGGCAATTTGGTAGTGTCCAGCAGGTCGCCCTCGCTCCAAAGGGAAACGCCCGGAGCGAGGGCAACTTGCCCTCGCACTGAACCGGGGAAACCCGTCGAACGCGGGCCGCCCCCGCTCCAAAGGGAAACGCCGGAGCGAGGGCAACTTGCCCTCGCACTGAACCGGGGAAACCCGTCGAACGCGGGCCGCCCCCGCTCCGGCGAATGAGAGTGGCGGAAGGCATTGGGGGTATCGCTTCTTCTTGACCTACATTGATAACATGCCGCACACACAAACAGTAACCCCAATGACCGAACCCCTACTCCATAAAATCCGTGTCAATGGCGTGGAACTAGCCTACTTTGAGCGCAATCGGCCGCGTCCGGACGCACCGACCTTGCTGTTCGTTCACGCCACCGGCTTCCACGGGCGCATCTGGGATCGGGTCATCGAGCCGCTGGGCGGCTGCCACAGCATCGCCTTGGAGCAGCGCGGCCACGGGCGCAGCGAAAAGCGCAAGATCGAGCACTGGCAGGTGGTCGGCGAGGACGTGGCGGCCTTCATCGAGGCCTTGGGGCTCCGTAACCTGATCGGCATCGGCCACTCCATGGGCGCCCATGCCCTAGTCGATGCAGCTGCCGCCACCGGGGCCTTCGCCCGCCTGCTGCTGCTCGACCCGACCATTATTGACCCGGAGGCCTACGCCAGCACGGCCCCTGCTTTCGATTTGCCCGACGGCATCCACCCGGCGGCGCGCCGCTTCAACGCCTTCGCGTCGGCGGACGACATGATGGAACGCTTGGCCAGCAAGAGCGCCTTCCCCCTGTACGACCCGCAGACCTTCAGGGACTACTGCGAACATGGCCTGATCCCGTCGGCGAACGGCGGCATGACCCTCGCCTGCCCCCCGGAAATCGAGGCGTCTGTGTACATGGCGTCGAGAAGCAACGCCGCCATCTTCGACGCCGTGGCGTCGGTGGACGTGCCGGTTCTGGTGGTGCGCGCCACGGCACCGGAAGCCGAGCGCGGCATCATGGACTTCGCCTCCTCGCCCACTTGGCCCGGGCTCGCGAGTCTGTTTCCCCAAGGCCGGGAACTGCACTGGCCCAACGTGACCCACTTCATCCCCATGCAGGTGCCCGATGCGGTGATCGGCTTGGTGCAGCAAGAGATGGAGGCTTGGCGGCAAAGTTATGCAAACGCACAGACAACCCACTCCGCCAGAGGAGCCGAATCATGATTTGGCTAAAGTGGACTCTCATCATCCTAGGCATTTTGGCCGCGGCGCTGCTCGCCTTGCGCGCCTACTCGCTGCTGGTCGGCAACCCGCGGGTCGTTGCCGAGCTGCGCAACGATCCCCAAGGCGAACGGGCTGGCATCGTCATGCTGCTGGAACTGCCCGATGGCCGCGAGCTGCCCGTCAACTATCGGCGCGAGGGCAACCAAGTGTTCGCCGGCGCCGACGGCCGCTGGTGGCGACCGCTGCGCGACGGAAATGCGCCGGTGACGTTGCTGATACGCGGTGAGACGCTCACCGGCAAGGCGCGGGTGGTGTTCGACGACCCTGTCTACAAGCGCACCGTCTTCGACCGCCTCCGCCCAACGGTGCCGAAATGGCTGCCCGAGTGGCTCGACGCGCACTTGGTGGTCATCGACCTCGATCCAGAACCGACATCGGAATAGACAGACCATGCCCTCACCCGAACCGACTCAATCGATGCACATTGATCTTCTAAGCTCGGAGAGCTTCGTCGGCGGCCATCCTCACGACCAGTACGACTGGCTGCGGCGCAACGCACCCATCCACTGGCACGACGATGGTGAAGGCAGCGGCTTCTGGGCGGTGACCCGCTTTGAGGATGTCAATCGGATTGGCCGCAACGCTGCGCTCTTTTCCTCCGAGCCTACCATCATGATCGGCGATCCAGATCCCGCCTTGGCCAGCTCCAGCAGCGACTACAAGATGATGCTGATGATGGACCCGCCCGAGCACACCGCTTACCGCAAGCTGATCAGCCGGGAGTTCACTCAGGGGCCGGCTCGTCGATACCAGGCGCGCATACAACAGTTGGCCACGCAAATCGTGGATGCAGTCATCGACCGCGGGGAGTGCGAATTCGTCTCCGAAGTCGCCGGAGAAATGCCGAGCTTCGTCATCGCCGACCTGATGGGCCTGCCGCTAGAGGATGGCCGCACGCTCTACGAACTGACCGAGGTGATCCACTCGGTGCCGGAAGCCTTGCCGGAGAACGCCATTCCCAACGCCATCATGAAGATGTTCGAATACGGACGGGGCGTGATCGAGGAGAAGCGCGCCCGCCCGGCCGACGACCTGGCCAGCAAGCTGCTACACGCGGAACTCGATGGCCGGCGCTTGGCGGACGAGGAGTTTCTGCTGTTCTTCATGCTGCTGATCGACGCCGGCGGCGACACCACCCGCAACCTGGTCTCCACCGGCATGCGCACCTTGCTGCAGCACCCGGACCAACTCGCCCGGCTCACCGCCGACCCGGAGGGCCTGATGCCGGCGGCGCGGGAGGAGCTGTTGCGCTGGACCTCCCCCGTGATCTACATGCGGCGGCGGGTCACGCAGCCGACCACCTTGGGCGGCCAGGCGCTGGAGCCCGGCGACCGCGTGGTAATGTACTACGGTGCCGCCAACCGCGACCCGGAAGCCTTCGACCAGCCGAACGTGCTGGATTTGCAGCGTTCGCCCAATCGCCATCTCGCCTTCGGCAGCGGCCACCACATCTGCCTCGGCCAGTGGTTTGCCCGCCTCGAGATCGACGCCATCCTGAGCGAGGTGCTGCGCCGCATGACGAACATGCGCATCGTCGGCGAGCTGGAGTGGATGCCCAGCAACTTCATCTCCGGCCTAACTCAAATGCCGGTGGCGTTCGACGCCCAGTAGCGAAGGAAACGGCGCTTGCGCGCCGTGCGAGGGCAAGTTGCCCTCGCTCCGAGCCCCCCGAAGCGAGGGCGACCCGCCCTCGATGGGATTCGTGGAACGCTCCCCCCGGAGCGAGGGCGACCCGCCCTCGACTGGACTCGTGGAACGCTCTCCCCGGAGCGAGGGCGACCCGCCCTCGATTGGATTCGTGGAACGCTCTCCCCGGAGCGAGGGCGACCCGCCCTCGATTGGATTCGTGGAACGCTCTCCCCGGAGCGAGGGCGACCCGCCCTCGATTGGATTCGTGGA
>CAZRBP010000007.1:39182-51518 GCA_964598305.1 uncultured Pseudomonadales bacterium | reverse complement strand
CGAAGCTCTCCGCATAGCCCGGCGGGCCGATGGCCGGTTCGCTGTGCAGGTCCGAGACCACGTCGCCGGTGGCCTGCCAGGAAAAGACCAGCGCTTGGTCCTTGGCTAGACCGTACTTGTACTCCACGGATTCGAACGGTGTGAGTTCAAACTCCCCGCGGTCCACCCGGTAGGCGGTCGTCTCACGCAGCACCGGGTCGTCTTGGTCCTCGCCCAGATAAACCAGCTTCAGCAGCCGCCCGGTGCCAAGCGGATCCAAGTTGTACTCGGCGGGCAGAACGATGGCCACCACGATCAGCGCCGCCGCCACAAGGGCGCTCGCCACCTGCAGCCCTATGCGGCGCAATGAGCCTTCGGCTGGTGTCATGGCGCGCCTTCAGCTTGAGTGGCGGCAAAGCGGCCCTCCCGCCAATAGATCTGGTGGCAGGACACGCACACTTGGTAGAGGAGGCCACCTTCCATGAAGAGCGCCTGCGCATCCCGCGCTTCGGCGGCCCGCTGAACGCGGGCACCGGCCCGAACCATGCCCCGCGAAATCTCCACCCAATCCGGCCGCTCCTGGGCGAAATGGGGCATCATCAGTAGATTGCCCAGCTCCGAAACCAGCGCCGCTTGGTTGCGCACCGCATCCCAGCCTTCCTCGGTGGTCGGCGCCAAGTCCTCGACGCCCGCCTCCGTGATGACTTGACCCGCGGAATCCCAAATCGCATCCGCAGCAGGTTCAAGCAGCCACTCCATGAACTCCGCAATCTCGGTCGCCGGTTCATAGGGCCCCGGGGGCGGCGGAGCTTCGCAACCCACCGCGCCAAGCGCAACAACCAAGACCAAACCGCAGCGCCGCATCGCCGCCCTCCAATCGGCAAGGAGAGTGAAGGCTAGCCCAAAACCCGGCCGCTTGGAAATGTCCCCGGACGGGCGCCGAGGGGCATGGGGTTGGGCGCGATGGATTCGCTGCCAGTTACGCTCAATGGTTCCACCAAGGCCGGTCGGAGAACGAGCGCAGGTCGATCTCGAAGGTCCAGGTGGAGCGGTGCTGCTGGGCGAGATGGTAGTAGGTTTCGGCGATCTTGGCGGGCAGCATCAACCCGTCATGGACCGTGCCCCGGCTCTCCCTGAGTTGCTGGAAGCGCTCTGGACCCAGCATCTTGCCCAAGGTGTCCGGGGCATCCACCGCGCCGTCGATCAGGACGTGGGCCACATGGATGCCCTTGGGGCCGAACTCCGCGTTCAGCGACTGGCAGAGCATGCGCCGTCCGCCCATCGCCGCGGCATGGGAGTGCTGCCCCTTGTTGCCCCGCACCGCGGCGGTTGCGGATGTCACCAGGAGGGTGCCCTTGCCGCGCTCCACCATCAGCGGGCAGACCGCGGAGGCCAAGCGGAACAGGCCGAAGGTGCCGAGCCGCCAGCCCATCTCGAAAGCCCGGTGGCTGGTGTCCTGAAGCCCCCGGTCGCCGATCTGGGCGCCGAGGTTGTAGACCGCCACCTCAATGGGGCCGATATCGGCTTCAATGGCCGCCACCTGCTCTTCGATGGCGTTGTCGACCACGGCGTTGAGCAGGAAGCCCGAAGCCGAGCCACCCTCGCCTTCGATGCCCTCTACGAGCCGCTTCAAGCCCTCCTTGTCGCTGCGGCGGCACAGGCAGGCGTGATAGCCCGCTGCGGCGAAGCGCCGGCCCACGTTGCCGCCGATGCCGGCACCGGCTCCAATCACTAAGCAAACTGGTTTCATGGCCTAAAAGCTCCCATTTCGGTTGGCAACATGGACCCCATCGGCGACGATGGCCCCGCGTGGGACGATTTGACGCTCAAACGGCTGCAACATTCAACTGAATGCCCGATTCATGCGTTTACCTTTTCCAGCGATCAAGAAAAAACCCAAACGCTTTTGGCACGGGCCAACGCTTAGTCCGAAACGCCGTCCAGCCGTGCCGGGTAGGGCAGTAACCAAGTCTCGCCACGCATCCACGCCCGCTCGGTGGCAGCGATCGCGGCGGCCAACGCCTCGGGGGTCTGCGCAGGGATTCCGTCGGTGGCGATGTCCGCGCCCGCCGCGGCGAAGACCCGGCCGAAGCCGTCCTCGACCTCTGCGAAAGCGAGGTCGCGCCTGAGCCCCGTCTGCACCGCCTCGAGCTCGGCCAGGACCGCCTCGAGCTCATCCATCACTCTCAGTCTTGCCCCGGACTGCAACTGGGCGACGATTGCGTCCTGGGTCTTCGCGATCCGCACCGCCGTCGCATACAGCGCCTGCGCCTCCTGGAACCCGGCTATCGCGACATGGAGCTGGGTCAGCACCGCCATGGCGAGCGCCTCGTGGCGTGCCCGTTCGAGCGCCTCCCCGGCCCGCGCCGATGCCATGGCCGCCGGCGCCGTAAACAGTTGGGTGAGATTGAGCGAGATTTGGGCACCCGCCGACGCCCAGTCCTGGTTGACCAGGAAGGAATTGCTGTCGCTATGGATCCCAGCCGTAAGCTCGATTCCCGGCAGCACGCGCAGCAGCGACTTCTTCACCTCCGCGGCGGCGATGCGCTCACTGAGTTGCGCCTCTCGCAGCTCCGGACGATGCCGGAGCGCCAAGATCTCGAGCGCCTCGATGTCGAGGCGGGGCTGGCGGGGTGCCGGCAGTGCCTCGGGCGGCAGGGCAATGCGGTACGACGCCCTGTCCTTTTCGTCTCCGAGCGGGGATCCTAGGCCGAGCAACTCGGCCAGCTCGAGCTTGGTGCGACGCCCCTCGCGCCGCTGTGTCTCCAGCACTTCTAGCACCTGCAGCATGGCCCGCCGGTAGTACAGCACATCGAGCGGTGAGCGCACCCGCAGCTCGGCGAAGCGCGCACTGTCGGCCAGGGCCGCGTTCACCCGGTCCATGAGCGGACCGACCTTGCGCAACGCCCGCTCGGCAGCCACCGCACGCCACCATGCTGCCCGCACCTCCGCCACCGTCGTCTGCCGGGCCTTGCGGTGGCGCTCGTGCGCGATCAGCGCACGGTTGGCCTGCTGTCGGGCCGCGTAGTAGGAGACCCCGAAGTCCAGCGCGTGCCAGACCGCGGTCAGGTTACCGGTGCGCCTCGCTTGGTCGGTGGAGGTTATTGGACGCAAAGAACGACTCGGGATCGGACACGGCTCGATGGGCACCGGACACTTCAGCGCCATGCTCGACGAGCCTTGGACATTGCTGCGCGTAGTGCCTCCGTAGCTCACCGAGAGCTTCGGCAGCAGGCTGCGCCGGCTCGCAGCCAGCACGCCGAGAGCCAGTGCCTGCTCCATCGCCTGCACACGGCCGTCAAGGTTGAACAGCAGCGCATGGGCCATCGCTCCGTGCAGGGTGAGCGGCTCGGCCGGTGCGGGTTGGTTCGTGGCCAGCATCTCAAGGTTCTCGTCTGCCCGCCGGGCGTCCTCCTCCCCGGTGAGAGGGATCGGCTGCACCGAACAGCCCGCCAGCATCGCCACAGCGACGGCACCGACCCAGGCCGCATGCAGACCGTTCCCCCGGAGCATCCCCGCGCGCTTCATTCCTCGCGCAGCGAGCGTGAGAAATAGTCGCTCAGCGGCTTGACCAGATAGCTCAGCGGAGAGCGCTCGCCAGTGCGCAGGTACACCTCTACCGGCATTCCCGGCGTCAATGCCGGCAACGCGGCCGCTGTCCCGAAAACCGGCGCAGCAGACACCTTCCGCCTTTCCGGGTTGGCTAAACCGGGAAACATCCCCTCCTGCCGCCGGTAGGGCGCCCAGGCCTCGATCTCGCGCTTTGCTTCCGGTCCGACGGCCTCGCCTATCGCGAGTTCGACCTCGTACCACGCAAGCCCCGAGCGCGGATCCACGCTCGCATCGGCTGCCACGCGCAGCACGGAGCCCTCGAATGCCGGCGTGGTCCGGGCTGGCAACCCCGGGAACAGCAGCCACGCCTCCTGTCCTGGCCATGCCTGGTCAATGTGGATCGGCTCGAGTTGGGCACGGACCACCAGTGCTGCGTCTGCGGGCAGGATCTTCAGAATGGACTCGCCTGGATGCACCACTTCTGCCGGGGCAAACACCTTCATCTCGAAGACTTCCCCCGGCACCGGAGCCCGCACCTCCAGGCGCGCCAGTCGCGCTCGGACTGACGTCAGACGCTCGTGGACCTGCGCCTCGCGGGCCTGCGCCTCGCGGGCCTCGCCCTCCGCCTCCTCGGTGCGGTTCGCACGGATCTGAAGGATCTGGAGTTCGAGCTCCGCGATCCGGTTGTGAGCTGCTGCAATGCGTGCACCGATGTCACCCGCTTCACCGTCGAGCCGGGCCGCGGCCCGCTCCCGGTCCATGAGCTGTTGAAGCTCGATGCGGCCCTCCTCAAAGAGCTTGCGAAACGGCTCCAGCTCGCGGGCCAAGAACCTGCCCTGACGGCGGACCGCCTCTAGCTGGGCCTCCAGGCTGGCGACCTGACGCCGCGTCTGTGCGATCCGCTCGCGCAATTGCGCTGCCTGGCCGGCCTGCGACGTGCGCCGAGCCTCGAACAGCCGTCGCTGCCCTTCGAGGATCGTGTGTATTCGGGCCTCAGCCTCCGCCCGTTCGGCGAGCACCGCATCCCAGCGAATCACATCGGCATCACGGTACTCCGCCTCCAGCCGGTTGCGTCGCGCCACCAGCTCCGCGTGCTCAGCGTCCAGAATGGCTTCCTCGGTGCGCAGCTCCCCATCGGCGAAACGCAGCAGCGTCGTACCCGCCTCCACCCGGTCACCGTTGCGCACCAGCACCGCCTTCACCGTTCCACCGTCGACGTGCTCGACGGCCTGGACCCGGCTCTCCACTTCCACCCGACCGGGCGCAATCACCGCCCCGGAGATGGAGGCGAAGGTGCCCCATCCCAGCGCACCGCCCAGGAGCACGGCCAGGGCCGTTAGCCCGAGCGCCACGGGCCGGCGCGAAGAGAAGGCGCGTCCGGACGCCGACGACTCAGGAGCCGTTGCGGCGCGAGTCATGTCCGGTTCTCCGGTCGATCGTCGCAGGGACGGTGGCATCTGCTGATGAGGCGTCCACCAAGCGCAGCGAGCCGCTCTATCACGTGCCGCTGCCGGGCGGTCCCACCACCCGGGTGACCGGCATCGTGTCCGGAGCCGGGGCGGGCTTGAGCGGCGCGACTGCGCCGTCCGCCATTGAGAACACCACATCGCATTGCGAGAACACGCCCGGTCGATGCGCGACGATGACCGCTGCGCCGCCACGCGCCTTGAGTGCCGCCACGGCACGGGTGAGTGCGCTGGATCCTTCCGCATCGAGGTGCGCATCGGGCTCGTCCAGCACCACTACCACCGGGTTGCCGTAGAAGGCGCGCGCAAGTGCGATCCGCTGACGCTGGCCACCCGAGAGCGCAGCGCCGCCGGCCGCCACCTCGCAGCCGTAGCCCCCGGGCAGGGCGAGGATCATCTCGTGGGCGCCCGCATGCTGCGCCGCCGCCACCACCGCTTGCGGATCAGGGTCGGGATCAAGGCGCGCGATGTTCTCCGCTACCGTGCCCGCAAACAGCACCACCTCCTGGGGCAGCCAGCCGAGATGGCGTGCGAGCGCAGTCTCTCCGTATTGGTCGAGGGCCGCACCGGCCAGCATTACTGAGCCTGACCACGGCGGCCATACGCCGGCCAGCGCGCGCGCTAAGGTTGACTTGCCCGACGCGGACGGGCCGGCAATGCCCACCGCCGCGCCGGGAGGCAACTCGAACGACGCGCCCCGCACGGCCGGGCGCTCCACCCCGGGCGCCCCGACGTAGAGCGCCTTCACCGCCAACAGCGGCTGGCTGGCTTGCCGCAGTGCCGGCGGGTCGGGTGGCGGCAGGAGCATTGGCTCCGGCGCCTCCGGGGTCTCCGAGAGCAGCTTCGCCAGAGCGCGGCGCCCCTCCAGCGCGCGCTGCAGTACCGGCCAATGGAAGACCGCCTGGTCGATGGGGGCAAGCGCCCGCCCGAGTAGGATCGAGGCTGCGATCATGACCCCCGGCGTGATCTTCCCCTGGATCGCCAGCCACGCCCCTAGGCCGAGCATCATGGACTGGAGAAACAGCCTGAGCGTGCGCGCGGTGACCGAGAAGGCTCCACCCCGGTCCGAGGCCGCGATGGTGGCATCGAGCGCATCGCTCCGGATTGCGGTGAGCCGCTCGAGGGCGGTGCTGCGCATGCCGAGGCCGCGCACCGTCTCGCCGCCGGCGCGAATCTGCTCGGTCAACTGGAAGGCGTGGGCCGAGGCTGCACCCGCCGCCACCTGCAGTTGCGCGGTTCGTGCCTGGGTCATCAGGGCCAGCGCGAACAACAGCAAACCCGAGATCACCGCCAGCAATCCCAGCATCCAGTGAAAGAAGAACAGCGCGAACAGGAAGACTGGCGTCCAGGGCGCGTCGAAGAAGGCGAAAGGACCGGGGCCAGATGCAAAGCGCTGCATGGACTCCAGATCAGACAACCCCGTCGCCGGAGCGGAGCGGGCCTGAGGTGAAGCCCCCGCCCGGGTCAGGGTCGCACCCAGCACCCGCGGGTCCATGCGTGCCTGAAACCGGGCCCCGGCACGGGCCAGCACCCGCGCCCGGAAATGATCCAGAAACCCCATCATGAGAAACAGGAATGCGACGATCACGACCAGTGCCACCAGTGTAGCCTCCGAGCGCGAGGTCAGTACCCGATCGTAGATCTGAAGCATGAAGATCGGGCCGGTCAGCATCAGCAGGTTGACGAAGGCGCTGAACAGGCCGACGGCCCCGAACAGCCGACGGCTCTCGGCAAGGACGGCGCGGATCTCCCCCGCGCCCGTGTGCGCACTGCTCATGACGAGCCTTGAGTCAGCCCCTCAGAACCGGGTCGCCGCGAGTCCCGTCCAACGACTGGCCGGAGTGCAAAGCTCTGCCGCACCTCCCCTTCGGCCGCAGCCGGGCCTCTGTCACAGCACCTCCTCGACCGAGAGTTCGTAGGTTCCAGTGCGTGGCCCGTAGGCGCCGGCGGCGATGTAGTAGGTGCCGTCAGCGCCCGGCGTGAAGTCGACGCGGCTGTTGTAGCCGGTGCCGCCGTCGTCGTTCCGGGTGCCGGCGATCAGGTTGCCGTTCACGTCGTGGATACCATGGAGGTAGGGGTCGGGCAGCGTGCCGGCGTCCGTGGGTTGCCCTTGGAGGTCGATCCGGTATCGCGTTCCCGCTTCGAGCTGGACTGCGAACCAGTCCCGATCGTGCGGATCCTCGAGATTTCCCCCGGTTGAAGAACCCACCGTGACCGTCCCGGTGGTGTCGGTGTTGGCCGCATAGTCGTCGTCGGCACCGAACTCCTTCACCGATATGCGGTAGGTGCCGGTGCTGGGGCCCCAGCCGACGGCGGAGATGTAGTAGGTGCCCGTGGTCTCGGGCTGGAACTCGACGCGGCTGTTCAGGCCGAAGCCACCGTCGCCGGTGGGACCGCTACGGTCGTTGGTGCCGTTGATCAGGCTGCCGCTGGCGTCGTAGATGCCGCGAATGTAGGGATTGCCGAGGGTTCCGGCATTCGTGTCCGCGCCCTCAAAGTCGAACTGGTATCTCTTCCCCCCTTCGAGGGTGACCGCGAACCAGTCGAAGTCGTCGTTGCGGGTAATGTCCCCGGTGGCCGAACCGCCCACCTCGATCCTCCCGGTGGTGCTGGTATCGGCCGCGTGGTCGGGCTCCGCCGATGGCGGCGTCGTCGCTGTCACCGACAGGGTGTAGGTGCCGTTGTGAAGTTGGTTGTAGGCGCCGGCGGAGATGTAGTAGGTGCCCGAGGTCTCCGGCGTGAAATCGACGCGGCTGTTGCGTCCGGTGCCGCCGTCATCGTCGGTGGTGCCGGCGATCGGGTAGCCGTTGGCGTCGTGGATGCCGCGCAGGTAGGGATCGCGCAGGGTGCCGCCGCCGGTGGCCGAGCCCTCGAGGTCGATCCGGTAGGCCGTTCCCGCCTCGAGCTGGACCGCGAACCAGTCCTGATCGTTATCGGACTCGATGGTCCCCGTGGCCGAACCGCCCACCGCGACCGTCCCGGTGGTGCCGGTATTGGTCGTGTAGTCGTCGCCGCTTTCCGTCACCGACAGGCGGTAGGTCCCGGTGCCGTGGTCGCGGCTGCCGGCGACGATGTAATAGGTTCCCGCGCTCCCCGGCTGGAAGAGGGCGCGGTCGGTGTGCCAGCCGTTGAGCGTGACCTGCTGGCCATTGGCGTCGTACACCCCCCAGATGATGGGCGAGTTCAGGGTCCCGGCACCCGTGGCCGAGCCCTCGATGTCGAACTGGTAGCTCGTGCCCGCCTCGAGCGTGACCGCAAGCCAGTCCTGGTCATTCACGAAGTCGACTTCCCCGGTGACCGAACTGCCGACCGTGACCGTCCCGGTGGTTTCGGTGTCGGCCGTGTAGTCGTCGCCTTCCTCCGTCACCGACAGGCGGTAGGTGCCGGTGCCGCTCTCGCCGGTGCCGAAGCCGCCTGCGACGATGTAGTAGGTGCCCGTGGCACCCGGCTGGAACAGGACCTGGCTCTCGGCACGATAGCCGCCCCTGATGTCGGTGGTGCCCGGGATCGGGTTGCCGTTTGCGTCGTGGATGCCGTGAATCTCGGGGCTGAGCAGCGTCCCGGCATCCGTGCGCGAGCCTTCGAGGTCGATCCGGTAGGTCTTGCCCGATTCGAGCTGGACCGCGAACCAGTCCCGGTCGCCGCCGACCTCCATCTCCCCCGTGGCCGTGCCGCCCACCGCGATCGTTCCGGTGGTGGCCGTGCTGGCCAGGTAGTCGTCGGCCTCCTCCCGCACCGTCAGGCGGTAGGTGCCAGTGCCCCGGCCGACGTCGTAGGCGTTGTTGCCTTGGCCGGAGCCGGTGGCCACGTAGTACGTGCCCGAGGCCGTCGGCACGAACGTGACGCGGCTGTTGTGGCCCAGGCCGCTGTTGCCGTTGTCGTCGGCGGCGCCGTCGGCGGTGTTTTCGATCAGGTTGCCGTCCGCATCGTGGATGCCGAGAAGTTTCGGGTCGCGCAGCGTTCCGGCATCCGTGTTCGCGCCTTCGAGGTCGAACCGATAGGTCTTTCCCGCTTCGAGCGTGACCGCGAGCCAGTCCGTGTCGTCCGGGGTCTCGATATCCCCGGTGACCGGGGTGCCCACGGTGATGGCTCCGTCGGTGTTGGTGTCGGCCGTGTAGTCGTCGTCGCTCACGTCCGTGACCGACAAGTGGTAGGTGCCGGTTTCGTCGCGGGTGGAGGTGGCGGCGATGTAGTAGGTTGCCGTGGTCCCCGGGGTAAAGAAGTCGAGGCTGCTGAAGCCGGGGCCGCCGTCATCGTCGCCGGTGCCTAGGATCAGGTTGCCGGCCGCGTCGTAGATGCCGCGAAGGTTGGGGTCATAGAGCGTTCCGGAATTCGTGTACGTCCCCTGGAGGTCCACCCGGTATGTCTTGCCCGCTTCGAGGGTGACCGCGAACCAGTCCACGTCGTCCGCCACCTCGATCTCGCCAATGGCGGAGCCGCCCACCGCGACCGTTCCGATGGTGCCGGTAGTGGCCGTGTAGTCGTCACCGCGTTCCGCCGGCGGGGTGCTCACGTCCCGCACAGACAGGCGGTAGGTGCCGGTCATGCTGCCGTCGGAGCCGGCGCCGGCGGCGACGTAGTAGGTGCCCGCGGTCGCGGGCTGGAACTCGATGCGGCTGTTCAGGCCCTCGCCGCCGTTATCGTTCTCGGTGCCTGCGATCAGGTTGCCGCTGGCGTCGTGGATGCCGCGAATGTACGGGTCGCGCAGCGTCCCGGCATTCGTGGTCGTGCCCTCCAGATCGATCTGGTACGTTATTCCCGCCTCAAGCGTGACCGCGATCCAGTCCCGGTCGATCGGAATCTCGATCTCCCCCGTGATCAGGTCGCTTTCGCCGATCCTTCCGGTGGTGCCGGTGTTGTCCGTGTAGTCGTCTTCGGACACCGCCACCGACACGCGGTAGGTTCCGATGTTGACGCCGGCGGCGCCGGCGGCGATGTAGTGGGTGCCCGCGGTCTCCGGCGTGAAGTAGAGGAGGCTGTTGCGGCCCGTGCCGTCGTTGTCGTCGTCGGTGCCGTCGATCAGGTTGCCGCTCGCATCAAAGATGCCGCGTAGATGGGGGTCGCGCAGCGTCCCGGCGCCCGTGGCCGAGCCCTCCAGGTCGATCCGGTACCTCGTGCCGGCTTCGAGGGTGACCGCGAACCAGTCCTGGTCGTCCGTGTAATCGATCTCCCCGGTGGCCGTGCCGCCTACGGTGACCGTGCCGGCGGTGCTGATGTTGGCCGTGTGCGCGTCGTCGACTTCCATCATCGTCAGGAGGTAGGTTCCGGTGGTGCCGCCGACGGCGCCGGCGGCGACGTAGTAGGTCCCCCCGGTCTGCGGCTCGAACGCGATGCGGCTGTTGAATCCGACGCCGCTGTTGTTGTCGGCGGTGCCTGGAACCAGGTTGCCGCTCGCGTCGTAGATGCCGAGGATATTGGGGTCGCCCAGCGTTGCGGCATTCGTGGCCGCCCCCTCCAGGTCGAACCGATATCTCGTGCCCGCCACGAGAGTCACCGCGAACCAGTCCTGGTCGTTCGGCGTCTCGATCTCTCCGGTGGCCGGGTTGATCGCGGTAAACGTGCCGGTGGTGCTGGTATCGGCCGTGAAGTCGTCGCCAAGCTCCGTCACCCCCAGACGGTAGGTGCCGGTGCCGTTGCCGGGGCCGCCAGCGGAGATGTAATAGGTTCCCGCGGTCGCCGGTTCGAAGAAGACGCGGCTGTTGCGGCCCGTGCCGCCGTTATCGTCGATGCCGCCCGCGACCGTGTTGCCAGCTGCGTCGTAGATGCCGCGAAGATGGGGGTCGCTGAGCGTCCCGGCGCCCGTGTCCGAGCCCTCGAGGTCGATCCGGTATCTCGTGCCCGCCTCGAGAGTGACCGCGAACCAGTCCCGGTCGTCCGAAGTCTCGATTTCCCCGGTTGCCGTGCCGCCTACAGCGACGGTTCCGGCAGTGCCGATATCGGCCGTGAAGTCGTCGTCCGTCACCGACAGGCGGTAGGTGCCGGTGTTGCTGCCGCTGGCCCCGCCGCCATCGCCGCCGGCGCCAGCGGCGATGTAATAGGTTCCTGCGGTCACCGGTTCGAACCGGATGCGGCTGTTGTCGCCCATGCCGCCGTTGTCGTCGGTTGTGCTTGAGAGCAGGTTGCCGTTCGCATCGTAGATGCCGCGAATGGAGGGGTCGTCCAGCGTCCCGGCGCTCGTGGCCGAGCCCTCGAGGTCGATTCGATAAGCCGTGCCCGCTTCGATCGTCACCGCAAACCAGTCCAGGTCGCCGGTGAAATCGATGGTGCCGGTGGTTGACCCGCCCACCGCGACCGTTCCAGCGGTGGCGACACTGTCCGGGAAGTCGTCGGCGTCCGTCACCGACAGGCGGTAGGTGCCGGTGTTACTGCCGGAGCCGGCGGCGGCGATGTAGTAGGTTCCCCCGGTCGACGGCTGGAAGAGGCCGCGGCTGTTGTCGCCAGTGCCGCCGTCGTCGTCCGTGGTGCCTGTGATCGGGTAACCGTTGGCGTCGTAGATGCCACGAAGAAAGGGGTCGCGCAGCGTTCCGGCGCCCGTGGCCGAGCCCTCGAGGTCGATCCGGTATCTCGTGCCCGCCTCGAGCGTGACCGCGAACCAGTCAACGTCGGCCGCGTAATCGATCTCACCGGTGGCGGTGCCGCCTACGGTGACCGTGCCGGCGGTACCGGTGTTGGCCGTGTGCTCGTCGTCGACTTCCGTCATCGACACGCGGTAGGTTCCGGTACCACCGCCGCCGGCGCCGGCGGCGACGTAGTAGGTTCCCGTCGTTGCCGGCTCGAATTCGATGCGGCTGTTGTTTCCGGTGCCGCCATCGTCGTCGGCGGTGCCTGTGAGCAGGTTGCCGCTCGCATCATGGATGCCGCGAAGATGAGGATCGCTCAGCGTCCCTGCACTCGTGTCCGAGCCCTCCAGGTCGAACCGGTATCGCGTGCCCGCTTCGAGGGTAACCGCGAACCAGTCCCGGTCGCCCGACGTCTCGATTTCCCCGGTTGCCGTGCCGCCTACGGCGACAGTTCCGGCGGTGCCGATATCGGCCGTGAAGTCGTCGTCCGTCACCGACAGGCGGTAGCTGCCGGTGTTGCTGCCGCTGGCCCCGCTGGCGCCGCTGGCCCCGCCGCCACCAGCGCCGGCGGCGATGTAGTAGGTTCCCGAGGTCACCGGTTCGAACAGGATGCGGCTGTTGTCGCCCATGCCGCCGTTATCGTCATTGATGCCTGAGAGCAGGTTGCCGCTCGCATCGTAGATGCCGCGAAGATAGGGGTCGCTGAGCGTCCCGGCGCCTGTGTCCGAGCCCTCGAGGTCGATCTGGTACGACTTGCCCGCTTCGAGCGTCACCGCGAA
>CAZRBP010000007.1:0-39082 GCA_964598305.1 uncultured Pseudomonadales bacterium | reverse complement strand
CCGAGCCGCCGACCTCCACCGTGCCGGCGGTGCCGGTATCGGCCGTGAAGTCGTCGCTCACATCCGTGACCGACAGTCGGTAGGTGCCGGTGTTGCCGCCGGAGCCTGCGGCGATGTAGTAGGTGCCTGTGGCCGCCGGGTTGAAGGAGGCGCGGCTGTTCGCTCCGGTGCCGCCATCGTCGTCGGCGGTGCCCGGGAGCAGGTTGCCGCTCGCGTCGTGGATGCCGCGAAGATGAGGATCGCTCAGTGTACCGGCACTCGTGGCCGAGCCCTCGAGGTCGATCTGGTACGACTTGCCCGCTTCGAGCGTCACCGCGAACCAGTCCTGATCGTTCACACTATGGATTGTCCCGGTGGCCGAGCCGCCGACCTCCACCGTGCCGGCGGTGCCGGTATCGGCCGTGAAGTCGTCCGCTTCCGTGACCGAAAGGCGGTAGGTGCCGGTGGTGCGGTGGTTGCCGGCGGCGATGTAGTAGGTGCCCGTGGCTGCCGGGTTGAAGAAGACGTGGCTGTCGGTGCCGGGGCCGTTGTCATTGTCCGCGGTGTTTGCGATCAGGTTGCCGTTCGCGTCGTGGATGCCGCTAAGATGGGGGTCGCTCAGCGTCCCGGAATTCGTCTGTGTTCCCGCGAGGTCGATCTGGTACGACTTGCCCGCTTCGAGCATCACCGCGAACCAGTCCTTGTCGCCGTTGAAATCGATGGTTCCCGTGGCCGAGCCGCCGACCTCCACCGCACCGGCGGTGTTGATCCACGCCGGTAGATCGTCCTCGAACACCCGAGCGCGCAGCGTGTAGGTGCCAACGAGGTTTCCCTTGCCACCGGCCGACACGTAGTACGTCCCACTCTCAGTCGGTGTGAACTGCACCCGGGCGTTACCACCCCAGCCGCCGTTGTCGTCCACTGTGCCGGCGACCGCGTTACCGTCGGCGTCGTAGATGCCATACAGATAAGGGTCGGCCAAGCTGCCGAACCTGCCGTTCTGGGTCCCCGAACCCTTCAGATCGAACTGGTACGTCTTGCCTGCTTCTACCGTGAAGGCGAACCAGTCCCGGTCCCCGGCGCTCTCGATCTCCCCGGTTACCGAGCCACCTAAGATGACGCTACCGGTGGTGTCTTTATCGGCTGTGAAATCATCGGCCATTAGGCTGAACTCCTAATCCGTGTGTAACATTTGTTGTATCTCAACAGTCATGTGTCGCTAACATGTCGAACCTCTCCCACCTCGCAGCATTAAGATGCAGTTAAGCCTGAAGTCTGTGTTCAAAACATAGCGCATCCGTCAATCCAGTTGCTGCTGTGAAGGGATGCGCCAAAGCCTACACGCTAAAGCCGTGTGTAGTGGGCAAAAAAACGTGTAGCTGGTTTTCGAGCCGGAGAGAGGTCCGCTGGGCACAGTTGGCACAAGCCAACGCTTAGGGCTGGATCAACGGGCCCTAACTTGAAGCGCCGTCCAGCAAGGCCGTGAAGCCGGCTGGGGCATAGGGCCCGATGACAACCTGCTCGACGACGCCGATGCCGGCCCCGGAATCGTCCCGGGCCCGCACCACCTGTTGCACATGCAGGTTCTCCGGGGACAGCAGATCAAGGTCTTCGGGGTCAAAGGCCTCGTGGCCGGTGGCCAACTCCCCTTGCCAAGCGCCTTGCCGCCACTTGGGGTGGCCGTAGCCGAGCCCCTTCATCTGGAAGCGCAGCATCGGCTCAAGGCTGATGGTCCTCGTGTCGCCGCCGAGCCGGGTGAAATCCAGCTCGACGTGTTCGGCAAGGCGGGTGCCCGGATGGTAGCGGACGCGGTGCGCGACGCCCGCCATGCGTTCAACGCCCTCGTCCTCAACCCCCGGCACCGCGCTTTCGTTCCCATGGAGGGGCGCGGTGAGCGCTTCCCGCACCAAGGCCTCCCCGCCCGGACCGTCGAAGAAGATGGCGTGGGAGATATGGTCCTCCCAAAACAGCGGCGCCCATAGAAAGAAGGCGCTGCCCGGCCCTTGGGGCGCGCCGCCAACTTCCGGCTCGCCTACCCCACGCAAGCCCCAGGAGCGGTCCTTGGTGGCCCGGCACTGGGCTTCGCGTACGGCGATGTCCCCATCCGGGGTGCGCACGGTGCCGCTCCAAGCCCCGAACTGGGCGAAGCGGGTGGCGTCCATCACCCGGCGGGTGCCCTGCCAGAGGGTTTGCCGCCGCTCCTGAATCGCCGCCGTGCGCGCCGAGAACAACAGCTCGCAGCCAAGGCCGCTGTCGTTGTCGTCGAGCGTCACCCGGGCCCGCTTCATCGGTTCGAGCACCTCGATGCGCATCGGCCCGACCTGCATCTCCGTGCGCTCCACGGGCGCCCGCCTTGACGCGAAGAAGCAGTGCTGCAGCCCGCCGGGGCGCACCACGCTGAAGGCGCAGTCGAGCACGCCGCGATGGGGATACACGGCCATGCCAATGCCGAAGTAGTAGCTGCCGTCCGCCGCATAGCCGTTGTACCAAGTGCGGTCGTAGGCGTTGCGATCGCTGGTGGCCGGGTGGGCGAGCGGCTCCGGCGTTT
Organism: uncultured Pseudomonadales bacterium; assembly: GCA_964598305.1. Taxonomy (GTDB): domain Bacteria; phylum Pseudomonadota; class Gammaproteobacteria; order Pseudomonadales; family Azotimanducaceae; genus Azophilus. The sequence goes on along the minus strand of CAZRBP010000007.1, from coordinate 36,555 downwards.
GATGGACCGGATAGTCGTCGAGTTTGTTGAGCACGGCTCCTCCTTAAGAACTGATGACCTGCGCGGGCCGGTTGGTCCGCTCGGCAAAGCGCGCCTGCGGCCGGACATGGGGCTGCCTAATCGCCATTCAGCCCATGATAGTATCAGTCGCTCTTGCAATCCCCCAAGCCGCCGAAATCATGCCACCCTCCAAGGTGCCGGTCCTGTCCAGTCCGGATCAGGTGACCGCCGCCGACCTTACTTCCATCCTCAACCAAGCAGGCCTTCCAGGCACCGTGGAATCGGTCGCCTGGCAGCGAATCGGCGCCGGACAGGTTGGACAGAACGCCCGCTTCACGCTGACGGCGGACGGCAACCTGCCGAAGACCCTGGTGGGCAAGTTCCCCGCCACCGACCCCACCAGCCGGCAGACCGGCGTTCTGCTGCGCAACTACGAACGGGAGGTGTTCTTCTATTCCAACTTGGCCGCCACGGTGGACATCCGCTCCCCGGCCATCTTGGCGGTGCAATTCGACCCGGACACCCACGAGTTCATGCTGCTGATGGAGGATCTGGCGCCCGGCTTCCAAATCGACCAACGCTCGGAGGCCAGCACCGACCAAGCTGCCCTGGCCTTGGAGGAACTGGCCAAACTGCAGGGCCCGCGCTGGGGCGTTACGACCCTCGCCCAGCATGACTTGCTGGTCCGCCCAGCCTCCAGCCCCGACGAACCGCCGATCTACAACACGACCCAGCAAGGCTTTGTTGAGCGCTACGCCGACCGGCTCAGCGCCGCCGAATTGAACGCGGTGGCCCAATTCGGCGAGGCGCAGCCCGAGTACGCCATTCACGAGGCACCCCAATCCCTGATCCACATCGACTACCGGCTCGACAACATGATCTTCGGCGAGGCGAGCGACCGCCCGCCGCGTCCGCTCACGGTGTTCGACTGGCAATCAGTGGGGCTCGGCTGCGCCCTAAATGACGCGAGCTACTTCATGGGCACGTCACTGACCCCCGAGCACCGTGCCAAAGAGGAGCGGGGGCTGCTCAAGCACTATCTGGACGTGCTGCGCGGCTACGGCGCCGATCTGGGCTGGGACGCCTGCTGGAACCTGTACCGCCGCTACGCCCCCGCCGGCCTGCACATGGCCGTGGTCGCCTCCATGATCGTCGGCGAAACCGAACGCGGCAACGACATGTTCATGACCATGGCCAAGCGCAGCATCGCGATGTGCGAAGACTTGGGCAGCCTCGACCTGCTGAGCGCCTAGACTCTGTCCGTCGGCTCCGAAGACGCTATCTCGAAGCCAGCTTGCCCACGCTCCGGACCACGGAACCCCGCCTAGGGCGTTCCGCTCGACCCAGCCGCCAAATCCATTGCCAACGGACCGCCAATAAACGTAGGCTATCCGGCCCGCAAACCTTGAATGGAGCGACCCCCATGGGGCGAATCGAAACACGGCTCGGTGAGCTCGGCATCGTGCTGCCCAAGCCGATGGATTTGGGGCCCCTGCCCTTTGAATTGGTGCGCATCCACGGTGAGCGGGCCATTCTCTCCGGCCACTTGCCGTTGGATGCCGAAGGCGCCCTCGCCCAGCCGCTCGGCAAGGTGGGTGCCGAGGTCAGCGCCGAGCAGGGCTACCAAGCGGCGCGGCTGGTGGGTTGCGCGTTGTTGGCCAGCCTCAAGCAAGCGCTTGGCGAACTTGACCGGGTGGCCGGCTGGGTGCGGCTGTTCGGCATGGTCAACGCAGCGCCCGGGTTCAATCGTCTGCCAGCGGTCATCAACGGCTGCTCGGAATTGATCCTCGAGGTCTTCGGCCCGGAAGTGGGCGCCCACGCCCGCTCGGCAGTGGGCTTGGCGGAACTGCCCTTCGGCGCCCCGGTGGAGCTGGAAGGCGAGGTGCTGATCCGCCCATGAGCAGGCAACGCATCGTCAACGCCCGCATCGTCAACGAAGGCGCCGTCATCGAAGGCGACGTGCTGATCGAGGACGGGCGCATCGCCGCAGTCGGCACGGCACCGGATGGACCGGGCGACGTCACCGACGCCCAAGGCGCTTGGCTGCTGCCGGGCATGATCGACGATCAAGTGCATTTCCGGGAGCCCGGCTTGACCCACAAGGGCAACATCGCCAGCGAGTCGGCGGCGGCCGTGGCCGGGGGCATCACCAGCTACATGGAGATGCCGAACTGCGACCCGCTGACCATCAACCAAGCCCGCCTCAACGACAAGCGCGAGCGCGCCGCAAGCTGCTCCCACGCCAACTACGCCTTCTACCTCGGCGCCACCAACGACAACCTGGAGGACATCAAGTCCGTTGATCCGGCCAGCGCTTGCGGCGTCAAGGTGTTCATGGGGGCGAGCACCGGCGACATGCTGGTGAACGACCCCGAGGCTTTGGAGGGCATCTTCGCCTCAACGCCCCTGCTGATCGCAACCCACTGCGAGGACACGCCCACCATTGAAGCCAACGAGGCCGCCGCCTTCGCCCGCTACGGCGAGGACATCCCCATCACGGAGCATCCCCGCATCCGTTCGGAGGAGGCCTGCTACAAGTCATCCGAGTTGGCCGTCCAACTGGCCAAGCGGCACGGCTCCAAGCTGCATGTGCTGCATCTCACCACGGCGCGGGAACTGGCCCACTTCGCAACCGGCGACCTGGCTGGCAAGCGCATCACCGCCGAAGCCTGCGTGCACCACCTGTTCTTTGACGAGAGTTGGTACGCCGAAAAGGGCAACGACATCAAGTGCAACCCGGCCATTAAGCGCACCGAGGACCGGGAGGCGCTGCTGGCAGCGGTCAACGACGGGCGCATCGACGTGATCGCCACCGACCACGCCCCGCACACGCGGGAGGAGAAGTCCCGTCCCTATCGGCAAGCCCCAGCCGGGCTGCCACTGGTCCAGCACGCCTTGCTGAGCTTGTTTGAACATTGCCGCCAGGGCCTGTTCGACGTGACCACCATCGTCCAGAAGACCGCCCACGCCCCGGCGCGGCTGTTCGGGGTCCGTGAGCGGGGCTTCATCCGCGAGGGCTACCACGCCGACCTGGTGCTGGTGAGTGAAGACCCCACCGACGGCGGCGCCAACCTCCTCGCCAAGTGCGGCTGGAGCCCCTTTGCCGGCATCGAGTTCAGCCACCGCATCGAAGCCACCTGGGTCAACGGCGTGCAGCGATTCGCCGACGGCAAGCTTTTGGACGGGCCGTTTGGCCAACCGCTTGAGTTCAATCGGAAATGACCCCGGTGCACTGAGGGCTTAACCCGATGCGCCTTCGTCCGCTTTTCGCCCCGGCCCGATGGGCCGCCGCCATGCTGGCGTTCGTAGTGGGCTGCGGTGAACCGGCCCGCGAGGTGCCGCCCGCACCACCCCCGGGCGCCAGCCAGCCAACCAACCTCAGCCACCTCGCCCTGATCACGGAGCCGCACACCGACGATTTCGACGGCATGGCCGAGCGGCGCACGGTCCGGGCGCTGGTGGTGCGCAGCAAGACCTTCTACTTCTTTGACGGCGCCGTTCAGCGCGGCCTCTCCTACGAGCGGCTCAAGGCATTCGAAGCCTACGTCAACGAGCGGCGCGGCGCCGATACGCTCAAGATCAACATGGTTTTCCTGCCAGTCACCCGCGACCAACTCATTCCAGCGCTGCTGGCGGGCTACGGCGACCTCGCCGCCGCCAACCTGACCATCACCCCGGAGCGGCAAGCCCAAGTCGATTTCTCCAATCCGGTGCAGCGGGACGTGCGGGAGATCCTGGTGACCGGCCCGGCCAGCGAACCGATCAACTCGGTGGAGGACCTGTCCGGCAAGACCCTGCACACCCGCCGGTCAAGCAGCTACCACGAGAGCTTGGTGGCGCTCAACGAGCGCTTTCAAGCAAGCGGTTTGCCGCCCGTGGACATCATCACGGTGGATGAGCACATCGAGGACGAGGAGTTGCTCGAGATGGTCAACGCCAGCCTGATCCCCCGCATTCTGATCGACTCCCACAAGGCGGGGTTCTGGGCGCAGATATTCGATTCGATCGAAGTGCACTCCGACATCGTGCTGCGCGACCAAGCCGACATCGCCTGGGCATTTCGGCCCGGAAGCCCCGAGCTCAAGGCGATGGTCGATGACTTTCTCATGAACGTCCGAGAGGGTTCGTTGACCGGCAACCTGCTGCTGCAGCGCTACCTGAAGGAGACGAGCTACGTGGAAAACGCCCTGCACTCCTCAGAAATGCGCAAGTTCGACGAGACCGCGCACCTGTTTCAGGAGTACGGCGACCGCTACGCCTTCGACTGGCTGATGGTCATGTCCCAGGCCTACCAGGAGTCCCGCCTCGACCAGAGCCTGCGCAGCCACGCCGGGGCCATCGGCGTGATGCAGTTGCTACCGAGCACCGCCAAGGACAAAAACGTCAACGTCGGCGACATCACGGAGCTCGAAAACAACATCCACGCCGGCAACAAGTACCTGCGCTTCATCCGCGACCGCTACTTCGAGTCCGAGCCCATGGACGACCTCAACAAGACCCTGTTCGCCTTCGCCTCCTACAACGCCGGCCCGGCCCGCGTCAGCCGGCTGCGCGCCGAGGCGGAGCAGCAGGGCCTCGACCCCAACACCTGGTTCGACAACGTGGAAGCGGTGGCCGCGCAGCGCATCGGGCGCGAGACGGTGGACTACGTCAGCAACATCTACAAGTACTGGATCGCCTACCGCCTAAGCCGGGAGCAACTCGCCCAAGCCGCCGCTGAAGCTTCGGGCAACTGAGCATTCCTCGGCTCGAGGGCATCTTGCCCTCGCACTGAACTACGCGACGCGGTTGGTCCCAAGCAATCCCTTCGGGTGGTTCAAGGCAGGTATTCCGACGCCAGCCGCCCGATTTCCTGGAAGAACTGATCGCGCACCTCGGCGATGATCTCGGCGACCGGGCGAACGGCGTCGATGCGGCCGCAGACTTGGCCGCTTAGGGCGATGCTGGCTTCCATGTCGCCGCCGAAGTAGAGATCTAAGGCGGTGCCAAACTCGGTCATGGCGTTGGTTTCGGTGTCGTATTCCAAGCGGCTGGTCTTTTCGGTGCGCAGGGCGCGGAGCGCCGGCGAGGCATGGCGATTAAGGAAGACAGTGTCGGTTTCCTCGGCTTGGATGACGGCGTTCTTCCAGTTCTCGTGGACCGGCGATTCGACGGCCGACACCATGCGGGTGCCCATCTGCACCCCTTCGGCTCCTAGGGCGAAGGCCGCGGCCATGGAGCGGCCATCGACAAAGCCGCCCGCAGCGATGATGGGCACATCGACTTGGGAGCGGACCAAGGGCAGCAGCACCATGCTGGCCACTTCCCGAGGGTTCTTGAAGCCGCCGCCCTCGCCGCCTTCCACCACCAAGCCATCGACGCCGCAGGCCACCGCCTTCTTGGCCGCGCCGAGGCTCGGTACCACATGGAAGACGGTCAGGCCGGCGTTCTTCAACTCCTCCGTGTAGCGTTCCGGGTTGCCCGCCGAGGTGGTGACGAACTGCACGCCCTGGTCGATGACGAACTGCACGATGTTCGGGTCGCGCACGAAGGCTTGGGCGATGTTGACCCCAAAGGGCTTGTCGGTGAGCTGGCGCATCTTGAGGATTTCGCCGCGCACGGCATCGAGTTCCCCCGACGAGGTTTCGATGATGCCGAGCGCTCCGGCGTTGGACACCGCCGAGGCAAGCGCCGATCGGGCAATCCAGCCCATGGGGGCCTGCACGATGGGAATCTCCACGCCCAGCATGCGGGTGACGCGATTGTCGAAGGAAGCGGAATGAGCGTTTTGCATAGCCGGTTGGCCTCCAGGCAAGAGAAAGCGAAGCGGTCAGCCCAAGGGGACGGGCAGTTCCAAGTAGTCGTCGTAGATACGCCGTTGATGGGCGCGCAGGCGTGTCGTCAACGCGGCATTGATGTCGTCATCGCGGCAGGTGTAGGCGTCGCGGATCATCGGCAGCGCCGGCAGTTCATCCTCCGGCAAGGGCGCGAACAGGTTGGCGAACACCGCCCAATAGACATCAACGGCCGACAGCGCTTCGCCGCAAAGCCACCGCCCCCGCGCCAGCCGCGCGTCGAGCAGGCCCAACACGTCCAGCACTTGCGCTTTGGCTTGGCCAGCGTGAACCGGGTTCAAGCCGTACTTACCGGCAAGGTACTGGCCCACTCCCGCCGGGAACTTGCCTTCCGTCTCGTCGTGGGAGAGCGATCGTTGCGCCATCAACAGCCGGTAGGCCCAGCCGAGGCCCATCTGGCCGCAGATTTCGTGGGCTAGGCCGAAGCAGTCCGCCCGCCCCGAAGGGCTGCCGGGGATCAGTGCCGGCTGCGGCGCCAATCGCTCGGCGAGGATGAGGATTTCGGCCCAGCCCGTGCGCAAGGGCTCGTTCTCGAAGGCCACCACGGGGACCGAGGCATCCCCCGCCCAAGCGGCGATGGCGCCTTCCTCATCGCCCTCGCCTTGGGCGCCGTACCGGCAATCGAGCCCCTTGATGTGGAAGATGCCCTTGGCTGCCTCGGTCCAAGGACTGGGCACGCCGCGCAGGCAGGCCATGCGCAGCCCAGGCGCTGCCTTAATCTCCGCAATGGTCGCAAAACGGGCCAATTAGATTCTCCCTATTCCGTGCAGCCGAAGCGCGGCAGTTTACTGGAGCGGAAGCTGAGGGACCATTCGTTCCGTGCTGAGCCTCAGAACGAATCTAAGCCGAGTGGCGTAGACGCTTATCAAACCTAAACGGGCGGATTGCACCCTTCAGAATCCGACCGAAACTAGGGTGAGTCGGATTGATCACTACATTCCGTTCGAGAGGGTTAACCATGCTTGGCGCGGCAATTGCCAAGTTCGTCCGAAGCAAGCTTGCGCCGACGGACAGGGTATCGCCCGTTGTAGCCTCAAGCACAGAGATCTCGTCATCAGGCACATCAAGGTCGATGACGTTGTGCGGCGGCAATGCCGAAGGCCGCGCCAAATTGGCCAGAATCTCCAGAGCCGCCAGTGAGGAGTTCTCACTGCAATAGACAGCCTTGACGCCTTTCGGATTCCACCGTCCGCCATACAACTCCGCCCCATCGCCACTGAGCATTTCGCCGACCGTTTGAGCGTATTCCGACCTTGCGATACGCCAGACCTTCATGTCGATATCCCGTGAGCTAGGCGCCCAATCAGATCGGTCACGTCTTGCATGCCATCCGATGTTCCCGCCCGCTCAAGCGGGGACTCGCCGCCGAGTGCCGGATTGGGGTGGGCGAGCCACTCGAATGCGTCGTAGTGATTACCATCGAAGTAGTTCAGCACGATGTCATGGAGCTTCCACGACCCGCAGCCCACGGGTACGTCAAGTTGGCGGACCTTTTCCATGACCTTTTTCCGGGCCTTTGCGGACAGCGGCGTGACCATGTGGCCACGCCAGTCCCCAAGGACCTCCGTGTCCGTATCCCGGCGCCACCACTTCAGTGCGATGACCAGACAAATCACCGCATCAAGGCAGTCCTGGTCAGCCTTGACCGGCTTTGGGTTATCGACCTGCTGGGCCACCCATTCGAGGAATGGTTCCAAGTTGAGGTCCTGTAAGCGCAACAAGACGCTTTTGGCCACCCACCTCCAATCCCCAATTGAGAATTTCGCAGGCTTACTGGGGTCGTAATGCACGGCCAAAGGCAACCGGCAACGGGTGTCCGAGAAAAGGCCGGGCAGCGCCAAGCCCGGGAATACTTCGATCAAGTGCAGACCATCATCCGCATACTGAGCCCTAAGGGGATCTTCGCTTGGGCCCAGACGATTCAGGAACTCCCAGATCGGGGCAGAACGGCCAAACAGGGCACCATTCAGGGAGGCAGGCAGAACGCCAACCTTAACCGAACCAGCTACCCGTTCCACGGGCCTCATGCCCGCGGTGTTCGGGACCATGGTTGGCTGATCGATGGCCACCAGCGTGTATGGTGCGACTGTACGGCAGCGCTTGACCACTTGCTGTGCGTCACTGAAGTATGCGGGCTTGGGCGCTTCCCACTCGGCTAGGCGATCACCGTCGAAAACGGCGAAGCAAACGGCACCGGGGGCATTGTCTGCCCAAGCAGAATCGAATCCGACAAAAGCGTTGCGCATTGGCTGGCCTGCGATGTGAACCCCTGTAAGGCAGCGGGCGGCGATCGTCCCAATCAAGTTCGGAAAGTTCAGCTTCCATTTTCACAAAAGCGCCGTCGACTTGGCAATGGAACTCAGTGACTTCGGTGAATTCCTGCTGGTAGTGCCGATTGGCAGCCCAACGGGCAATCTGCCAGAATGGATTTTCCGAAGCGCGCCTGCCGCAGCGCCGCCACCGCACCCAACAGGAGACCCAAATGTCAGTCGTGAATCTCGAACGGCAGGGGCATGTCGCCCTAATCACGCTCAATCGACCCGAAGCGCTCAACGCCATCAGCCCGGAAGTGGCCGTGCGCCTGGACCGCATCTGGCACGAGGTGCGCGACGACGATGGCATCAGGGTGGCGGTCATCACCGGCACCGGCCGCTCATTCTGCGCCGGGGCCGACCTCGGCCAGATGATTCCCCTAGTGTCCGGCGCCCGTCAGCCGGAGAACGAGTGGGATGAACAGATTCTGAAGGACCCCGGGGCCGGCGGCCGCGCCCTGCTGCGCAACTTCGACCCCGACAAGCCGGTCATCGCCGCCATCAACGGCCACGCCATCGCCGGCGGCATGGAGATGGTGCAGGGCACGGACATCCGCATCGCCGCACCCGCCGCCAAGCTTGGCGTGCAGGAGGTCAAGTGGGCGCTCTTTCCTGCGGGCGGCTCCACGGTGCGCCTGCCCAACCAACTGCCTTTCAGCAAGGCGATGGAACTGCTTCTAACCGGTGACCTCATCAGCGCCGACGAAGCGCTCCAGCTCGGCTTTCTTAACTACGTTGACGACGAGCCGCTGGAGCGGGCCATGGGGGTCGCCGAGAAGATCGCCGCCAACGGCCCCTTGGCGGTGCGGGCGATTCGCCGCTCCGCCCGCGCCTGCGCCGGCCTGCCGGAAGCGGAGGCGCTGAAGGTCGAAAGCCAGTTCTCGGCTCCGGTGTTTCAAACGGAGGACGCCCGGGAGGGCCCGCGCGCCTTCATGGAAAAGCGCCAACCCAACTACCAAGGCCGCTAGCCCCACCACCCTGTCCAAACGAGGCTGGCCATGATCAATCTGCTGTTCGGCGGCCAGTACATGATCTTCGCGCTGCTGCTGATCGCGTTGGTGGTTTCCCTGTCGTTCCATGAGTTTGGCCATGCGCTGGTGGCCAAGTGGCACGGCGACGACACGGCACAGCGGGCTGGCCGGCTGACGGTCAACCCGCTGGCCCACATCGATCCCGTGGGGTTGCTGATGGTGGTGCTGGTGGGCTTCGGCTACGCCAAGCCGGTGCCGACCGACCCGCGCAAATTCCGATCGGCAACGTCGGACCTTTGGGTCGCCGCGGCGGGCCCATTCATGAACCTGCTGCTGGCCCTGTGCACGTGGAACTTCTACTTGGCGTTGCGGGCCAACGGCTGGGACAACGCGGGCGCCGAGGTCTTCTTCGCCCTGTTGGCGCAAATCAACCTGCTTTTGATGGTCTTCAACTTGATTCCGCTGGGGCCGCTGGACGGGCACTACATCCTGCCGCACTTCCTGCCCGCCCGTTGGGCCATGCGCTACCGCCAATTCAACCACCGCTACGGCACCGGCGTATTCCTAGCGCTGATCCTGTTGGGCATCGCCGGGCTGCCCCTATTTCGATACTTGGCGGAGTTCTCCATCAGCCTGTTGGGCTGGATCACTTTGATTTGATCACCGATGGCAGGTCTTTCGCGCCGAGGGGAGAGTTAAGTTAACGAGAAAAAAATGGTATATAGTTCACAACCTTAGGGAGAAACAGAGGGAAGCATGAGCATGTTTGACAAACGCGGCCCAACGAACACCAAGAGCACTTCTGCGGCTGTCCAACCAACGCAGCCGCAGCAACCATCTCCAGCGGCTAATCCGAAGCCACAAGCCAGCGCCGTCATCGGTCCGGGCATCAGCGTGTCGGGCGAAGTCACCGGCAGCGAGGACCTGCGCATAGACGGCAAGGTGGATGGGACCATCAGCCTGCGCGACAACGTAGTCACCGTGAGCCACTCCGGCGAAGTTCGGGCCAACATCACCGCGTCCACCGTGAACATCAGCGGCCAGGTGGTAGGCGACATCGCAGGCATCGAGCAAGTGGTGCTCACCAAAAGCGCTCGGGTGCGGGGCAACATCATCGCGCCCCGAGTGAATCTGGAAAACGGCAGCAAGTTCAAGGGCAGCATCGACATGGACCCGGTTGAGGAGAAGGCGCCGCAGAAGCCGAAGGCCAGCAAAAGCCAGTCGCCGCCTCAACCCGCCGCGCCCTTGGCAGCCGCATCAGCCAAGGCCGAGGAAGCGCCCGTCAAGCGCGCCGCGGCGAGTCCACGGGAGAGCGCAGCGCGGCGTTGATGCGGCTCGGACCGGTACCGGCGGGAACTTCATGACTTCCACATCGGAAAAAGCCCTCCGGTTGCCAGCAGACCAGCGATCCGTCGTGATCGAAACGGCGTTGCTGGCTTGGGTGTTTGAGGCGATGGATTCGCCTGGCCAGATCAACGTCCTGGATGTCGGCCCTGCCATGCCCAGGACCATCGAGTTCCTCAACGCAATGCGCTGCCGGGTGCACATCGCGGATCTCTTCGACAGCACGATCATCGAGCAACAGCAGCATTTGGACCCAGAGGCCCTGACGGACCGCTTCGCCGAAGCCCTGTGGATGCTTGACGGACCGTTGCATGCCTGCCTGCTGTGGGACTTCCCGAACTATCTCGCCCCCCCGGCTTTAGAGGCTTTGAACCGAGCACTGAGCCCTTGGGTCACCGTCGACACCAGGGCGCACGCTTTTTGCGCAGTAAAACGAGCGGCGCCTCTCATGCAGCATCAATACAGCATTCGCAGCGCCAACGAAGTCATCCAAAAGTCCATCCCCGAGCGCCCACCGGCTGAATTTCCCCATCCTTGGCGGCGTTTGGTCAGCGCTCTGGATCTGTTTGACGTCGACCGAGGCGCCTTGCGAGCCGGGGGGCTGGTCGAGGTCATTCTACACGGCACGGCTCAGCAATCCGCCGAACCGCCGTTGCGGACCGATGAGAACGTCAAGGATATCCCCCTTCGCCCATCGGCGAATGCGGAGCAACGAACGCCCCCGGGCCAGCGAGCCGGTCGGCGAACCGAGTCCAGCCTAGGCTCCAGCACACCACGCGCCGTCGGCCAGTAGCGCCCAAGCGTTTGCGAACATGTTCGTCGGCATCCACGGAGACTACCACTGGGAACTCGGCGACGGTGAACTGCGGGTCAGCAGCGCCAACCCACGATTGGGACTGCTCAAGTGCTACCCGGCCCCAACGGCGTTCAACAATGCCGAGCACGCCCAATGGTTCGTCCAAGGACGCATCGACATGAATGCCGAAGAGCTAGCGGCTTTGGCGGCATCCGCCGAGCGGTCCTAGGCACTCAGGGGGCAACGCCGCGGGCGACCTCCCGGTAGATATTGCTCATCTTCGGCGTGACCAGCCGCCGCATGCGCTCCTCCACGTACCACTCGATATTGTTTCGAGCTTCCGGTCAGCGCTGACGCTGGCATAGTAGCAGCTTCCGGTTGACCCGGATTATCGTGGAGGCAGGACGCATCGACCCCGCAGCAGATTCCAAACCTCGGCCCGAACCCGGCGAACAAGCGGCGGAAACCCGGCTGTTCTACCCTTCGGCGTCTTTATCGGCGGCGGCCTCGCCCTCGTTCTCGGCGGTGCGGCCATTCGCCTGATCACCGAGGCGGGGCCGATGGACCTGCCTCTGGTGGGCACGCTCGCTCCCTGACAACTCACTTTTATCGTGGTGAGCCTCCCGGGCCTGTTGATCGTGCTCCTGATGATGTTCACGGTGCGCGAGCCGGTGCGCAGAAACCTGGCTAAGACCACTGAAAAGAGCATCCCCGTACGGGAGGTGGCACAGTTCATGTGGACCAACCGGGGCACCTTCGGCTCCATCTTTCTCGGCTATGGCTCCGGTGGCATTGCCTTCTACGGCTTCATGTCCTGGGTGCCGGAATTCATCCGCCGCACCTATGGCTGGGACATCTCCGATGCCGGGATCGTGTTCGGCGCGCAACTCATGGTGCTGGGGACGCTCGGCACCTACGCTGGGGGCTGGTTCTGCGACTGGCTAACCGCCCGCGGCTACAAGGATGCGGCAATGCGCTCGCTGGCTGCATTCTTCGCGCTGGCCATGCCATTCATGGCCATAGCGCCGCTCATGCCGACGGCGACATGGGGCATTCCCGCATTGGGCATCGCCGCATTTACCCTGTCACTGCAACAGGCGCTGTCGCCCGTCGCAATCCAGCTTTTCACACCCAACCAGATGCGCGCGCAGGTGGTGGCCGTGTACTTCGTGATCTCCGTGTTCTCCGCCATCGCCTTCGGCTCCCTGTCGGTGGCGGTGATGACCGACTATGTCTTTAAGGACGACAACGCTCTGGGCTTTTCGCTCGCCATTGTTTCGGCAGTCACCATGACCTTGGCCGCAATCAGCCTAGCGCTCGGCATCAAGCCCTACCGGAAAAGCTTGGAACGGGCAGCCGAGTGGCGCTGAGTGTGGCCGGCACTGGGGCAAACCGCGCTAGCTGTAGCCGTTGAGGGTTCGCGGCGCTCCCGGAATTATCTTCAGCACGAACGCCGCTGAAGCCCCATCCTCGGCATGGGAAGCCGCCATCGCTTCCTTCAGCAAGTCCATGACCGTGCCGTGCTCACCATAGAGCAAGGTGCTCATGCGGCCGGTCTTCACTTCAACCCCTTCCGCGGCGTTAAGCCGCACCAAAAAGTCGTCGATGGACTGCATGTGCTCATCGTGGAGGGGATACATGGTTATCTCAACTAGCAAATTCATGATTCAGCCTCCCAGCTTACGCATCACCAGCCCGAGTTCACTCGGGGTTTCAAATTCCGATTCAACCACCAACCCATGACGCTTGGCGAACGAGCCAACGACCGCCCGTTCCCGGCGGCTGATGTCCTGGCGCCGGGCCAGCGCTTGGCGGGAGCCGGTGACCACCAGCCAGTCCGCCGGCGCATCCGCCAGCGTTGCCAGCAAGCGAGGCTGCTGGCGCGCCACCACCGGCACCAACTTGAGCAGGAAGGCCGCATCATAGCGCTGGATGCCGGTTTGCGTCTCCAAGGCTTCCCAACCATCGCCGATGTCCCAGACGCGGCCTTCCAAAACGCCCGGCGCCACTTGACCGCGGGCATTGACGGCTTCGATGCACCGCGCATCCCGGTCGCAGGCCACGTAGCGCTTGAGGCGGTCATCAACCCGGTCAAACGGAAACAGTAAGGGCATCAGGCCGCAGCCAACGTCCAGCAGCGTGGCGCAAGCGCCCCAAACCGGACGGGTGCGCTCCAGGAATCCATCCAAGTCCGGCCACCGCTCGGCGGTGCTGGCATGGCTGCGGGCCAAAGCTTCGCACGCCGCTTGGCACTCCACAGCCGCTGGGGCGCGGCGCAACCGTTCAAGCCCCTTAGAAAACTCGTCGGATGGTGGGCGATAGCGCCGCAAACGGTAATAGATGTCCTTCTTGGCCTGCGACGCCGCCTGCCGATAGAGGCGGGTGCGGGCCAAGGCACGGGGCGAAGGGGTCTTTCGGGCCAGCGCCCGCAGCGCCTGATGGCTGCGCCAGGACCGTTCGATGCGGCCGCGCGCCTGATCCGCGCCGATGCGGTAGCGCCGGGCCGCTTCTTGGGCCAAACGTTCCGCGAGTTGCGCCAACGCCGGTTCCAAGGGGTCACTCATGCAGCGCCTCCCAAGTCGGGCCCAGCCGGCTCTCCGGAAACCAGCGTTGGTGGATGTCAAGCAGTGACTCCAAGTGGCGATTCAAGTCCCCGCCCCGTGCAAGCAAGGCGCGCAGTTCCCGAACCGTGTGGCAGATGGTCCAAAGGTTGTGGGCCTTGAGCGCTTCAAAGTCCGCAAACACCGCCTCGATGGTTTCCACCTCGGCACAGTGCGGGCAGGGGCAGCGGAACTCGCCCGCCAGCAGCCTTCCCGGCTCCAACAACGCGCCGTAGGGGGTCATGTACCAGCCGCCGCGCGCGTAGTGGGCATAGGAGGACGAGTCAAAGACATCCGCACCGAGCGCCACCATGAACGGCAGCTCCACCGGCTCGCCGGCGCCGTAAACGTGCATCGGCACTTGCTCGCCGATCAGCCGGCGCGCATCGCGCAGCACGGCGCCGGCAAAGGCCAAGCTGTGCGCCCGATTGAAGAAAGGCACGAGGCTGCCGATGGCCAAGTACTCGACTTCAAGCTCGGCCATGTGGGCGGCGCTGTCGCGGCGGAGATCCAGAAAGCGCCCGCCTTGCTGCACCCCGGCCACCAAGCCGCGCTCGGCGATGGCCAGCGCCTGGCGCACGCGCTTGTGGGTGGTGCGCATCTTGCCCAGCGCCGTGGTCCGCTTATCCCCCGGTGGCGTGATGAGGTCCAAGGGCGAAATGATGTCGCTGCCGATGCGGTCCTGAAAGCGCACGATGTCCGCGTTCTTGAGATACAGCCGCCGGGTAAGCCCCTGAAAGGCTCCGGAATCCGTGGCGATCAGACCCGCAAAGCCGACGTGGGCCTTGAGCGACGACGGACCGGTGAGCCGTTCGCGCAATTCACGCTGCTTGTAAAGGAAGTAGGCGTTGACGATGCAGCCGTCGATTTCCTCACGGGCCAATTGAAACACCGGCTCCCGCGGTTGATAAACGGGCAAGAAGAGCGGCAAGGCATGGCGCACGCCATCCTTGGTGCGCAGCAGCCGCCGATCGGCCATCGAACCCAGGCTCACCGGGCCGGCGCCGGTGCGCCGCTGGCATCGGGCAGACGCAGCATGGCCACCGCCGCCATGGAAAAGGCAATCCCGACGATCACCGCCACGAACGCGGGCACGTAACTGCCGGACGTGTCGAAGACGAGGGAGGCGAAAGGAAAGCCCAACAGCGAGAACAGCGTGGTCATGGGCGTCATCAGCCCCATCACCCGGGCGAAGGCGGCGCGGCCGAAGAGCGTGCCGATGAACACCGTCCACATGGGCATGACCGCGCCGTAGCCGAGCCCGAAGAAGAACGCCGCCACCATCAACCCAGTGGAATTGGTCAGCGCCACGATCAACACCAATCCAATGGTCTGGGAGACCAGCGAGGCGACCATCATCAGCCGCTGGTTCAAAATGTCCGCCAATACGCCGAACAAGGGCTTGGCCGCAGCCGCCATGAAGGTGGCCACGGCCACCACCGAGGACGCTTGGACGGCGGACAGGCCCAAGTCCGTGATGTGGGCGTGCAGGGCCAACAGCACGGCGCCGACCCCGAAGAAGCTCGGCCCCACGATGGCGACCAGCAGCCAAATGCGGCGATCCCGAAGCGCCCGGGCGAAGTTCCATGTGGAGACCGGCTCGCCAACCGGCTCGCCGGCCTCCTCGCCGCCGCCCGCCACCCGTTGCCCGTCCGGTTGCAGGCCCTTGTCCTCGGGACGGAAGACGGCGAGCTTCCAGATCAAGGGAATCAACACGGCCGCCAAGGCGAGCCCCATCGAGGTCACCGCCCAGCGCCAGCCTTGGGTCTCCACCAGCCCAGACACGATCGGCACCATGACCGCCCCGGAAATGGAAATGCCGAACTGGGAGATGCCCAACGCGGTGCCCCGCCGCTTGACGAACCAGTTGGCGATCATCGCATTGCTCGGCAACGGGCCGATCAGGGTGCTGGCAACGGCCAGCAGGACGCCGAAGGCCAAGCAGAGGTGCAGCCAATGCCGGGCTTGGCCGAACGCGACGAAGCCCAGTATCAACGCCGCGATGCCAATGCCCATCAGCTTGCGCATGGGCGTGCGTAGGATCAGCTTGCCCACCCAGGGGCTCAGCACCGCCACCACCAGGGTTTGCAGGGAAAAGGCCAGCGACACCGCGAAACGGTCCACCTCCAGTGCCTCGCTCAATGGCTTCTGCAGCACGCCATAGGTGTAGAACATGGCCCCAACGGTGAATTGGGTCATGAAGGTGAGGCCGACGATGGACCAGCCCGGGAAGAACGTTCGCGGCGCACCGGGGGGAGTGCTCAAAGATTGCCCCTATCGATTCAAGCCCGTCATTCTATAGACTTGCCCCGCCACGCCAAAACACCATCATGGGCGTTGGGCTGAACAATCGGGAGGAAGGAATGGCCAATCCGGCGCAACGGGGCAAAGCGGGTGGAAGCGATTTGAAGGCAGCGGAGACGCCTTAGAGCGGTATCGAGCACCCTGCTCCCTGACCCAATGGCTCGCCACCTGCCGCACCCAATGCGAGGCGCAGCGTCTGCGCTGGTTTCTGGGCGACGCCGAATCCTATTGCCGAAGAACCTTTGGAGATGCTGACATGGCAAGTGATCTCGAAACCATAACGGTGGTTGAACTATTGGAGTCAAAGCCTGACCACCTTGAGACCGCACGGGTTGTCTACGAATCTTGGCCGGAGGTCAGGAAAAGGATAATCGGGGATTTTTTGGAGCACCTGCGCGGCCTCGTCGAAGCAAAGATAAAGGGCGCTCCGGGAGCGTCCGTGCATGACGTCTGCGTTAAGGCGCAAGCGGAGAAATCACCAACTACTATGTTGAAACCCTCGTCGCATTCGCCGAAAGAGCCATTCCGATAATCAGCAACGTCGAAGGTTCGCAATCCTCCCAATACTAGCGGGCCACTCGACTCCCAGGGTCATCCATGGCGAGCAGATACGGCGCTTCGCGCCATGCGAGCCAACAACCCCGCTGCGGCGGGGCGCGGACGTGCAAGTAACACGCGGCTTTCCTAGCGGAGTTGCATCGCGGGAAGTGACGGCGCTTCGCACCCTCGATGGACTCCCTCGATTCATTGCGAAGGCAAGTTGCCTTCGCTCCGACCTTCGTTCGACGTCGCCCCCGGAGCGAGGGCGACTCGCCCTCGATTTGCCCCCCAAACCCGCATTGGTCTCGGCGGCTTGGAGTTTGTTCCATGGAAGGGCAAGATGCCCTTGCTCCGGAGCGTTTCGCTTGAGGGCATCTTGCCCTCACGGTTGGGGCGCAAGGTAGTTCTCCGAGCGTCAGCTTGGCCGGCTGTTGGGCCATAGAAGGCTGTTTCGCGCTGTTTTGCAACGTTTGCCTCTCCGCATTGAACTCATTGTTTCCTCCTCCACTTTCACGACGGGCCAGCGTTACGCCAGCAGTCGTTCCTCGCGGATGTTGCGGATCTGATCGCGGACGGTGGCGGCTTCTTCGAACTCCAGGTTCTTGGCGTGCTCCAGCATTTGGCTTTCGAGCTGCTTGACCAGTTTGCCGAGGGCCTTGGGATCGTCCGGCAGTTCAACCGGAGCAGCGCCCCGCTGACGGGTTCGGGTGACCTTGCGGGCGGTGCCGGGGGCTTGGCGGCGGGCGCCTTCCATGATGTCGGCCACCTGCTTCCTGACGGTCTGCGGGGTGACGCCATTGGCTTCGTTGAAAGCGATCTGCTTGGTGCGGCGGCGCTCTGTCTCGGCGATGGCCCGGTCCATGGAGCCGGTGGCCTTGTCGGCGTAGAGGATGGCCCGGCCGTTGATGTTGCGGGCGGTGCGGCCAATAGTCTGGATCAGGGAGCGCTCGCCGCGCAGGAAGCCCTCCTTGTCCGCATCGAGGATGGCCACCAAGGACACTTCCGGGATATCCAGGCCCTCGCGCAGCAGGTTGATGCCCACCAGCACGTCGAACTCCGCCATGCGCAGGTCGCGGATGATCTCCATGCGCTCCACGGTGTCGATGTCGGAGTGCAGGTAGCGCACCCGGATGCCGTGATCGTCCAGGTAGTCGGTCAAGTCCTCCGCCATGCGCTTGGTCAGGGTGGTGACCAGCACCCGCTCGCCCCGCTCCACCACGGCGTTGATTTCGCCGAGCAGGTCCTCCACCTGGGTCGAAGCCGGGCGCACGATGACCTCCGGGTCCACCAACCCCGTGGGCCGCACCACCTGCTCCACCACCTGGCCGGCAAACTCGGCTTCGTAAGGGCCCGGGGTGGCGGATATGAAGAGGGTCTGGGGGCTCATCCGCTCCCACTCGTCGAAGCGCAGCGGCCGGTTGTCGAGCGCCGACGGCAGGCGGAAGCCGTATTCCACCAAGGTCTCCTTGCGGGAGCGGTCGCCCTTGTACATGCCGCCGATCTGCGGAACCGTGACGTGGGATTCGTCGATCACCAGCAGGGCGTCCTTGGGCAGGTAGTCGAACAGCGTCGGCGGCGGCTCGCCAGGCTCCCGGCCGGACAGGTAGCGGGAGTAGTTCTCGATCCCCGAGCAGTAGCCGAGTTCGGCGATCATCTCCAAGTCGAAGCGGGTGCGCTGCTCCAGACGCTGCGCCTCCACGAGCTTGTTGTGCTCGGTCAGGTGCGCCAAACGATCGCGCAGCTCCTCCTTGATGTCATCGAGCACACCCAAAATGCGTTCCCTCGGCGTCACGTAGTGGGTCTTCGGGAACACCGTGAAGCGCGGCACCCGGTCGATGACCTCGCCGGTGAGAGGGTCAAAGGTGGAAAGGTTCTCGATTTCATCGTCGAACAACTCCACCCGCACCGCCAGCGCCTCCGACTCCGCCGGGAAGATGTCCACCACGTCGCCGCGCACCCGGTAGGCTCCGCGCTGAAAGGCCATGTCGTTGCGCGTGTACTGCAGTTCCGCCAACCGCGTGAGGATGTAGCGCTGGTCCACCCGATCGCCCCGGTCGAGGTGCAGCACCATGCGCAAGTAGGACTGCGGGTCGCCCAAGCCGTAGATGGCGGAGACGGAGGCGACGATCAAGGTGTCGCGCCGCTCCAGGAGTGCCTTGGTGGCCGACAGCCGCATCTGCTCGATGTGGGCGTTGATCGAGGCGTCCTTCTCGATGTAGGTGTCCGAGGCGGGCACATAGGCCTCGGGCTGGTAGTAGTCGTAGTAGGAAACGAAGTACTCCACCGCGTTGTGGGGGAAGAACTCGCGGAACTCGCCGTAAAGCTGGGCGGCCAGGGTCTTGTTCGGCGCCAGCACCAGCGTCGGCCGATTCACCGCGGCCACCACGTTGGCGACGGCGAAGGTCTTGCCGGAGCCGGTGACGCCGAGCAGGGTCTGATGGCTCAGGCCCGCCTCCAAGCCCTCCACCAGCCCGGCAATGGCCGTCGGCTGATCACCGGCCGGCTGGTAGTCGGCAACCACCTCGAAGTCTGCGACCGCTTGGGTCATGGCGCCGCTCCGTGCGCATCAGGGCAGTTTAGGCGGCGGCAATTGGTTATATGCATGGAATACGTCTGTCCGGGCCGATCATCATTTTGACGCGGAATCCGTTAGAATGCCGCACCTTTCGCATCTGGGCCAACCCCACTCGCCAACCCCATGTCGCAGCAACTCGCCGAAAAAAACAGCCACATCGTACGCTTCGCCGGCGACTCCGGGGACGGCATTCAGTTGCAGGGCCAGCAGTTCACCATCGCTTCGGCGCTGGCTGGCCACGACCTGTCCACCCTGCCCGACTTCCCCGCCGAAATACGCGCCCCGGCGGGCACCCGCTACGGCGTTTCCGCCTTTCAGATCCAGTTCGGCGGCGAGCGCATCACGACGCCCGGCGATGCCCCCGACGTGCTGCTCGCCTTCAATCCGGCAGCACTGACGGTCAATCTCCCCCACTTGGTGCCCGGGGCGCTCATCATCGTCGATGACAGCGCCTTTTCCGCGCAGCGGCTGAAACGCGCCGAGCTCACCACCAATCCCCTTGAGGATGGCAGCCTGAACGACTACCACGTTTGCCGCGTGGACATTTCCCACCTGACCCTGGAGGCAGTGAAGCCCTTCGGCCTCGGCGCCAAGGATTCCGCGCGCTGCAAGAACTTCTGGGCACTGGGCTTGGTGCTGTGGATGTTCGACCAGCCCCGGGACGCCACCGCCCACTGGATTCAGGCCAAGTTCGCCAACAACCAACCTGTGCGCAACGCCAATCTGGCCGCTCTCGCCGCCGGCCACGCCTATGGCGAGACCGCCGAGCTGCAGCACATTCTGTCCCAGCATCCCATTCCCGAAGCGCCGCTGGAGTCGGTGGCGTACCGCACCATCACCGGGGCGGAAGCCCTCGCATTAGGGTTGACCGCAGCCGGGGAGCTGGCTGACATCGAACTGCTGTTCTGCTCCTATCCCATCACGCCGGCCTCGGCGTTGCTGCATCATCTGACCGGGCTGGACGAAGCCGGTGTGGCCACGTTCCAGGCGGAGGACGAGATCGCCGCCATCTGCGCCGCCATCGGTGCCTCCTATGCCGGCAGACTCGGGGTGACCTCCAGCTCCGGACCAGGCATCGCCCTGAAAACCGAGGCCTTGGGCCTGGCGGTTGCGGCGGAGCTGCCCCTGGTGGTGGTCAATTCGCAACGTGCCGGCCCCTCCACCGGCATGCCGACCAAGACCGAGCAAAGCGACCTCTACCAAGCGGTGTACGGCCGCAACGCCGATACCCCCTTGCCGGTGCTTGCCACCCACTCTCCTGCGGACTGCTTTGAGACCGCCATCGAAGCGGTGCGCATCGCGCTGCGCCACATGACGCCGGTGATTCTGCTCACCGACGGCTACATCACCAACGCCTCGGAGCTTTGGCCCATTCCCGACATCGACGGGTTCCAGCCCATCGCCAACCGCAAGCCAACGGCTGCTGACGTGGCGGGCGTTTGGGAGCGGGATGCCGACGGCTTGGCGCGGCTCTGGGCGGCACCGGGCGATGCGCAACACATCCATCGCGTCGGCGGCATCGAAAAGGACATCGAAACCGGCCACATCTCCTATGACCCCGCCAACCACCAGGCCATGACTGACCTGCGCGCGGCCAAGGTCGCCAAGGTGGCCGATCACCTGCCGGAGCAGGCCATCGAACAGGGGGTGCCCGGCGGCTTGGCGGTGGTGGCTTGGGGATCGACCTTCGGGGCCGTTTACCAAGCGGTCAAGGAAAGCCTAAGCGACGGGCTGGCCGTGGCCCAAATCCACCTGCGCCACCTCAACCCGCTGCCCGCCAACCTCGGTGAACTGCTGGCGGGCTTCGAGACGGTGCTGGTGCCGGAACTCAACAACGGCCAGCTCGCCACCTTGCTGCGCGACCGCTTATTGGTCGAGGTCGCGCAACTCAACCAGGTGTCCGGCCAGCCCTTCCCGGTTGCTGCGGTGAAGGCGGCCATCGCGGAGCACGCGCCCCCGCGGCTCGCGGAGGCCGTTGCCGAGGGGGTGGACAATGGCTGAACTCACGTTCAAGGACTTCGCCTCCGACCAGGAGGTGCGCTGGTGCCCTGGCTGCGGCGACTACTCCATTCTTAAGGCGGTGCAGCGGGCGCTGGCGACCTGCGGCGCGGATCCAGCCAAAACGGTGTTCATCTCCGGCATCGGCTGCGCCGCACGATTGCCCTACTACATCGAGTCCTACGGCTTTCACACCATCCATGGACGGGCACCGGCCATCGCCACCGGCGCGAAGCTGGCCAATCCGGAGCTTGACATCTGGGTGATCACCGGCGACGGCGACGGCCTGTCCATCGGCGGCAACCACCTGCTGCACGCCCTGCGCCGCAATGTCGATCTCAACATTCTGCTGTTCAACAACGAAATCTACGGCCTCACCAAGGGACAGTACTCACCCACCTCGCGCATCGGCACCACCAGCCCGTCGAGCCCGGGCGGCTCGGTGGACACGCCGGTGCGGCCCGGCGCCTTTGCCGTTGGCGCGGGCGCCACCTTCATCGCCCGGGGCATCGACATCGACCAGAAGGGCCTGCCCGGCATCCTCACCGACGCCCGCGCCCATCGCGGTTCCGCCTTTGTCGAAATCCTGCAGAACTGCATCGTCTACAACAAGGACATTTTCGAGTCCGTATCCAACCGCAAGACGGCCGCCGACCATCAGCTCCGCGTTCAGCATGGCCAGCCGCTTCTCTACGGCGCCAACCAAGACAAGGGCCTGCGCCTGAATCCGAAGACCCTGCAGCTCGAAGCCATCCAGGTTGGCGCTCTAGGAGTCGATGAGGTGCTGGTCCACGACGAAACCAATCCGGCACTGGCGTTGATGCTGCTCAACCTAGCGCCCCCGCTGCCCACCGCCATCGGCGTGATCCACCGCCGCCAAGCAGAGCCCTTCAGCCAAGCCTTCTGGAACAACAAGACCCGGGAGAGGCGGCAACGGGTGGTCACCTTGCTGCACCAAGGGAATTTGGTCGATCACCGCGAATGAGCGGGTGGGGCGCCTTGGAGTTGGTCGGAGTGAGAGGATTTGAACCTCCGGCCCCTACGTCCCGAACGTAGTGCTCTACCAAGCTGAGCTACACTCCGACTCTTAAGGCTGGCGCTATTTTAGCGCACCCTGCTGCGCTAGCATACGTACATGAATCACTTTGACCTGACCGGCAAGCACGTCGCAGTAACCGGGGCCTCATCCGGCTTCGGGCATCACTTTGCGGGCGTTCTGGCCCAAGCCGGGGCGCGGGTGAGCCTAGGCGCCCGGCGCACGGACCGCATCGAAGGCCGGGTGAAGGAGGTTCAAGCCCAAGGCGGCGAGGCATTCGGCGCACCCTTGGACGTCAGCCAATCGAGCAGCGTGGACAGTTTCATCGAGGCGGCCGAGACGGCTTTCGGGCCCATCGACGTGCTGATCAACAACGCGGGCGTTGAAGCGGGCGCCAAGACTTACACGATGATCGACGAGGCGGACTGGGACCGGGTGCTGGACACCAATCTCAAGGGCGTTTGGCTGACCTCCAAGGCCTACACCGAGCGGGTGCAGGCCAACGGGCAGAACGGCGGAAACATCGTCAACATCTCCTCCATCACGGACCGGCGCACCATCAAGGGCCAGTTTCCCTACGCCGTCTCCAAGGGCGCACTGACCCGGCTCACGGAAGTCATGGCCCTGGAGGCTGCCCGGTACGGCATCCGGGTCAATGCGCTGGCGCCGGGCTACATCCTCACCGATGTCAGCCGCCTGCTGCTGGAGAGCGACCAGTCGGCGGAGTTCGCCAAGGGCATTCCCATGCGCCGCTACGGCGAATTCGACGACTTGGACGGACCGCTGCTGCTGCTCGCCTCCGACGCCTCCGCCTACATGACCGGCAGCGTACTGGTCGTCGACGGCGGGCACGTGTGCGCCTCGCTTTGAGGACGGGGTGAGCCAACCGATCTGGACGCCCACCGCCGAGGCGGTCCAAGCGTCCAACATGACCCGATTCACTCGCCAGGCGGCGCGGTCGAGCGGACGGGACTTTCCCAACTACGACGCCCTGCACGAGTGGTCCATCTCCGACCCCGGCGCGTTCTGGAGCGAGGTCTGGCGCTTTACTGGCATCCAGGCCAGCCGCCCGGCCGAGGTCGCCGTCCAGCACTTCGACCGCTGGCCCGGCGCCCGCTGGTTCGAGGGCGCCAAACTGAACTACGCCGAGAACCTGCTGCGCCACGACGACGAGCGGCCCGCCCTCATCAGCTACTTGGAAACCGGGGAACGCCGGGAGATCAGCCACGCGGCGCTTAGGGCGCGCGCAGAGGCACTCGCTGGGCAACTGGCCAAGCTGGGCATCCAGCCCGGCGATCGGGTGGCCGGATGGTTGCCGAATGGCATCGAGGCCGTCATCGCCATGCTCGCCACCGCCACCCTGGGCGGCGTGTGGTCGTCATGCTCGCCGGACTTCGGCGCCAACGGAGCGCTCGACCGCTTCGGACAAATCGAGCCCAAGCTGCTGATCGCCTGCGATGGCTACCACTACAACGGCAAGACCTTCGACATCCGCGCCAAGGTGGCCGAAGTGGCGGCGCAAACGCCTTCCATTGAGCGCATCATCTGGGTCTCCATGCTCGGCCTCCCCATCGAGGGAGGCGAGGACCGCTATCTGGCCTTTGCATCGCTGCTCGACGGTCCGCAAGCGCCCTTCGTCCAGCTCGACTTCAATCACCCGCTCTACATCCTTTACTCCTCCGGCACCACCGGCAAGCCGAAGTGCATCGTCCATGGCGCGGGTGGCACCCTGCTGCAGCACGCCAAGGAGCATCAGCTGCACACGGGCCTTAAGCCCCACGACACCCTGTTCTTTTTCACCACCTGCGGCTGGATGATGTGGAATTGGCTGGTCGGCGCATTGGCCACGGGCTGCACCCTCCTACTCTACGACGGCTCGCCGTTCCACCCTGATCCAGCCACCCTCTGGCGCATCGCCGAGCGGGAGGGCGTGACCGTCTTCGGCGCGAGCCCCACCTACTTGGGCGCCCTGGCCAAGGCCGGCGTGGAACCGGGCGCGGACCACGACTTGAGCGCCCTGCGGATGCTGCTGTCCACCGGCTCCACCCTGTCGGCGGAAGGCTTCGAAGCCGTCCACCACAGCATCAAGAACGACCTGCACCTGGTCTCCATGACCGGCGGCACCGACCTGATTTCCTGCTTCATCCTCGGCAACCCCAACCAGCCCGTCCACGCCGGGGAACTGCAATGCAAGGGATTGGGCATGGCGGTGGACATCTACGGCGACGACGGCAAGCCCCTGCCGCCCGGTAGCGGCGAGAAGGGCGAACTGGTCTGCACCCGCCCCTTCCCCTCCTGTCCGCTGGGATTCTGGAAGGATGCGGACGGCAGCCGCTTCCACGACGCCTACTTCGCCAAGTTCCCCGGCGTTTGGGCGCACGGCGACTTCGCCGAAGCGACTGTCAACGGCGGCTTCATCATTCACGGCCGCAGCGACGCGGTGCTGAACCCCGGCGGCGTACGCATCGGCACGGCGGAAATCTACCGCCAAGTGGAGCGCATCGATGAGGTCCGGGATGCGGTCTGCGTCGGCCAGGAATGGGCCGGCGACACCCGCATCGTGCTGTTCGTGGCACTGCAACCCGGCGTCGATTTGGATGCGAACCTCATCGACTGCATCAAGGACCAAATCCGCACCCACGCCTCGCCCCGCCATGTGCCTCGGAAGATCATCGCCGTGGGCGACGTGCCGCGAACGCGGAGCGGCAAGATCGCCGAACTGGCGGTGCGCGACCTGATTCACGGGCGCCCCGTCAAGAACACGGCGGCATTGGCGAACCCGGAAGCGCTGGAGGGCTTCCGGTCGATCGCTAGGAGCTTGCGAACAGCCGGTTGATGTGGCTATCCGGCAGCGGCCGGGTCAGCATGGATACCGCCCAGGTGCCGAAAATCGAGACCGCCTCGCCGACCACCGCACAGGCGTATGGGTTTTCCCGATAGTGGGCCAGCCACTCGGCAATCCCGGACAGCGGGCCTAGGGAGCCCGGGTCCACGACCATCCAGGGCAGGCCGCTGCGCAGCAACGCGAAGGTGGCCATGCCGCCGATGAGGCCGGTGACGGCGCCAGCCAGGGTCACGCCTCGCCACAAGGCACCGAGCACCAGCGGGCCGGCAAAGGCCGCCATCATGCCGCCGGTGCCCATCCAGACCAGCAGCGCAATGTTCATGTCCTGCATCGCCCAGGCCATTACCGTGCACAGCACCAGGACAATGACCGTGCTCCAACGGCTGATCACCAGCACCCGGTGGTCCACCTGCGCATCGGACAGGTGGGAGCGGTACTTCGGCACGATCGAGCGCCGGTAGATGTCGTTGGCAACGATCTGGGAGGAGGACACGATGAGCCCGTCCGCGGTTGACATGATGGCGGCAAGCACCCCCACGCCAATCAGCGCAGCGAGCCAAGTCGGGAACAGTTCGATGAACAGCGCCGGCAACGCCTCGTTGGCGCTGCGGCCCGCCTCCAGCAGTTCCGGGCCGAGCACGCCGCGGGCCAGGATGCCCCCCAACCCGAGCATGCCCATGGTCAGGCCGACCGCGAAGGCGAGCTTGACGAAGCGCATGCGGTCGCCGTCGTGCTTGAGCGCCCAAACCTTGTTGCCGATGTGCGGCAGCATGCCGAGCGGAATGTGGGCGAACAGCACGGCGATGATCGCCCACCAGGAATCGTAGAGGGAGTTGGACCGGTTGAGTGCCCCGACCAAGTTCTCGTCCTCGGCCCGAAGGCGGTCAACGAGGCCGCCCAACCCGCCATCCACGCCCGATGCGAGGAGGAACATCACGATGACCATGATGGCGACCCCGAGCATCATCAGGCCCTGAACGCCATCGGTGATGATGTCCGCGTGGGCGCCGCCAAGCACCACATAGACCAGCAGCACGGCGGAGGTGATGACCAGCGCCGTCATGGGCTCCAAGCCGAGCATGGTTTCGAACATGACCAGGCCCGACACCAGTTGCCCGGCGATGTAGAAAAACAGCACCAGCGAGAACACCGAGACCAGCAGGCGCACGCCGTCGCTCCGGTAGCGGTCGCCCAAGTACTCGGGAATCGAACGGTTGCCGAACCGGTGCCCAGAGGTCGCCACCAGCCGGATCGTGATGAGCACCCCGAAATAGACGCCCATCGGGTACAGGAACTTGCCCCAGACGCTGGCCATGCCGAACTCGTAACCCAACCCCGGGCTGCCCAGAAAGGTGGCGCCGCTGGCGGTGGTGGCAGCGAAGGCCAGGGCCAGAAAGTAGGGGCCGTAGCTGCTGCGCGCCGTCGCAAAGTCGTCGGCGTTGGCGATTTTGCGGCTGGCGACCCACCCGAAGCACAGCATGCCGATGATGTAGATGACGAGGAACAGCCACGACCACTCAATCAAGCTCATCAACGGCCCCCTTCGCCCTCACAAGTTAATCCGCTGCCGATCGTTCGGCAAATGGGGGCACATCTTACCTTGCAAGGGAAGGAGCGCTTTGCGCAGGCCACCCGTTTCACAGGGCGGTGACGCCAACGGCCTAGTGCACTTACAATCACGCACTGCCAACGGATCCGGAGCCAACCACCCTTCGTGAGCGCCATCAACCGCATGGACCAGCCCGTGTGCCCCGCCAGCCTCGACGAGGCCACGCTGGCGGACGCCGAGGTTCTCGAGTGTCCCTATCCCACATACAGCCTGCTGCGCGAGCAGGCGCCGGTGTTCCAGGATCCGCGCACCGGCATCTGGGTCATCACCCGCTACGAGGACCTGCGCATGCTGTGCCTCGACACCGAGCGCTTCAGCAATCACCGGCCAAGCAACGATCACGACAAGCTCACCGGCAATGCCCGCAAGGCCTTTGAACTGTTTCAGGAGAAGGGTTGGGTGCCCGGCGAGTCGCTGGCCGCCCGGGACGACCCGGAGCACAAGCAGATGCGCTCCATCTTCGATGCGGCCTTTCGCCCGAAACGCATCAAGGCGCTGGATGGCGAGGTCGAGACCCTGGCTTATGAACTGATCGATGCCTTCATCGACGACGGCCACTGCAACTTCGTCAAGCAGTTCGCGGTGCCCCTGCCGTTGATCATCATCTGCCGGCAGATGGGCGCCAAGGAGGAAGACATCTGGCAGATCAAGGCATGGACCGACGCCTGGTTCCGGGGCACCGGGTTCGATCTCAGCGAGGCGGACGTGATCTGGGCCACGGAGATGGAGATTCAGGCCCAGCACTACTTCCAGCCCATTTTCGAGCGCCTGCGCCGGGAGCCGGACGGCACCCTGCTTTCGGATCTGGTCAACACGCCGGTGCCCGGCTGGGGCCGGACCCTTACCGACAACGAACTGCACGCGGAGATGATGCAGGACACCTTCGTGGGCGGTTCCGAGACCACCACCAACGCCCTGTCCGCCGGCATCATGCTGCTGGCCAGAAACCCCGGTGTGTGGCAGCAGCTAAAGGCGGACCCGGACAAACACCTGCGCACCTTCTGCGAGGAGGTGGTGCGTCTGGAAAGCCCGGTGCAGGGCCTCACCCGCACCGCGAAGACCGATATCACCCTGCACGGCGTCACCATTCCCAAGGGCGCGGTGATCGATGCCCGGTTCGCCGCCGGCAACCGGGACCCGGCGCAATTCGAACGTCCCGACGACGTCGAACTCGAGCGGCGCAATGCCGCATCACACCTCGGCTATAGTTCCGGCACCCACTACTGCCTAGGGGCACCCTTGGCCCGCCGTGAACTCTACTGGGGCTTCAAGGCCTTCATCGACAACATCGAGGACTTTCGCCTCTCACCCGGACGCAACGACCTAAGGCACTATCCGAACTACGGGCTGCGCGCGCTGAATGAACTGCACATCGAGTTCACGGCGAGAAGCGATCGCCCGTCCGGGCATTAGGATAACGGACATCGGCAAGGCGTTCGACATCGCCCCTCACAACCGTGGATCCACGGGCTCTGACTCCATCGCCAGCACGCCGAAGACACATTCGTGGACGCGATGCAGCGGCTCGTGCTCGACGAACCGCGCCAACGCTTCGAGGCCTAGGGCGAACTCGCGGCGGGCCAGCCCCCGCTTGCGCTGAAGGTCCCTCTGCCGCAGCCGGGAGAGGTGCCGGTCGGCCGTGTACTCGGGTCCGTAAATGATCCGCAGGTACTCGCGGCCACGGCACTTTACCGCTGGCTGCAGGAGGCCGTTCCCCTTGCGCGCCACGAAGTTCCACGGCTTCACGACCATCCCCTCGCTGCCTTCCGCCGTGAGGGACTCCCACCATGCCACCGCTGCCGCGCAGCTTACCTCGTCGTCGAGTTCGACGACCCGATGCGCGGTAGGCGTCAACACCTCGTCGCCCTCGCAAAGCTCAGCAAGAGTGGCCATGTGCCATCCATGGTCCTTGTCGGCGTGGACCGCGCCCTCGCTGGCGAGCAGGTGGAAGGGCGCGACGCGAAGATCGCCGACGTCCGCCACGGGCCAGACGTATCGCTCCAAGGCGGCGGCATAGTCGTCCACCATAGCGGAACGCGCACGGAAGTTTGCCGCGAGTTCCCCGCAATCCACCCCCTGAGCGCCCGCGGCTTCGAGAGCGGCCACTGCCCGCGGCAGGCCCGTGCGCGCCGCCTCCACCACTGGGCGGTAGTGCTCATTGAGCAGCTTTTCGGCCTTCTCGGACCAAGGCATGAGTTCGGCATCGAGGCAGAGCCAATCCGTATCCAACTTGCCCCACAGATCACGGCCGTCAGCCGCACGGCGCAGCCGGGCGAGCAGCGCCGCTTCCATCTCGTCGTCCGCGTCGAAGAACGGACGTCCGGTGCGCGTGTACAGAACGCCACCGCCCTGCCCTTCGATGCCGAAGCGCCGCTGCGCCACGTGCTCGTCGCGGCACAGGACGGCGATTGCGCGGGAGCCCATGTGTTTCTCTTCGCAGATCACGCGCCGCACACCGTTGGTGCGGTAGTAGCCGAAGGCTTCGGCCGGATGCTCAAGGAGGCCCGCCTCGCTGCTGGTCGCACACGGCGACATGGTGGGCGGCAGGTAGATGAGCCAGCGGGGATCGATGGCGAAACGGTTCATCACTTCGAAGGCGGCCGCAGCGTTCTCTGCCCGCACGGTGATTTTGGGCAGGAAGCGGGTGGTGACCACGCGCTTGCCCCGCACGTCCTCTATGTCGAGCAGGAAGGGATCCCGGTCTGTGGAGATCGGCTGCCGAGCTGGCCGGATGGGCTCATAGTAAGTTCGCGCAGCAGGCACTGAAACCAACTCGCGCTCCGGGTAGCGCAACGCCGTGAGACGGCCGCCGAAGACGCAGCCGGTGTCGATGCAGATCGTGCGGTTCACCCACTCCGGCGTGGTGACGGGCGTGTGTCCGTACACGATTGCGGCCTCGCCCCGGTACTCCGCCGCCCAGTCGTATCGCACTGGGAGGCCGAATTCGTCGGTCTCGCCGGTGGTGTCGCCGAACAGCGCGAAATCGCGAACAGTCCGGGAAGACCGGTTCAGCAGATCCTCCCGCATGCCCGCATGGGCCACGGCGAGGCGGCCGTCGTCGAGCACGTAGTGACTCACCAAACCGTCGATAAACGCCGCGACGCGATCACGGAAGGCGGGGGATTCGGTTTCCAATTGAGCCAGCGTGACATCAAGGCCGTGGGTGATGCGGACGTCGCGGCCCCGCAGCTTGCGCAGTAGCTTGACCTCGTGGTTGCCCGGCACGCACAGGGCAACACCGTCCTCCACCGCGTCCATAGCCAAGCGCAGGCAGTCGGCTACGCCCGGCCCTCGGTCGATAAGGTCGCCCAGAAAAACGAGCCGCCGTCCAAGCGGGTGCGACAGCGCGAACCGCTCGGCATCGCGATCCACCACGTAGCCCAATTCATCCAAGAGCGCCCGGAGCTCGTCGAAGCAACCATGTACATCGCCGATGAT
Organism: uncultured Pseudomonadales bacterium; assembly: GCA_964598305.1. Classification (GTDB taxonomy): domain Bacteria; phylum Pseudomonadota; class Gammaproteobacteria; order Pseudomonadales; family Azotimanducaceae; genus Azophilus. The sequence goes on along the minus strand of CAZRBP010000007.1, from coordinate 6,353 downwards.
GTCGAACGGCCCAGAGTCGTCCCGCCGGTCGGTCCACAGCTTCCGCCGGATGATCTCGGCGTCTTTGATCGTTTCCTCGGATTCCAGGCGAAACCGGTAACGGAAACCCTCGCGGCCAAGACGCTTGATGGAGCGCCGGAGCAGGCGCGTTTGGTTGCGAACGACGTGGGGTCCAAAGTCCCGGTCGGGCCGGGCGGCGTTGCGTTCCTCGCAGACCCGCTCCGGCAAGTCCAGAATGATCGCCACCGCAAGGGCATGGTGTTCGCGTGCGATCCGAATGAAGTTCGCGCGGTCTTCCCGGCGCACGTTAGTTGCGTCCACCACCGTCAGCCGCCTGCGCGCCAAGCGTTTGCGGGCGATGAACTCCACCAGTTCGAAGGCATCCTTGGTCGCCGCCGCGCTGTTCGGGTCATCACTCACAAACCCCCGGCAGGCATCCGATGAGATCACCTCCGTGGACGCGAAGTGTCTGTTTGCGAATGTGGACTTGCCCGAGCCCGACGCGCCGATCAGCAGGACTAGGCAGTACTCGGGAATCTCTATGCGCATTGTTGGAACACCGCCATCTGGGTCGGCCCACCGTGTTCGGCGTGGACCTCGCCAACGGGCCGGTACGTGACTTTGTATCCGTGCGCTTGCGCCACGGCATCCGCCCAGGCGCTGAACTCCGCCCGCGTCCATTCGAAGCGATGGTCCGAGTGCCGCAATCGCCCTTCCGGAATGCCGGGATAGAGGACGTTGTACTCGCGGTTCGGTGTAGTGAGCACCACCGTGTTCGGCTTGGCGTGGCCGAACAGCGCCTGCTCGAACATCGGCAGCTTGCTCGGATCGAGGTGTTCGAGCGCCTCCACGACTGCAGCAGCGTCGTATCCGGCCAACCGCCGGTCGCGGTAGGTAAGGGAACCCTGCAGGAGTTGCACACGCTGGCGTTGCCGTTCCGGCAGCCGTTCGAGACGCAGCCGTCGTTCGGCTCGGTCGAGTGCAGTGACGGACACATCGACGCCCAATACCTCGGTGAACTGCGGCGTCGCAAGGAGGTCTTCGAGCAGCCGCCCATCGCCGCAGCCCAAGTCCAGCACTCGGGCCGCCCGGCTTTCCACAAGCACTTGGGTGACCGCCGCGATGCGTTGGTCGGCCAAGGGCAAGGGCTCTTGCAAGTTCAGCGCCGGTTCGTCTGCCGCGCTCTCAGCGGAGCCGTCCTCAGCAAGCTGCGTCAGCGCCTCGTTGACCAGACTGCGGCGATGCTTGAGATAGCGGCGGGTGATGAACTCGCGCTGCGGATGCGACTCCAGCCAACCCGCACCCTTGGCGATCAGCTTGTCCACCTCGTCGTCGCCGATCCAGTAGTGCTTGCGGTTGTCGAGGGTCGGGACGAGGACGTATAGGTGGGTGAGCAGGTCCGCCAAGCGCATTCGCCCGGACAGGGTGACGTTCCGGTACGCACCCGCCCCTGCCTCAGCGTCAGGCGGATCAACGGAGACGGCATAGCCAAGGGGCTCGAACAGTGCCCGCACAGCCGTTTCGCGCCCGCAACGCAGGCTGGCGACTTCGACGGACAGCGGCAACGGCTGGGCCGCCAACTCGGGCCGCTCCGCGCTGCGGCCACCGAGCGCACTGCCGAAGACCCGCGATATGGCCACACTCAGGAAGGACGAGGCGCTGTAGGGCCGATCATTGACGTAGTCAGTCAGCACCGTGCCGCGCCCCCGCACGAGGGCGATGGGATCGACATCGAGCAGGAGCGCCGCTGTGCAGCGTTCCTCCGACGCTTCCGGGTAGAATACGTGCGCCTTGCCGAAGGGCAATTCGAACACCTGTGCCCGCGCCGGGTTCTTGTGCAGAAGATAGCCCAAGTCCGTCGCCGGGCGATGCGTGGTCGAGAGGGTGAGCAGCATGGTGTAAAGCCGGACGAAAATGCAGGTCAGGTTGTCGAGTTCGGGTCAGTCGCAAGTCGCCGTCAGGGCGAAACCCAGTCGATGGCGTTGGCGATTAGGCGCTGATAGTGGGGATTGGCGTAGGCCTCCGGGTCATCGCCACCCTGCAGATAGACGATGCGGCTGGGGCCCTCTTCCTTGGTCCAACCCACCAGATTGCTGCCGGGGTCGTGGCTCCAGCCTTCGTTGTCGAACATCTTGCCGTCCCGCACGACCCGCGCCGCCGAATAGAAGTTGTCCCGTTCGAAGGCGTAGTCGCTGCGCAGCAGGGGCGTGACCTCGTCCTCGAACACTTCGTAAAGGTAGAGTTCGTCCGTCATTTCGAAGGTTGAAGGCACACCGGCGGTGATTGGATGGCCGTCCGCCGCCGCGCTGATGCGGTGGCTGACCTTGTGGCGGTATCCCGAGTCTGGGCAGGGCCGGCCCCGCAGGTTCCCCGGCATGTAGAGAAACCGACCGCCGATGATGCGGGCATACTCTTCCCAAGCCGGCCAGCCGGCGATGGCGTGGTGCAGGAAGACGAAGCCTTGGCCTGCCTCAAGCAACGCCTTGAAGTCCCGTTTGTAGTCCTCGTCAGGCTCCTCGAATTCGGGCGGGGCGCCTTGGTGAAAGCGAATGCCCGGCATGTCGTAGAGCACGTAGGCGTCGTAGCGCCGCGCCTGCTTGACGTTGAACAGCGCCTGGGCCGCAGGCTGCTCCACGTGGGTCCAGTTGACGCCCTCCATGCCATCGAAGAGGGCGAAGAACGGCTCCCGTTCAAAGGGGTGCCCCTTGGTGACGAGCAGTATCTCCTTCATGGCGGCGGTTCCCGGCCCGCTCAGGCCAAGTGCTCGTACAGCGGGTCATCTGGGTGCCGTCTGCCCCGCGCCAGCCCGTCGAAGGGCGGGCCTTCGAGGATGGCCGTCGCCGCGGCGTTCTGGTTCCAATCCATCACCACCCGCCGATGGGCGATCTTCCAGACCTCCCCGCGCTTCTCCATGCGGTCGAGGTAGCGCCCGATGTAGGTCATTTCGGTATCGCCGTCCTCGCTGGCCAAGTAATGGTAGGCCGTCACGTAGGTTTCCACCCGCGCCTCATCGCCACGCAAGTCGATGGCGGTGTTGGTGATGCTGTGCTGGGTGGCCGCGTAGCGCTTGATTCCCGCCGGCAGCGTCTCGCAAAACTCATGCGCAAGACCATTGAAGCCGCCGTAGGCCACCTCCGCATCGGGCCAATAGGCCGACTTCAGGGTCGCCTCGCAAGCCCGGTCCACGCCCCGGCTGTGCTTGGCCAGCACGTCCTGAATCGCCAAGCGGTCGGCTATCTCCGCTAAATTGGGAACTTGTCCTGTTTCCATTTCGGTCTCCCGCAAACTGTCGGTTCCATTGGCATGATAAGGCTTGAGTCCTAGTGAGGGAACAGGATAGCCCTATGTATGGGATTTCATGTATGGTTTGACCATATTTCGCATGATTCCATCCGCATGAAGACGACGCTGAATCTGAATGATCAACTGTTGCGGCAGGCGAAATCCAGTGCGCACGAACTTGGCGTTACCCTGACCCGTTTTGTTGAAGAAGCTCTGTGGGCGCAGCTTTGGCCAAGCAACAAGCCCAAACCGAAGTACGAGTTCGACCCACCTGTCGTGCGCGGCGTAAGGCCACCGGCGGTGGATGTGTCTGACCGTGAGACGCTTATCGAATTTCTCGACGAAATGTGATCGCCGTTGACACCAACACCCTTGTTTACGCCCATCGCTCGGAAAGACCGCAGGAAGCCATCCGCCATCAGCCTGTTTGCCGGGGCCGGCGGACTTGACATCGGAGTTGACGCCGCAGGTTTCCAAACGATTTGCGCCGTGGAGCTTGATCCACATTGCGTTTCCACTTTGATGCGCAACTCCCGCGGCAAAGCCGTTTGGCAGGTGGACGTGCGTGCGCTCGACCCCAACGGCGTGGCAACCACCTTGGATTTGAAACCAGGTGAGTTAGGGCTGCTGCACGGCGGACCGCCATGCCAGCCGTTCAGCCAAATTGGCAAGAAGACCGGCATCAAGGATCCCAGAGGGCAATTGGCTTTCCAGATGGTTCGGTTCACGAAGGAGACGCGGCCAGCAGCAGTGCTGATCGAGCAAGTGCCGAAGTTTCTGGACGCACCCGCGACAGACGACATGACGATGCTCGATGTGCTGAGCGAAGAATTTGCAGGCGTTGGGTACGATCTGCAGGCGACCGTTCTGGATGCAGCCGATTGTGGCGTGCCGCAGAAACGGAAGCGAGCCATCATCGTCGCAGTGCCCAAGGGACAGGCTTTCCAATTCCCCTTGGTTGGCCAGCGCCAGCCAGCCACCGTCGGTGAGGCGATCAAAGACTTGCCGGACGCCGTTCCGCCGGACTGCGAACCGTTGGCACCAAACCACATTGACATCACGCCACCCAGGGACCGTCACCGGATTTCGTTCGTGGCGGAAGGCGAGTGGCTGTCAAAGACACCTGGGGCGCCACCGGATGTCGTCCAACGGCTGACGCCAAAGGACTCAACCAAGTTCCGCAGACTGCACCGAGACCTGCCCGCTTTGACCTTGCGATGCGGGGAGGCGCTCTACCATCCACTCGAAGACCGCTACCTGACACCCCGCGAGGCAGCACGAATTCAAGGCTTCCCGGACACGCACGTCTTTGTCGGGCCGATTCGGAGACGAACCGGAATCGTCCGTGACCTCGACCAACATCGGCAGGTGGCCAATGCGGTTCCGCCTCCCTTGGCAAAGTCCGTGGCAGCAACGGTCAAGTCGGCTCTGTGTCTATAGTCCACATGCTCACGCTTCTCGGCAGATTCCCGACGTCGAATCAAGACTGACGAGTATCGACTACACCTCGCCCCTACTCATCGGTCTCCTCGTCTGCCCAGTCGGCGACGAAATCCCAAAGCATGTCTTCGTCATCTAGGTCCAAGTCGGTGTCGGTGTCCGAGCGAAACCTGCTAAAGCTGTATGGCGCCACGCCCGATAGCGCTGTCATCTTTACGATGCAGTAGCCCTTTCCCTCGTCGAGTTCGATGAGAACTAGACCGTACTCCCAAAGCCACTCTCGTATTTCTCTCTCGAAGCCCTGTTTCAGAGCCTTCCGACGACCAATCGACTTCAGTGTGCGTCGCGAAATCCGCATTCGCGCCTTACCCCATTCGATGAACATCGCCATAAGAATGGCAGCCGTATGTGAACTTGTCCGACGGTTCTTCATGAAAATACCCTTATAAAGAATTAAATTTATTCTAAATCCGAATCAATAAATGTCAACCCTCTGCCTCCCGCCCAATTTAGACGCCGCCGAGTTTGGCGGACTCCGCCTTGAATAGGGCCAACGAACTGTTAGCATCCGACCATGATCAGGATCAACGTAGCGGAGGCAAAGGCCCGCCTGTCCCAGTATCTGGATACTGTGCAGAATGGGGAAACGGTCATCCTATGCCGCCGCAACATTCCGATAGCTGAGCTTCGTCCACTGCCCAGTCGTCCACTCCGGGAGCGGCGAGTGGGCATTGACCGTGGCATGGAGTTGCCGGCGAGCTTCTTTGAGCCGCTGCCGGACGCATTGCTTAATCGCTTTGAGGGCGAGGAGACCCGGTAAAGGTTACATGGCGCCGCACTGCCGTGAGGCGTAGTCAGGGAATCCGCTGATGATCCCGACAGTACTGCCAGAGGTAAGCATCGACTTGTTGGCGTGTGAGATCGAACTCCCGGCTGAGAAACGTGATCAATTGGTCAACAGTCGCGGCGCACTCTTTAGCGCATCTCTTTATCCAGACATCCGCCTTTTCGGTGTCCTCAAGCCCAATTCCCAAGGCCATGTGCTGGCTGGTCGCAGGTCCCATATAGGGGAGTTCCAATAGCGCCACCCTACCTCGATCACGTAACCGCTCCTTAAACGCTGACCAACCTTCTGAGTGGATTTGGGTGCATCCTTTCAAAAACGCGTCGGCCTTCCGCTGGTTGCGGATGGGCAGCGCTTTGGCATTTATTGACTCCATCTGGACGATCCGTTCAAGGTCCAGATTGTGGAATGCCGCCGTGAGGGCTTCAATGTGCTTTGACACAACCGCATTGCGAAAGCCGGACACATAGATCACCCAAAGATAGTGTTCTAGGAACATCCGCTGATCGACTTCGTCGAAATCCCAAGGCACGTAAAGATCATCTCCCACGTACTCGTGAGCGATCTCTAGCATGTTCCTCGCCCTAGTCTTATCCAACGTTTCGGCCACCCCCGCCCGGCTAGTCAGTACGGTGCTGCGCTGGGCGTTGCGTGCTCATCGGTACGTCCAACATCGGAATCGGTTCAGCCGGCTCTTCGCGCAGAAAGGCGGCGAAGGAGGGAATCGGGACCCTGTAGCGCTCCGTGCCGCCCGAGTCGGCCACCTCAGCTAGTAGCCCCGCGCGGA
>CAZRBP010000006.1:0-53256 GCA_964598305.1 uncultured Pseudomonadales bacterium | reverse complement strand
GGCCGAAGGAGACTTCGAGCTCGTCGTCCTCGGCCAGCGCCCGCATGGTGGCGGTAGTGGCGCGTTTGAACAGCTCCAGTGGGTGGGCTTCATTTACGAGGGGCGAGCCCCTCGCGCTGCTCTTTTCATGCGAGGGGTGCCCCCTCGCGCTCCCCGGCTGAGGGCTCTTCACGCGCCTTGCAGCCTGATCCCTGCAGTGGCGTCGCCGAGGTCGGTTCCGATGCAGCGTTGGTAGTATTCGGCGACGATGGGCCGTTCGAGCTCATCGCACTTGTTCAGGAAGGTGACCCGGAAGGCGAAGCCCATGTCGCCGAAGATCTCCGCGTTTTGCGCCCAGGTGAGCACCGTGCGCGGCGACATGACCACCGAAACGTCGCCGTTGACGAAGCCGCGCCGGGTGAGGTCGGCCACCGCCACCATGTTGGAGACGGTGCGGCGGCCAGCGTCCGTCGCGGCATAGGACTTGGCCTTGCCGAGGATGATCTGCGTTTCCGCATCGTGCTCCAGGTAATTCAACGTGGTGACGATGCTCCAGCGGTCCATTTGCCCTTGGTTGATCTGTTGGGTGCCGTGATAGAGGCCCGTAGTGTCGCCGAGGCCGACGGTGTTGGTGGTGGAGAACAGCCGGAAGTAGGGGTGCGGGGCGAGCACCTTGTTCTGGTCAAGCAGGGTCAGCTTGCCCTCCACCTCAAGCACCCGCTGAATGACGAACATCACGTCCGGCCTTCCGGCATCGTACTCGTCGAAGCACAACGCCACCGGGTGCTGCAGCGCCCACGGCAGGATGCCCTCCTTGAACTGGGTGATCTGCTGGCCGTTCTCGATGACGATGGCGTCCTTGCCCACCAAGTCGATGCGGCTGATGTGGCTGTCCAGATTGACGCGGATGCAAGGCCAGTTTAGGCGCGCCGCCACCTGCTCCACGTGGGTGGACTTGCCAGTGCCGTGGTAGCCCTGGATCATCACCCGCCGGTTGTGGGTGAAGCCGGCCAGTATGGCCAGCGTGGTGTCGCCATCGAACAGGTAGTCGTCGTCGATGGCGGGCACGTAGTCGGTGCGCCGCGAGAACGCCGGGACGTCCAAGTCCTGATCGATGCCAAATGCCTCGCGGGCGTTGACGGTTGTGTCCGGTGTGAGGTCCGGGGGCAGGCCTGACTCCATTTTTGGTTTCCGCGCTTGAGCAAAACGCGCTATTGTACGGGACCATTCGCTGCACGGCAGCAAAAGCGCGGTTCAAGGTAGTGGCTCAGTTTGAAATGAATCAAGCTGATTCCAAAGGCTGATTCAATTCAAACTGAGCCACTACCAACCTCAACGGGCCGCAAAACCGGTTGCAAGGCCGGTCAATCGGATCAACAGGGGGATCGGTGGCGACAATTTACATGGTGCGGCATGGCCGTGCGGATGCGCAGGCCCAGAACCCGCGCGATCCCGGCCTGGATGATCTCGGTCGCCGGCAAGCCCAGCAAACGGCCGCCGACCTGGCTCCCAAGGGGCCGTTGCCCATCCACTCCAGCCCCTTCGCCCGTGCTCAGGAGACCGCCGCTGCCTTGGCCGAGCTTTGGCACGTGGAGGTGGCCATCGAGCCCCGGGTCGCGGAAATCCCGTTTCCGATGAATGACTTGGCCGAGCGGGGCGCTTGGCTGCGCCAAGCCATGGCCGGACGCTGGTCCGGCTTGGATGACTACCTGCAAACGTGGCGCCGCGAGCTGGTGGACTGCGTGGCTAATCTAGACCGCGATTGCGTGGTGTTCTGCCACTTCATCGCCATCAACGTGGCTGCCGGCGCTGCCCAAGGCGACGACCGGATGATGATCTTCCAGCCGGACAACGCCTCAGTCACTGTCTTCAACAACGATGGCGGCAACTTGCGCCTGCTGGAGTTCGGCCGCGAGGCGACAACCAAGGTGATTTGATTGGCTAGCTGGAGTCAGCGTTCCAGTCTTGCCAGCAGGGATTCGGGCAGGTATCCTTTTCTTTGATTTCCACAAAAGGAAAGAGAAGCGCTGTCATGACCCTCGACCAACAGCAAGTGGCGCCCTATTTTCAAGTGCACGGGCTGGCCGCTCAGCCGCCATCAGCATTGAACGAGGCGCTTCGCGAGGCCATCGACAGCCTCCATCAGACGCTATATGCCCCGTCAAACAGCGAGCTGACCGCGCCGGAAGCGGCCTTGCTTCAGAATGCGGGCGCCGATCTTGATGATCATCCAGACCGTTCAGACCCGCTTTTGGAATATGCCACGGAGTTCGGGGCGATTCTGGCTACTAGTCTGCGGGTCGCCGAGGCTGCGAAGCGACTCGGTGGCGTGACCGCCGTTCGCGTTCGTCAGTTGATTGCCGACCGATCGCTTTTCGCCCTTCGCAGTGGCGGGCGTTGGAAAATCCCCGTCTTTCAGTTCCACGAGGCTGGGTTGGCGCCCAACATAGGAATCGTGAATGCGGCCCTTTCCCCAACCATCGATGCCGTTTCCGTGCTGCGCTGGTATCGCACCCCGGACCCTGAATTGGCCACGCCAAACGGTGTGCTCTGCCCGCTGGATTGGCTGAAGCTGGGCATGGATCCTGGTGCTGTCGCCAAGATCGCCCGTGACCTTTAGCTCGGGTTAATGCCGCAGCCCAAAGTTCCTCGCCGTCCAAGCCTCAGCCGCCTGAAATCACTTGATCCGGATGTCAGGGTCATCGGCCGAGGGGCGATGCTGTGGCGGATCTACTTCCGCGGTGGCAACCATCCCACGAACTGGGGCGAGTTTCGCTACGTCGGACCGGTGGACGCACGATTTGACCACCATCTTGGCGGCGAACGAACAGCGCAGGATCGAGGCGTTCTCTATGTCGCCAGCGAGCCGGCGACCTGCCTTGCCGAGGCCTTTCAGCAGCGTCGAGTCATCAACCGTTGGGACCGTGAGCCCTGGCTTGCGGGATTCGAAATCGCTGTTCCGGTCCCCTTGCTGGACCTGACGGGTGCGTTTCCCACCCGTGTTGGCGCGTCAATGGGCCTGATGACCGGCCCACGCTCGATATCGCGGGACTGGGCACGGGCGTTTTACGCCAGTTATCCCCAAACGTGCGGGCTCTACTATCCGTCCTCGATGCACGCCAACCGGCCGGCAGCGATCCTGACGGACCGGGCGGCTGCGCTCAACGCGCTTCCGCCCCAGCCGAGCTTCCACCGGGCCTTGGGCGACCCAGCCATCCTTGATTTTTTGAAAAATGCGGCGCGGACCTTGGGATTCGCGTTGGTTTGAAGGTCGGCGGCAACTGGAATCAATCAGCCTAAATCGATATTGTTTCAAAGCGTCGCTTTGAAGTGCATTGGGGCAGGCTGAGGGAGGAAAGCATGCGAACACTGGCGGATGTCACGCGGGAAAACGCGGCGAAGCGCCCGGAGCAGGCCGCGCTGACCTATGTCAACGATGGCCGCAGTTGGACCTATGCGGAGCTTGATGCGGAATCGAACCGGGTGGCCCAGGCGTTGCTGGCGGCGGGCGTTGGCGCCGGCGACCGCATCGCCTACTTGGACCGCAATTCACCGGAGTATTTTCTGTACCTGTTCGGCGGGGCCAAGGTCAATGCGGTTTCCGTGGCGGTCAATTGGCGCTTGGCGCCGCCGGAGATGGAGTACATCCTCAATAACAGCGAGGCCGCCATTCTTATGGTGGGCGAGGAGTTTCTCGACGCCTTGGGCCAGATGGCGTTGCCGAATGTGGCCACGGTCATCGTGCTCGGCGACCCGGGAGACTCCGGCTATCCAACCTACGATCAATGGCTGGCAGGCCATCCCAACATCGACCCCAAGGCCCCAGTGGATGCCGAGGACACCTGCTACCAGCTCTACACGTCCGGCACCACGGGGCTGCCCAAGGGCGTCGAGCTGACCCACGCCAACTTCCTCCACTGCCTGTCCACCAGCCTCGATGCGTTGGAGATGGGTGGCGATTCGGTGAATCTGGTCTGCATGCCGCTGTTCCACATCTCCGGCAGCGGCTGGGGGGTGGTGGGCCTCTATCACGGTGCCCGCAGCCTGTTGATCAAGGATGTGGACCTGCCGCTGATCGTGCGCCTGATCGGCGAGGAGCAGGTCACCCATGCGCTCTTCGTGCCCGCCGTGCTGCAGTTTCTGCTGGCCGTTCCTGACGTGCGCGATGGCGACTACGCCTCGCTCCACTCCATCACTTATGGCGCCTCGCCCATCACCGAAAGCGTGTTGGTCGAGGCCATGCAGACCTTCGGCTGCAAGTTCTATCAAGCCTACGGCCTGACGGAGACCACCGGCGCCATCGCGCTGCTGCACGACCAGGACCATGATCCGGGCGGCGAGCGGGCGCATCTGCTGCGCTCCTGCGGCAAGGCTATCCCCAACCATGAGATCCGCATCGTGGACACTGCCACTTTGGCGGACCGGGGGGAAGGCGAGGTGGGCGAAATCTGGGTCAAGGGGCCGCAGAACATGAAGGGCTACTGGAAGAACCCGGATGCCACCCGCGATGCCTTCGAGGGCGAGTGGTTCCGCACCGGCGACGCAGGCTACCTGCAGGACGGCTACCTGTTCATCCACGACCGGGTGAAGGACATGATCATCTCCGGCGGCGAGAACATCTATCCGGCCGAGATCGAGAACGTGCTGATGCAGCATGAGGGCATCGCCGATGCCGCCGTGGTCGGCGTGCCCAGCGAGCGCTGGGGCGAGGCGGTGAAGGCCATCATCAAGCCCGCCGACTCAAGCTTGACGGAGGAGGACGTGATCAGCTTCTGCCGCCAGCGCTTGGCGCACTACAAGTGCCCCACGTCGGTGGACTGGATCGAGGAACTGCCCCGCAATCCGTCCGGCAAGATTCTGAAGGTGGAACTGCGTAAACCGTACTGGGAAGGGCGGGAGCGGTTGGTTTCCTGATTCGCAGGAGCTACTGAATCACCGCACCCGTCCAAAGCCGTTCCAGGAAAACTGGCCAAGGCAGCACATCGATGGTTCCCACACGCCGGACTGTGGGTTCGGCGCACACTATGATGGAAACGGTGGGCCGGTGCTCTTCAATAAAGGCTGATAGGCCTTTGAGGTCTTGGCTGCGCACTCTGACGCCCTTGACCTCGATGGCGACCTGCCCAAGGGAGCCGGCCACGAAATCCACTTCCAGGCCCGACTTGGTGCGCCAGTAGCGGATCGGGAAATCGGCCTCGCTGTAGCTGCGGTAGGCCAGCAATTCCATGAGGATGAAGTGCTCAAGGGCGCGGCCGAAACTCTCTCCTTGGGTTCGCTCGACGCTTCGTCCGCACACATGGCCGGCGACACCCACATCGAACAAGTAGAATTTCGGCGCGCTTGTGATGATGGCGCGTGAACGGCGCCGAGCGAAGGGTTCGACCATTTGGCCAAGCAACGTATCTTCGAGGATCTGGAAATACTCGCGCACGGTCTTTGAATCCACGCCGCAGTCCCTCGCCAAGCTGGAGAAATTGAGGATTTCCCCGTGGCTGAAGCTCAAGGCGTCAAAGAACCGGGAAAACGCTGCGGCGTTGCGCGTCAAGCCTTCATCGATGACTTCCTCCTTCAGATAATCGGTTACATATCCGCCAAGAGCGCGGCGATGCGCTGAACTATCGTAGTGGCTGGGCACGAGCCCCCGATTAAGCGCCCGCAAGAGATCGAATTCCGGCAACTCCCGCCAACTCAATGGATGGAGTGCAAACCGCCAAGCGCGTCCGCCGAGCAAATTGGCGCCGCCGCGTTTAAGCTTGCGGGCGCTTGAACCGCACAGTACGAAGCTTAAGCCCTCGGTTTCGATCAGCCGATGCACTTCATCGAGTATCGCGGGCGCCTTTTGCACTTCATCGACGATGATTGGCTGTCGGCGTTGCTTTTCTGGCAGCGCCATGACCTGTTCAGCGAAGGTCCACGGTTCCCGCAGGTACTGAACAAAGCGGCGCGTATCGAGTAAATCGAAGTGCGCCGATTGTGGGAAGCGTTCGGCAAGCAGGGTCGATTTCCCCACTTTGCGCGGACCCCAAAGAAAGGCCGACTGGCCAGCTGGCAGATTGAGTGCGAGTTGGCGGAAGTACAAACTCATTCGGAATAAACTCCGAATTGGCTAATCTAATTCGGAATATACTCCGAAAAAGTCATAGCGCAAGCTGTTCTTCCACCCTAGAGATCACTGCGCCGCAACAGACCCCATTCATCTTCCAAGCTCGCAATCGCCGCCTTCGCCCTGCAGTGGCGCAGCAGCAGGCGCTCCAAGGACAGCCAGGGGTCGCCGAGAACGGTGCCCTTGACTTGTTGGTCGATGATGGCCAGCTCCGCCAGCATGGATTCGACGCCGCCGATGCGGCGCTTGAAGTCGGCCGCCGCGCTGCGCCGGTGGGCGGGCATCCAACCACCGGATTCCAAGCGGCGCAATTGGCTGGCGAAGGCGCCGAGCAGGGCCATTATGGCGACGCCCTCCTCGCGCAGGGTGTGCTGCACCCGCCGCACGCGTTTGGCGTCGCCGGCGAAGGCCGCGTCGATCAATTCGTAGGCGTCGTAGTGGGCGGTGTCCTCGACCGCGGCGGCGATGCTGCGGGCGTCGATGGGTTGGCGCAGGTCCAGCAGCTTGAGCTTCTCGATTTCCTGCACCGCCGCCAGCAGGTTGCCCTCCACCCGTTCGGCGAGATAGGCGAAGGCCTCGCGGCTGAGCTCAAGGCCGGCATCGCGCAGGCGCGCCGTCAGCCAACGGGGCAGCTCGCGGACCCCGACCGGCCAGATCAGGACGATGGTGCCGGCCTTGTCCAAGGCCTTGAACCAAGCGCTTGACCGCTGCCGCCCCTCAAGGCGTCCGGTGCGGATCAGCAACAGCACGTCCTCGTGTTGGGCAGCGGCGTATTCGCGCAGGATGTCGGATGCCTTGCGGTCGATCTTGTTGGCGGGTGGGCGCAGGTCGATCACCTTGCGCTCGGCAAACAGCGACTGGCTCGCGGCCTCGGCGATGAGCTCGCCCCAGTTGAAACCGCCTTCGACGTGCACAACCCGACGCTCGGAATAGCCTTGGCGGCGGGCCGCGGCGAGGATGGCATCGCAGGCCTCCTCGACCAATAGGGTTTCGTCGCCCGACACGAGGTAAATCGGCGAAAGCCCTTTCTCCAGTCGCGCCCTTAGGGCTTCAGGCTTGACTTGCATCGGCGTCCCGTAGAGGCCAATCCCCAATCACGCGTTCGGTTGGTCTGCGCCGAGCTGCGCGGCGGATACGGCGTTCAGGCTGCGCAGGATTTGCTGGGAGAGGGCGGCTTTCAGCTCCTGTTCAATCAAGGCCTCCTCCTCGCTGCTGCCGGCCAGGTTGTCGCGGTCGATGCTGAAGGTTCTCGTTGCCCGGATCCAAGCGGGCTTGGCCAGGCTCTTCGTTCCGGCCCGGATGCCGAACCGCACCCCCAGGGTCAGCTCAAACTCCGCTGCCCGGGCCCCGGCGGTCAACGAGGCCACGCGGCGGTTGCGGCTCTCGTTGACGATCTGGACCACGAGGTCGGCCTCGTCGGCGCTGGCGCTGGCCTCGACCCCCGCTTGGCGCAAGGCGTCCCGCAGCGGCGCGGCCATGCGGCTCATGCGATCGGCTTGGACGTGGATGCTGAGATCGGCATCCGAGAAGTCCCAGGAACGCAGGTGAAAGCCGCAACCGGTAGCCAACAGCATCGTCGCGACGAGCAGCGATGCGGTCAGCGCCGGCTTCGGCGGGGCGGTCATGCGGCGACCAAGTTGATGAGCTTGTTGGGCACGTAGATCACTTTGCGCACGCGCTTGCCGGCCAGATGGCGGGCCACGTTGCCGTCGAGTTCGGCCGCCTCGCGGACACTGTCCTCACCCGCTTCGGCATTTACCGTCACCTCGCCGCGCAGCTTGCCGTTGACTTGCACCGCGATGTTCAGGGTCTCATCGACCACCTTGGCCGGGTCGTAGGCGGGCCAGCGGGCACTGGCGAACAGGCCGCCTTCGAATCCCAGCCGCTCGTAGAGTTCCTCGCCGACGTGGGGCGCGAACGGCGCCACCATCACCACCAAGGGAGCGAGCTCGGCGATGCGCGGGGTGCGGCCGCCGGCCCGGACCACGTTCATGTACTCCATCATTGCGGCGATGGCGGTGTTGAACTGCTGCTCCGGGAGCTGCTCGCTGACTTGGCGAATGGTGCGGTGCAACGCGCGTTCGATGGCGGGTTCCGGCGGCAATTCCGGGTCGCCGTCGGCTTCGGCGACGCTCTGCCAGAGCCGGTTGAGAAAGCTGAACGGGCCCTGGATGCCGCTGCCCCGGTAGTCGCCGCCCTGTTCATAGGCACCGAGGAACATCAGGTAGAGGCGCAAGGTATCAGCACCGTACTGGTTGATGATGGCATCCGGCGAGATGACGTTGCCCTTGCTCTTGGACATCTTGCGCCCCTCGCGTATGAGCAGGCCGTGGGCGCGAAACCGTTTGAATGGCTCGCTGAAGCCGATGATGCCGAGCTCATGCAGGGCCATGGTGAGGAAGCGGGCGTACATCAGGTGCAGCACGGCGTGCTCGTTGCCGCCGATGTAGCAGTCCACGGGCAGCCACTTGGCGGTCAATTGCGGCTCGATGGCGAGGTCGTCGCGGCCGGCGGAGGGGTAGCGGAGGAAGTACCAGCCGCTGCACAAAAAGTTGTCGGTGACATCGGTGTCGCGATGGGCGTCCTTGCCGCAGGCCGGGCAGGGGGCGTTGAACCAGTCCTTGGCCCGCGCCAAGGGGCTTTGGCCGCTGTCGTCGGGGCGGAAGTCCTTAAGATAGGGGAGCTCCACCGGCAATTCGTCTTCCGGCACCGGCACCGCGCCGCAATGGGTGCAATGGATGATGGGAATGGGCGGTCCCCAATACCGTTGCCGGGACACGCACCAATCGTGCAGCCGGAAATTGGTCTGGGTCTTGGCGCTGCCCTCGGCTTCGAGCCGTTCGACGATGGCCCGCTTGGCGTCCGCCACGGTCAAGCCGTCGAAATCGCCGGAGTTCACCAGTGTGCCGTCGCCGGGGTAGGCCTCAGCCAGCGGCGTGGCGGCATCCTCTCCGGCTGCGGCGATCACGCGCACGATGGGCAGGCCGAAGGCTTGGGCGAATTCGAAGTCGCGGGCGTCGTGGCCGGGCACCGCCATGATCGCGCCGGTGCCGTAGCCCATGAGCACATAGTCGGCGATCCAAATGGGAATCCGCGCCCCATTTGCCGGATTGATGGCGTAGCCGCCGGTGAAAACGCCGGTCTTTTCCTTGTCGGTCTTCTGCCGTTCCACGATGTCGCGGCCAGCGACCTCGGCTCGATAGGCGTTCACCGCCGGCTGCGCATCGGCAGCGGTGATGGCGTCCACCAAGGGATGCTCCGGGGCCAGCACCATGTAGGTGGCCCCGAACAGGGTGTCCGGCCGGGTGGTGAACACGCGGATGCGGGCCTTCTTGCCGTCCGCGCCGCCGTCGGCGATGGCGAAGCTCAAGTCCGCGCCTTGGCTGCGTCCGATCCAGGCGGACTGCGCCTTCTTGGTGACGTCCGACCAGTCCATGTCGGCCAGATTGTCGAGCAGTTGGCCAGCGTAGTCGGTGATGCGGAAGAACCACTGCGGCAATTGGCGCTGCTCGACCGTGGATTCGCAGCGTTCGCACAGTCCGCCGACCACCTGCTCGTTGGCCAGCACCGTCATGCACGACGGGCACCAGTTGACCGGCGCTTCCCGGCGCTCCACGAGGCCGGCCTTGTAGAGCTTGAGAAACACCCACTGGGTCCAGCGGTAGTAGCTGACGTGGGTGGTGTCCACGGTGTGGTTCCAGTCGAACATGCCGCCGAAGCGCTTCAGGGTGCGGGTGAAGTTCTCGATGTTCTTGGGGATCAGGTCATAGGGGTTGCCGCCGACCTTCAAGGCGTGGTTTTCGGAATGAATGCCGAAAGCGTCAAAGCCGATGGGCTGGAAGACGTCCTTGCCGTTCAGCCGTTGGAAGCGCCCGTTCACGTCGGCGCCGGTGTAGGCGTAGATGTTGCCGATGTGCAGCCCTTCCGCGGAAGGGTAGGGGAACATCATCAAGTTGTAGTAGGGATTCTCGGCGTTCGCCAATTGCGCCTCGGTCAGGCGATTGACGCCATCGCGCTCCCAACGCTCCCGCCATTTGCGCTCCACGGCTTCCGGCGAATAGCGATCCTGTTCGTTGGTCATGGTCGGGTTGGTAGCCAAACAAGTAACGATACCATCTTAGGCGTCCCGGGCGGGACTCCAAATTGCTTGCGCGACGCTCCTCATTGGAGCGAGGGCGTCCCGCCCTCGATTTGATCTCGGGGGAACTCACCGAGGGCAGGATGCCCTCGCTCCAAGGCCCGTTCAGGACATCGCCCGCGGACGCCTCCTGCGCGCGCGCCAGGCGAAAACCAGCAGGCTGCCCAAGCCAATCGCCACCAGCCAGCCGTCGCCGAAGCGGCTGTAGGGCGTGCGCCCAGCCATGATCTGGAAGTCGCCCATCAGCACCCCGCGCTCGAATTGCGGGAGCTGCTTGCGCACCTTGCCGCGATGATCGACAAAGGCGGTGACGCCGTTGTTGGCGGCCCGCAGCAGCCAGCGGCCGTTCTCCAGTGCCCGGGCTTGGGCGATCTGTAGATGCTGCAAGGGGCCAATGCTGCGCCCGAACCAGGTGTCGTTGGTGATGGCCAGGATCAGGCCGGCTTCGGCGGCGGTGGTCCGCGTCAGGTTGGCGTAGGCAATCTCATAGCATATGGCCATCGCCGCTCGGTCCTCGCCCACGGTGAGCGGGGGCTGGTCCCAAGGCCCGGGCGCGGCCCGGGACATGGGCAGGTCGAAGAACTCGATCAGGCCGCGCAGGACCTCCTCGAAGGGAACGTAGTCACCAAATGGCACCAGACGCCGCTTAACGTAGTGGCCATCGCCCTGTCCGATGGCGATGGCCGCGTTCTGGAATCGGTAGTCCCCATCCCCATCCGGTTCCATGCGGGGAATGCCCAGCACCAAGCTGGTGCCGGAGGCTTGGCCTCGCGCGTCCCAGCGTAGCAGCCAAGGTGCGGCTTCATGCTCAAACAGGGTGATTGCGGCCTCCGGCCACAGGATCAAGTCCCGTCCCCAGTGGGGTTCGGTCAAGTCAAGGTAGCGGTTGATGATGGGCACTCGGTTGTCGCGGTTCCACTTCACCGCCTGATCGACGTTGCCCTGCACCAGCGCGGCGGACCGCGTCGCTTGCGGTTCGACCCACTGCGCCCCGGACAGAGCGAGACCGATCAGCCAGGGCATGGCGGCGATGGCGGCGGCCGCGGCGAGCACGGCGGGAGGGGGCTTGTCGAACAGGGCTGAGGCGAGGAAGCAGGCGGTCACGACGATGCCGAGGCTCGCCAAGCTCACGCCGCCGACCGGCAGCAAGTTCGCCAGCGGCGTCTGCAGGAGGCCGTAGCCCGGATAGAGCCAGGGAAAGCCGGTGAGAAACCAAGTCAAAACCCATTCAAAGGCGAGCCAACTGGCGGCGAAAAGCCAAGCGTTGGCGAGTGCACTGGTCCCTCGCATGGAGCAAGTCCGAGTCCAAGCGAGGGTAGGATGCCCTCGAGCCGGTGCGAACCTCCGGTTCGCATTGGAGTTTCGGTGGCGCAAAACTCCCGCCGAATCAGGCGGAATCCCCCGGCTCGAGGGCATCCTGCCCTCGCTCTGAGCCACGGAATCCCCGCTGAGGGCTTCGCGTGTGCCTGATTGGGGTTCGATCCGCAGCCAGGCGTACAGCCGCGCATGGGCTAAGGTGAACAAGGATAGCCCGGCCACGAAGAAGAGCACCAGCATGGCAGCCAAGGGCGGCGATGCGTTGCCGTAGGTGTGAATGCTCACGTACACCCAACTGACGCCGACGCCGAACTTGCCGAGGCCGTAGGCAAACCCCAAGGCCCAGGCCGGTGCCGCCGAGCGGTTGAGCAGCCAGAACCAGCCGCCAATCGAGACCAAGCCCAACGGCCACCAGTCGAAGGGCGCCAAAGTCAGGGGCAGCAGCGCCCCGCAGCCTAGGGCGGCGAGCAGTGAGAGGGTCTTTGGCAAGCGTCTCCTTCAGCGCCGCCAGGGCGGTACGCCATCCCAGTCGAAGGGCTCGATGCCGTCGTCGCAGAGTTGCCAGACGCTGGCGCAGGCGGAGCCATCGTCCAGTTCCAAAAAGCCGATGGTGCCGAACTGGGTGTCGTAGTTGTGCGGATAGGTGGCCGAGCCGGGGTTGACGCAGAGCACCCCGTCAATGGTGGCGATGCGCTCCACGTGGGTGTCGCCGGAGACGATGACGTCGGGCTTGCGCTCCGGGAAAAAGCGTTCGATCCAGCGGGCTAGGGTGAAGTTGGGCGGACGCTCCGGCACCGGCACGTAGTGGGTCAGCCCCACCCACAAGCCTTCCAGCTCCAGCAGCCACGCTGGCTTCACCCGTGCATCCTCGGGCTGTACTGGACGGCCGCCGCTGCCATCCTCGCCGTTGCCCCGGGCGGCATAGACCGGGGCGATGCGCTCCAGCTCGTCGAGCACCCAGAATTCGTGGATGTCGCCGCCGTGGAAGATGGCGTCAACGCCGGCGAAGGCATCGAACACCTGCGGCCAGAGGAACTTGGCGGCTTCCGGAAGATGGGTGTCGGAAATCAGGCCGATCTTGATGGGTGTGCTCCTATGATAAAGCGCGTGTTGGAAATCAGGCCGATTTTAATTAGCGTGCTCCTTCAGGAAGGCGATCGTTTGTTGCCGGGCGCTGGCCACGGCGTCGCCCTCCTTCCAGTCCTCGATGAGCGTTGCGTTGGCAGCCAGCGCGGCGACTTCGCGGGATATGGCTTCGGGATGGTAGATGTCGTTGCCCTTCAGGACCAGCAGCGGGGTGGTCACCGTGGCGGTGAACTCGCGGGAGACGTTGAACAGAAAGTCGCCGCCGTACATGTTCTCCCGAAAGGCGGCCCAAGCGCTCGCGTCCACCTCCGGGCGCTGCGGCTGCAGTTCGGCCGCCCAGCCGTCGTACATCTGGTAGAACGCATCACGGTTGTCCTCCAAGCCAATGGGTTGGAAGAGGACCGCGGCCGCCACCCGCTCCGGTGCCGCCTCGATCAGGCCCATGGCGTAAGCGCCGCCGATGCACATGCCAGCGACCAGGAAGCGCTCCGCGCCCAAGTGCTCCATCAGCCCGAGCTGATCCTGGGCGTAGCTGCCCCAACCATCCTCCGCCGTCACCGGGGCGCTGGACTGCCCGGCGTTGCGCTGGTCCATGGCGATGACCCGAAACTCGTCCGACAGATGCTCGATCGGGTTCCATGGCGCATTGGCCCAGACCGGAGCGGCGGACTTCATGCCGCCCGGGGCGATGAGCAGTACGGGGAAGCCGTCCGCAGGACCGGACTCCTCGTAGTGGATGTTGATGGCTCCGCTCTGAAAGTTGGGCATGCGCAGGTTCCTTTATTTTGCTGGCGTTCGTTGCGGCCGTTCAGTTGGGCCGCCTTTTCGGCTATTTTGGCGCCAGTTTAACGCCGCAAGGACAGTGATTCGACCATGCTGGATTGGGAAAGGCTTAAGGATTGCGCTAATGCCGACGGCGAGTTTCGGCTGCATGCGCGCTTTTGGACGGGGACGCTGAAGATCGCCAACGGGCCGCACAGCACCCGCATCGACCTGCGCGACGGCGCGATCAGCGGCATCGAACCCTGGTTCGCCAGCTTGGCGGGGGATCTCTCGATCAGCGCATCGGCAGCCGAATGGAACGCCCTGCTGGCCTCGACCCCGCAACCCTTCTACCAGGACCTCTACGCGGCGACGGTCCACCACGGCTTCACCGCCACGGGCAGCCGAACCCATTTCTGCGCCTACTATCCCGCTTTGCGGCGTTTGGTTGAACTGATGCGGGACGTGAAGAACTCGGAGGCATAAGCCATGCAGGCAAGACTGGAATCCATCGTCGGCCGCTACCTGAACGCGCCGATCAACGGGGACGAATACCGAATCTACTTCGAGGAGGCGGGCAGCGGCATTCCGCTGCTGCTGCAGCACACCGCCGGGGCCGATGGCCGGCAGTGGCGCTTCGTGCTGGAGGATGAGGAGCTTCAGGCCCGCTTCCGCATGATCGCCTACGACCTGCCCTTCCACGGCAAGTCCGTGCCGCCCACCGGCAAGGCTTGGTGGCGCGAGGAGTACCGCCTGACCAAGGACTTCTTCATGCGCGTTCCGGTCATGCTGGCGGATGCGCTCGGCTGCGACAGCCCGGCCTACATGGGCAGCTCCATCGGCGGCCACTTGGCAGTGGACCTGGCCCTGCACCACGGTGATCGCTTTCGCGGCGTGGTCGGCCTCGAAGCCTCGGCCTACACGCCGGGCGGCTTCATTGACGAGTTCTACCACCCGGAGATTTCCAACGACTTCAAGGCCAGCCTGATGTACGGCCTGATGGCGCCGACCAGCCCGGAGGCGTTGCGCCACGAGACCCGCTGGGTGTACAGCCAAGGCGCCCCGGCGGTCTTCAAGGGCGACCTTTACTACTACTCCATCGACCACGACCTGCGCGAGGACGCGGCCCGCATCGACACCAATCAATGCTCGGTGGACATCCTGAACGGCGAGTACGACTGGAGCGGCACCCCGGAACTCGGCGCCGAACTGGCCGCCATGATCCCCGGTGCCCGCTACCGCACCATGAAGGGCTTAGGCCACTTCCCCATGAGCGAAAACCCCGAAGCCTTCCTGCGCGAGATCAAGCCGGTGCTGGGGCGCATTGCCGACCGGTACGGCGCTGCTTAGTGCTTCGCTGTGCGCCAGCGGAGCAGGGCGTACAGCAGCCAGGCGGGCAAGCTGAGCACGGCGGCGTAAACCGCAATGCCGATGGGGCCGAGCAGGCCGGCGACTATGGTCGCCGCCGCGGTGATTGGCGCCAGCACCGCGAATGTGACCCAAGCTGTACGCGGGCGCTGCATCCGGTGAATCCGCCGGCAGGCCAACGCCAGCGGCAACCCGAACGGCACGGTCACCAGCAACGACGGCAGGGCGTATAGCAAGGCGGTTGGTTCGCCCACAAACCCTAGGCCGCGCACCAGGGTTATGACTAGGATGCCCAGCGGCAGCCAAGCCAAGGCCAATGCCATGAAGATTGCACGTTGCCGCTTGGTGAGCGGCTCAAGCGTTGCGGACGCGGCACCTTGATTGGACATGTCGATCTCCAAAATTGGCAATGTCGGATTCACGCGAACACTGACTACCATCGGCAATCTGAATGCTACCTGAATGGAGCACATGGGCGCACTCGAGCGGTGCGCTACCTCAGTAGATTGTATGGCTGACTGCTGGAGAGGAAGGGGCAGAGCGAGCGTTGTGCGAATACTCATTGGAATCATACTTCGGATTAGTTGAACTAATCGGGAATACACTTCCGATTAGTTCGGTCTGCAATGACAGGGATGATGCTCAGTGTTTGCTTTGTCGAGCGTCGGGCCGATATGGTGAGCAACTATTCGGGCGTATAGACGCGAGCTCTCTCGCCTCGCCGCATTTGTCCGATCGCTTCAAGCAGCTCCACGCCCGCTTGGCTTGTCGTTTCACTCATCGTTGCAATTTCCTTGGGCTGTTGCGAATACGGCACTCTGCTAGCGCATGCCGACCCCCAAAGTTGGCCATGTCGGATTTACACGAATGCCGTGATTGCATTAAAGTCCTGCGATGATACGCTCATTCGGTGACCGCAGGACCGAGGATCTATTCCATGGTCGCAATACTGGTCGGGTGCGACGCATTGGACCGACGATCCAGTCTGCGGCGATACGGAAGCTGGACATGCTGAACGCAGCGATTGCCCTAAACGCATTGCGGGCTCCACCGGGCAACCGGTTGGAAGCCCTTGCGGGAGACCTGAAAGGGTTTCACAGCATCCGAATCAACGAACAATGGCGCATCGTCTTCGTGTGGCAGGGCGGTGGCGCGGAGAGGGTGCAGATCATTGACTACCATCGGTAACCGATATGCTACCTGAACAGAGAACATCGACACATCCAGGCGAGATTCTGCTCAAAGAGTTTCTTGAGCCCATGAAAATCACTCAGACTCAACTGGCAAGGCACCTTGGGATTCCGATTCAGCGCATCAACGAGTTGGCCAACGGCAAACGCGGCGTCACGCCCGACACGGCATGGCTGTTGGGCCAGGCGCTCGAAACCGGTCCGGAGTTCTGGATGAACCTGCAGACTGCTTTTGACTTAACCTCCACTTTACGGCCCAAGCGCGTCAAAGGTCTGGTTCCTTGAGTTGGCGATTACGCCGACATCAGTGGCCTTAGTTGATGCAATGGTTCTCCAAATGCCCTTGAACCAGATCAGCCCCAACTCAAGCCAGGCTCCGCACCGCCCTTGAGGTGCCGAGTAGTGCCACCACGGCCAGCGCGAACACCCCGCCGGCCACTTGCAGCGCCACCGCCACGTTCACCTGCTCGGCGATGAGGCTAATGGGGATGACGCCCAAGGGCATGAGTCCGTGGGACATCATGTCGATGCTGAGCACTCGCCCGCGCATGGCCGGAGTGATGCGGGTTTGCAGAAGGCCGCGGTTGAGGGACATGTTCCAGGAACTGAGCCAGCCGACCAGGGCGACGGCGGCCACGGCCCAGAGTTGGCTGCCCGCGGTTCCCACCAAGGCGGTGGCGCCGGCCCAAGCCATGCTGGTGCCGATCAGCCAGCGGCCTTTGCCGCGCAGTTCGCCCATGGTCGCCATCATCAGCGAGCCGACGATGGCGCCGATGCCCATGGCCGACATCAGCAGGCCCAGGTCATCCGCGCCGCCACTGAGGATGTCTTCGTTGTAGGCGGGCAGCAGCGTGTTGATCGGCATGCCGAACAGGAAGGGCACGATGGACAGCAGAATGAGACCGAGCACCGGCGGGTTGGCCCATAGGTAGCGCATGCCGTCGGCGATGTCGCGCAGCGGGTGCTGGTCTTCCGCCCGCTCGGCGGGGCGGGTCGGCGCCACCCGCCACATCGCTAGGGACGAGGCTAGGTACAGGGCTGCGATCATGAAGTAAACGATGCCGACGCCGAAGTGGGAGGTGGTGTCGCCGCCGGCAATCCAGGCGATGAGAAAGCCGGCCATGGCGGGGCCGAGTATGCGCGACAGGTTCCAGCTCGTGGTCGTCAGGCCCATCGCCGTGAAGATCAGCCGTTCCGGCACCAGCTCCGGCACCATGGCTTGGCGGGCGGGCATCGACAGCGCCAGCACGGTGCCGTTGAAGAAGCCGAACCAGATGAAGTCCCAAAAGTCCACTTGGCCGACCAGGATGATGACGCCGAGCAGGATGGTCGCCACGCTGTTCAAGCCTTGGGCCAGCATGATGATGCCCCGTTTGGGCACCCGGTCCGCCATGACCCCGCCCACAAGGGCGAAGGCCACCATCGGAATCATGAACGACAGCGTCACCCAGGCTAGGTCCAAGGCGGAGGACGTCAGCGTATAGACCAGCCACCCGCGGGCGACGATCTGCATGTTCATGGCGAACGACGAGGCGAGGGTGCCTATCCAGAGCCAGCGAAAGTCCGCCAGCGCCAGCGCCGTGCCTAGGTCACGGGTGGCCAAAAGACCAGGCTAGGCGTTGCGGATGGTCAATCCCCCATCCACAGGCAGGGCCACGCCGGTGATGAAGCTCGATGCGGGCAGCACCAGGTTTAGGGTGCCGTGGGCCACTTCCTCGGGCTCGGCGTAGCGTTTCAGCGCCACCCGGCGGCGGGCGAATTCGCGCTTGTCCGCCTCCGGGATGGCCTCCGTCATGCCCGTGCGAATGGGGCCGGGGCAGATGCAATTGACGGTGATGCCCTCGCCGCCAAGCTCGACCGCCAGCGATCGCGTCAATCCGATCACCCCGGTCTTGGCCGCCGTGTAGGGGCTGCCGAACTTGGTGGCGCCCAGCCCTTCGGTGGAGGCGATGTTGACGATGCGCGCATGCTCCGCTTGGCGCAAATGCGGCAGGGCGGCGCGAATGGTGCGGGTGTGGGCGGTCAGCAGCACGCTGAGGGTTTTGCTCCAAGCGTCTTCGTAGTCCTCGCCGTCGATGGGCGAGAAGATGGAGATGCCGGCGTTGTTTACCAGGATGTCGATGCCGCCGAAGTGGGCGGCAATCTCCGCGAAAACCGTTTCGATGGCGTCCGCATCCGCCAAGTCAAGCACCCAGCCGCGCACCGGCTTGCCGTCGGTCTCGATCTCTCCCACCACCCGGGCCAGCGGCTCTTCGTTCAGGTCGATGGCCGCCACTCGCGCCCCCTCGTCGGCGAAGAGCTTCGCCGTCGCCTCCCCCATGCCGCTTGCCGCGCCGGTGACGACCGCGACCTTGCCGCTGATCGAGCGGCTGAGTTCGGTCAGTGCCATGCCATTCTCCTGAGCTAAAACAACCAATTTAGGGAGCCTTGCCGTGGAATGCAATTCCGGGTCGCCCGGTTTGCGATAATCCAGTACACCGAACCATTGGGAGGGGAACATGAGCTACACCTTGGAGCAGCTATCGGACCTTGAAGCCATCCGCGATGCCGCCAAGCGCTATTGCCGGGGGGTGGACAGGCTTGATGAGCAGTTGATGAAGTCCGCCTACTGGTCGGACGCGACGGACGATCACGGCGTTTTCGTCGGCAACGCGATGACCTTTGCCGAACACTGCATGGTCTCCCATCGGCGCTGGCGCTTCACCAGCCATTGCATCTTCAACCACAGTATCGAACTGGACGACGACGGGGTCCATGCCCGCGGTGAAATCTACAACGTGACCTATCTGCTGCACGGCGAAGGCGATGCGCTCGACACTTGGCATGGCAGGTACTTGGACATCTACGAAAAGCGGGCAGGGGAGTGGCGCATACTGGAACGGGTGTGCGTTCACGAATGCACCACCAGCGCGCCGGTGTCGCCCATGGACATCGAAGCGTTCAAGTTCCGCCAGGGCAGCTTTGACCGGCCTTCCAGCGACCGCCGGTTGGGTCCTTGATCGGCGTCGTCTCCATGGCGCGGTGCCATTCATTTGTGTGTAATGGAAGTGTTCACAACTCATTGCCATTTGCAGTTAAGTAAGGAAAAATAGGAGCAGTAGAGGAATTATCGGAGTGTCGTTGGTGATTGAGTCCACTGTGACGTCAAAGGGACAGACCACGCTCCCCAAACCCGTGCGAAGGGCGCTCGGAGTGGGAGCGGGGGATCGGGTGCGCTACGTCGTCCTCGACAATGAGGTTCGACTCCTGCCACTTCAGCCGGTTGGCGCCCTCTTTGGCATGTTGAAGCATGAATGTGCGCCAGCGACGCTCGACGACATGGAACGTGCCATCGCAGACGGCGCTTGCGACGAGTGATCGCCCTTGACACCAATGTGCTTGTGCGAGTTCTTGTTGAGGACGATGAGGAGCAGGCTGAGTCCGCCCGGGTCTTGTTGGGAGAGTTGACACCCGAACGCCTCGGCTTCGTCTGCCGGGAAGTCGTGGTTGAACTGGTTTGGGTGCTGGAGCGGACCTATGGCCTTTCGAGAGACCGGATTGCGATGGTTCTCGAAGGGCTGGTGTCAACGGAGGGCTTGCAGGTCGAGTCGGCCGATGATGTTGCCCACGCAGCCTTCCGATACCGTCAGGGTGGCATCGGCTTTTCTGACCTCATGATCGCAGCCGCTGCGAAGCGGTCAGGTGCGACTCGCCTCTACACCTTCGACCGAAAAGCGGCGCGGCTGGAAGGCTGCGAATTGCTGGGTGCGCCGGACTCCTAGATCGTTCTATCCATCCGGGATGCAGTCGGTGTAATCTCTGGCCGATGGACAACATCGCCAAGAACCCGGAACTGCTGAAGCGCTATCTCAAGGATCCCTATCCGCTGCACGAGATGGTCCGCCAGCAGCGCCTTGTTCAGGACGGCCAGGGCATCTGGTACGTAGGGCGCTACCAGGATGTGGACGCCATCCTCAAGGACAAGCGCTTCGGCAAGCAGCCGCTGCCGGGCACCGAGCATCGGATGCCGCCCTCGGTTCCCGACGATGACGATCGCCGGTCGATGCTGGTGATCGACCCGCCGGACCATGGCCGCATCCGGGGCCGTTTCGCCAAGGCTTTCAACGCCCGCCGCATCGAGGCGATGCGCCCGCACATCCAAGCCTTGGTGGACGGGCTGCTCGACCGCATCGAGCCGCGTGGCCACATGGAGGCGATGCGTGAGTACGCCCATCCCATTCCGTCCACCATCATCAGCGAAATGCTCGGCATCCCGGCGGCCGACCGGACCCGGTTCGCGCGGATGTCCAACGATCTGATTGAGTCCGGCACCGGCATCGATCCGGCCACCAGCGGCGACGAGAAGCGCCGCCGCAACGAGGCGGTCACGAAGCAATTTGCCGACTATCTGAACGATCTGTTCGAGGAGAAGCGCCAAGCGCCGGGGGATGACCTGACCAGCGGCTTGTTGCTGCGCAACGAGGAGGAGGAGAACCTCACCCGGGAGGAGCTGACCCACAACGTGCGGCTTTTGTTCATGGCCGGCCACGAAACCACCGTGAATCTGATCGGCAACGCGCTGGTCGCCTTGGCCCGACACCCGGCCGAGCTAGAGAAGCTGCGCCAGCGCCCCGAGCTGATGCCCCAGGCGGTGGAGGAGTTTCTGCGCTACGACTCCTCGGTGCAGCAATTGCCCCGGGTGGCCCAGGCCGACGTGGAGATCGACGGCCATCAGATTCTAGCCGGGCAGATGGTCGTGCTGCTGCTCGGTTCAGCCAATCGGGACGGGGAAGCCTACGAGAACGCCCAAGCGTTGGACATCGAACGGCCCTTCAAGCGCTCCAAGAGCTTCGGCGGCGGCGCGCACTTCTGCCTCGGGGCGCAACTGGCCCGCATCGAAACCGAAATCGCCCTCGGCCGCCTGCTGGCCCGCATTCCCCACTTCGAGATCGACAACCTCGACGCGCTGGACTACCCCTTCAACCTGTTCTTCCGAGGGCCGACGGCGCTGCATCTGTCCTGGGGCTAAGTCGAGTGGGGATCCGCCATGCCGAGTTCGTTGAGGATGGCCGTTTCCAGCTTCTCCATGGCCCGGGCTTCCGCTTCGGCCTCGTGGTCGTGGCCGCGCAGGTGCAGCACCCCGTGCACGACCATGTGGGCGAAGTGCTCGGTGGGAGCCTTGTCCTGCTGCGCCGCCTCCGCCTCCACGACGGGGGCGCAGACCACGATGTCGCCCAGCAAGCCCGCCTCGCTCGGCTGGCTTGCCCCGGCCGGGAAGCTTAGGACGTTGGTGGGCGCGTCAATGCCCCGGTAGCGGCCGTTCAGCGCTTGGGATTCGTCGGCGTCCACCACCCGTACGCAGAGATCGCCGCGCTCGCCCTGCAGCGCCCGCTTCGCCCAACGGCAAAAATCGCTGGCCAAGGGCAGTTGGTGCGTCGGGGCAGCCAACTGCACCTCAACGGACATGGCGCTCCCCGGCCTTGTCCTTGGCCTCGGACTGGTGCGCGGCGTAGGCATCGACGATCTTCTTGACTAGGGGGTGGCGGACCACGTCCTTGGAGCCGAAGTGGGTAAAGGTCACGCCCTCAACGTCGCGCAGCACGTTGCGCACGTTGACCAGTCCGGACTGCTGCCCGGTTGGCAGGTCGATCTGCGTGATGTCGCCGGTGATCACCGCCGTGGAGCCGAAGCCGATGCGCGTGAGGAACATCTTCATTTGCGCCACGGTGGTGTTTTGGCTCTCATCAAGAATGATGAAGGCGTTGTTGAGTGTGCGCCCGCGCATGTAGGCCAAGGGGGCGACCTCGATGATGTTGCGTTCGATGGCCTTGTTGACCCGCTCGACCCCCATCATTTCATAGAGGGCGTCGTAGAGGGGGCGCAGGTACGGATCGATCTTCTGCGCTAGGTCACCGGGCAGGAAGCCGAGCTTTTCGCCGGCTTCCACGGCTGGCCGCACCAGCAACATGCGCGCCACGCGGTTGCTTTCCAAGGCTTCCACGGCGCAGGCCACGGCCAAGTAGGTCTTGCCGGTGCCGGCCGGGCCGATGCCGAAGTTGACGTCGTGGCTGCGCACGAAGCGCACGTAGTCGGTTTGGTTGCCGCCCCGGGGCTTGATGGTCTTGCGGCGGGCGCGGATGACGGTCGCTTCGGCCTCGCTTGGCCCGGCGCCCTCGCCGGCCCGGCGGGCCACCAGCGTCTCGACCCCCGATTCCTGCAGAAACAGATGCACCAGCTCCGGTTCGATGGCGCCGCGCTGTTCGGTCTCTTCGTAGAGCCGTTCGAGCACGGCGCTGGCGGCGTGCACCCGCCGTTCGGGGCCGCTGACTTGGAACAGATTGCCGCGGCTGCGGATGTGAACGCCGAGACGGCTCTCAAGGTGCTTTAGGTTCTGGTCAAACGGCCCACACAACGCCGCCACGCGCAGAGGATCGTCGGGCTCCAAGTTTAGATTGGTGGTGAGTTGCACCACCTTCTGTTGCCAAGCCGCCGTTGCGGCTGGGGATGAGTCCTCGCTCAAGTGTTGTGGCCGTGCCCCGCGTCTGGTCGCTTCCGAAAGGGGGAGATTAGCATAGCCAGGGGCTGGGCGCAGTTAAGCTTCGGTGAACCTCGGTGGCGACTCAGGCCTCTCCGATCCACTCGCCGCGCAGGGAGTTGGGCAGCGCTTCGGTGATGCGCACCTCCGCGAACTTGCCGACCAGCCCGTCCTGCTCGGCGGCGGCAAAGTTGACCACCCGGTTGTTCTCGGTGCGGCCTTGCAGTTCGTTCCGGTTCTTGCGGGCTGGGCCGGTCACCAGCACTCGCTGCCGGCTGCCGACCATGCCTTCGGCGATGGCGGATGCGCCTTGCCGCAGGCGGTCCTGCAGGATGGCGAGGCGGTGCTGCTTGACGGCCATCGGCGTCTCGTCGGGCAGGTTGGCCGCCGGGGTGCCGGGGCGGACGCTGTAGATGAACGAGAAGGAGGTGTCGAAGCCGATTTCATCGATCAACTGCAGCGTGGCGTCGAAATCGGCATCGGTTTCGCCGGGAAACCCGACGATGAAGTCCGACGACAGGGAGATGTTGGGCCGGACCGCGCGCAGCTTGCGGATCTTTGCCCGGTACTCCAAGGCGGTATGGCCGCGCTTCATGGCCGCCAGCACCCGGTCGGAACCCGATTGCACCGGCAGGTGCAGATGGTCGACCAGTTTCGGCACCTGGGCGTAGGCATCGATCAGGTTGCGGCCGAACTCAAGCGGGTGGGAGGTAGTGTAGCGGATGCGGTCGATGCCCTCGACTTGGGCCACGTAGTGGATCAGTTCGGCGAGGTCCGCCTTATCGTCGTCGATCGGCCCGCGGTAGGCGTTGACGTTCTGGCCGAGCAGGTTGACCTCGCGCACCCCTTGGCGCGCCAGTTCAGTGATCTCGCGCATGACGTCGGCGACCGGCCGGCTCACTTCCTCGCCCCGGGTGTAGGGCACCACGCAGAACGTGCAGTAGCGGCTGCATCCCTCCATCACTGAGACGAAGGCGGTGGGGCCCTCCGCGCGCGGCTTAGGCAGGTGATCGAATTTCTCGATTTCGGGAAAGCTCACATCGACCACGGCGCCGGCCACCCGCGCCTTGGCCTGTTCAACAAGTTGCGGCAGCCGATGCAGGGTTTGGGGGCCGAACACGATGTCCACGAAGGGTGCCCGCCGGGCGACGGCGGCGCCCTCCTGGCTGGCCACGCAGCCGCCGACGCCGATCAGCAAGTTCGGATTGCGCGCCTTCAGCCGCTTCCAGCGGCCAAGTTGGTGAAACACCTTTTCCTGGGCCTTCTCGCGAATGGAGCAAGTGTTGAGCAGGATTAGGTCGGCTTCTTCCGGGACCGCCACTGGCCGATAGCCGTGGCTCTCCCGCAAGGCATCCGCCATCCGTGACGAGTCGTACTCGTTCATCTGGCAGCCTTGGGTCTTGACGAACAGCCGCGGCGGATTGTCTGGGTTTTTCGGCTCGGCAATCATGCAGGCGTTTTGCGGTGAATCACCAAGGGGCGATTCTATTGGCAATGGGGGCGGCAACAAAGGAAAATATGCGGGCTGTTCAATTAGCCAACTTGCCTGGATTTCCATGAGCGACGAACAATCCCATATCTACAAGGTCCTGTTTCACAGCATGGGGCAGATTTACGAAGTCTATGCCCACAACATCTACAGCAGCGACCTGTACGGCTTCATCGAGGTGGAGGACTACATCTTCGGCAAGCGCTCGAAAGTGGTCATCGACCCAGCTGAGGACAAGCTGCGCAACGAGTTCGAGAGCGTCCAGCGCAGCTTCATCCCCATGCACGCGGTCATTCGCATCGACGAAGTGGAGAAGGAGGGCGTCGCCAAGGTGACCGAAACCACCACTGGCAACGTCACGCCCTTCCCGATGCCCGTCCCCGGCGACGGCGGCCGCAAGGCCTGAGCCGCTGGCGGCGAGTGCCGTCAGTCTTCCAGCTTGTCCTTAAACTCGCACAGGTCCTCGATCACGCAGGCCCCGCACCTTGGCTTTCGGGCGGTGCAGACATAGCGCCCGTGCAGGATCAGCCAGTGGTGGGCGTCCTTGAGGTAGGGCTTTGGAATCAGGCGCACCAGCTTGTCCTCCACTTGGCGCACGTTCTTGCCGGGGGCGATGCGGGTGCGGTTGGCGACGCGGAAGATGTGGGTGTCCACGGCCATGGTCGGTTGCCCGAAGGCGGTGTTGAGCACCACGTTGGCGGTCTTGCGGCCGACGCCCGGGAGCGCCTCCAGGGCCGTGCGCTCGGCGGGCACTTCGCCGCCGTGGCGCTCGATGAGCAGACGGCAGGTCTTGATGACGTTCTCGGCCTTGGTGTTGAACAGGCCTATGCGCTTGATGTAGCCCTTGAGCCGTTCGACGCCGAGGGCGGCAAGGGTGGCCGGGGTGTTGGCCACCTTGAACAGCGGGCCGGTGGCCTGATTGACGCTTACGTCCGTGGCTTGGGCGGACAGCATCACGGCGATCAACAGCTCGAAGGGCGTGCCGTAGCGCAGTTCCGTAGTGGGCTCCGGGTCTTTAGCCTTCAGCCTTTCGAATATCAGGGTTCGTTTTTCCGTGTTCATCCAAGTCCGTGTCGAGTGATGGTTTAGGTGATAGGCGGTTGCGCAAGCCATTGCCGAGACCGAGCAGCAGGCCAGCGATGATGAAGGCGCCGGGCGGCAGCAGGGCCATCAGGAAGGGTGCGGCGTCGAAGCCGAAGTCGATTCGCCAACTGGCTGCGACTGGGCCAAACAGATGTTCCATGCCAGCCAGCAGGCTGCCTTGGCCGAGGGCTTCGCGCACGCCGCCCAAGGCGATCAGGGCGATGGCGAAGCCTGCGGCGGTGCCCAGTGCATCAAGACAGGCCCGCCACGGCGGCTGGCGGCTGGCGAAGGCCTCCATCCGGCCGAGGATCATGCAGTTGGAGACGATGATCTGCACGAACAGCGCCACCCGCAGATAGAGCTCGAAGGCGTAGGCCTCAAGCAGCAGGACGCTCAGGGTGGTGAACGTGGCGATCACCAGCACGAAGCAGGGCAGCCGGACCCTATTCGGAATCCAGGCGCGTAACGTGGAGATGGCCAGCGCCGAGCCAACCATGACGAAACCACTGGCCAACGCCAGGCCGATGGCGTTGACCAAGCTGTTGCTGACCGCCAAGAGGGGACATAGGCCGAGCAGTTGAATCCAGGCGGGGTTGCGCCGGATGGCGGCTTCGGCAAAGGTGCCGCCTGCGGCGGCGTCCGTGCCGCTCACGGCGCGACCGCCGCCGCAGACGGCGCCTCTGGGCCCAGCATTTGCCGGATGCCGCGCTTGACCGCTTCGCTGGTGATGGTGGCGCCGCTGACGGCGTCCACTTCCAGCGGCGGGGTGGCGGCGAAGCGCAGCATCCAAGGGCTCTTGTCCACATCGATGAAGTCGCCGAGGCCCGGCGTCTCGAGATGGTCAGCCACCCGTGCGCCCAACAGTTGCCCGCCCCGGTCGAAGGCGGCCAACAGATGGATTTCCCCAGCATAGCCTTGGACCGCGGATCGCTTGAGCCAGATGCCGCCCGGCAGATCGACCCGATCGCCCTGCCAAACTAGGCCGGTCGGGTCGAATGGTTCGCCAACCAGCTCAAAAGCGAGTTGCCAGACATGGCGTGATCGGTTGGCCTCGATGGCCGGTTCGGTCAAGACGTGGACGCCCGCCAGCAGCAGGCCGCAGCCAAGGCCGATGCCGACGATGCTAAGCAGCGGACGCATCATTGCCGCGAAGTCCCTGTCGAAAGGCCCGGTCGATGAGCGGTGTGGCGGCGTTGGCGATCAGCACGGCGAAGGCGATGCCGTCCGGGTAGCCGCCCCAGGCGCGAATGACGAAGGTGATGGCTGCCGTGACGCCGCCGAAGAGCCACTGTCCGGGCTGGCTGCCGGGGTGGGTGACCGGATCGGTTATGACGAAGAACGCCGCCAGCAGAATGCCGCCCGATAGCAGGTGAAACAGCGGCGGTCCGGTGCCTGAAGAACTGCCGCCATCGTTGAAGATCAAAGCCAGGGCGCCCAAGGTTAGGAGAAAGGCCGTGACCACGCGCCAGGCGATCAAGCCCCGCAGCAGCAGCCAAAGGCCGCCGGCGGCGAAGGCGAGATTGGCCCACTCCCAGGCCAATCCTCCGAAGTGGCCGAAGGCGGGGTTCTGCCGGAAGGCTTCGGCCACGGTCAAGCCGTCCCGGTACTTGAGCGCCGTCAGCGCCGTCGCGCCGGTGTGCCCGTCAACCAGCGGTGGCCAGGTGCCCATCGCCAGCGGATAGGAGACCAGCGCGATGGCGTAGCCGGCCATCGCCGGGTTGAAGATGTTGTGGCCCAATCCGCCGTAGAGTTGCCGGGCCAGCAAGACCGCGCCGGCGGTGGCGACGGCGACCGCATGCCAAGCCGCGGCGGGCGGCAGGGCCAAGGCCAGGATCAAGGCCGTCAGGGTCACCGAACCGTCGGCCAGGTTGGCGGGCCGCTGCCGGGCCTTGGCCGCCGCCCAGTCGAGCGCGCAGGTTAGTGGCCAGGCGATGGCGATGTTGCGCAGGTAGCCGCTGCCGAAATGGACGCTCAGCACGGCGAAGCCGGGCAGCAGTGCGGCGCTGACCGACCACATGATGCGGCTGGTGCCGCTCACCATTGGCGTGCGCTCCCGGCGGCCAGGCGTTGCGCCCGGCGAGCATCGGCATCGGTGTCATCCGCCTTCAGGCGGGCGTTGCGGGCATCAAAACGCGCCTTGGCGGCAGCGGCGCGGGCTTGCCGCCCGGTGCGCCCGGTTCGATCGTCCTTGGCGGCGCGGAACAGGTGCGCCAAGGGGATGCCGCTCGGACAGGCGCGGTCGCACCGGCGGCACTCTATGCAGTGGCCGAGTCCGGTCGCTGCGGCGGCATCCAGTTGATCCGCCCGGATCAACCGCAGCAGGTGCTGGGGCGCCAGGTCTTGGGGGCATACCGGTTCGCAGCGGTTGCAGCCGATGCAAGGCGCATCTGCGGAATTGCGCCGATTCAAATCGAGGGCGGGTCGCCCTCGCTCCGGGGAGCTCAAGTCGAGGGCGACCCGCTCTCGCTCCGGGGAGCTCTCGGAGCGAGGGCGACCCGCCCTCGACTCCTTGGGGACGGAGGGCTGCGGCATCGCGGCCAGTTCGATGCAATCCACGGGACAGGCTGGTAGGCAGAGTTCGCAACCGGTGCATTGGCTTGCGATGACCGTGTGCATGAAGCCAGGCGCGCCGACGATGGCATCCACCGGGCAGGGGGCCAAGCACAGGGCGCAGCCGATGCACTCCGGCTCTCGAATGCGGGCGACGGCTGGTTGTGGCTCAGCGGGTGCGGCGCCGTCATCCCGGCCCAGCAGGGCCTTAAGCGCTGCGAAGGTTTCCTGGCCGCCGGGTGGGCAGAGGTCCATGGGGGCACCCTTCGCTAGCGCCTCGGCGTAGGGTCGGCAGCCGGGATGGCCACACTGCCCGCACTGGGTTTGCGGCAGCAGCGCGTCGATGGCGTCGATTAGGCCATCGTCGTTGGCCGGCAGCCGGGCATGCGCCCACGTCAAGGCGAGACCGGCGATTAGGGTCAGGGCGGCCAGCGTTCCCGCGGCGATGAGGATGGTGGTCAATCGAGTCCCGCGAAGCCGAGAAAGCCGAGGCTCATCAGGCCTGCCGTCACGAGGGCGATGGGCGCCCCGGCAAAGGCCCGGGGCAGGTCAGCGCCTTCGAGGCGCTCGCGGATGGCGCTGAACATCATCATCACCAAGCTGAATCCGGCTGCTGCGCCGATGGCGAAGACGATGGCGCTAGGCAGGGACAGGCCTTCGCCAACCACCAGCAGCGCCACGCCGAGCACCGCGCAGTTGGTGGTGATGAGCGGCAGATAGAGGCCGAGGCTCTGATGCAGCAACGGGCTCGCGGAGCGCAGGTAGAGTTCGGTGAACTGCACCACGCTGGCGATCACCACGATGAACACGATGATGCGCAGCCATTCGAGACCCAGGGAAACCAGCAGGGCATGGTGGATGAGGTGGCAGGCGATCGCCGTCAGGGTGAGCACGAAGGTGGTGGCCAAGCCCATCGCCAGCGCCGGGGCGAAGCTCTTGGTTACGCCCATGAACGGACACAGCCCCAGGAACTGGGCCAGCACGAAGTTGTTGACCAACAGGGCGCCGACGAGAATCAGGGCGAGGTCAGCCATGTGATTCCTGCGTTACTTGACGTCCATTCCGGGCGTGGCGCCGGCGTCGGGGCTGAGCAGAAAGATGTCCCTGCCGCCGGGGCCAGCCGCCAGGATCATGCCCTCGGAGGTGCCGAAGCGCATCTCGCGCGGCGCCAGGTTGGCGACCACGACCACCAGCCGGTCGATCAGGCTGGCCGGATCGTAGGCCGACTTGATGCCGGCCATCACCTGCCGTTGGCCGTCGCCGAGGTCCAGTTGCAGGCGCAGCAGCTTGTCGGCTTCCGGAACGGCTTCGGCTTGCGCGATGCGGGCCACCTTGAGTTGGACCTTGGCGAAGTCCTCGATGGCGATGAGCGCCTGCTCCTCGTCTTGGTTGTCCTCGCCGTTGGCGGACGGTACCTCCGGCTGCTCCTTGGAGGCCTCGACGAGGCGGTCGACCTGCTTCTTCTCCACGCGGGTCAGCAGCGCCTTGTATGGGTTGATGCGCCCGCCAAGCAGCGGTTGATCGATGTCGGACCAGCGTAGCGGGCCCACGTTGAGGAACGTGGAGACCGCTTTCGACAGGCCGGGCAGGATGGGCGTCAGGTAGATGGCGAGGATGCGGAACAGGTTCAACCCCAGGCTGCACACTGCCTGCACCTCGGCCTCGGTGCCTTCCTGCTTGACCAGCTTCCAGGGTTCGCGCTCGGCGATGTATTGGTTGGCGAGGTCGGCCAAGGCGGTGATCTCCCGCACCGCCCTTGAGACCTGGCCCGCTTCGTAGCGCTCGGCGATGGATTCGGAAGCCTCGACGAAGCGCCGCCACAGCGCCTCATCGGCCAGTTCAGGGGCCAGCTCGCCGTCGGATTTGCGGGTGATGAACCCGGCGCAGCGGCTGGCGATGTTGACCACCTTGCCCACCAGGTCGGCGTTCACCCGCTGCACGAAGTCATCGGAGTTGAAGTCGTAGTCATCGACGGTGCCGTTGAGCTTGGTGGCGAAGTAGTAGCGCAGGCACTCCGGGTTTAAGTGCTCAAGATAGGTGGAGGCCAGGATGAAGGTGCCCTTGGACTTGGACATCTTGGCCCCTTCCACGGTGAGGAAGCCGTGGGTGTGGACCCGAGTGGGCTTGCGGAAGCCAGCCGCTTCGAGCACCGCCGGCCAGAATAGGGTATGGAAATTGATGATGTCCTTGCCGATGAAGTGATGCAGTTCGGTGCGGGCATCGGCGTTCCAGAAGGCGTCGAAGTCCAAGTCGTCGCGGCTGTCGGCCAGGTTCTTAAAGCTCGCCATGTAGCCCACCGGCGCATCCATCCAGACGTAGAAGTACTTGTCCTGGGTGCCGGGAATGAGAAAGCCGAAGTAGGGCGCGTCCCGGGAGATGTCCCAAGGCTTGAGGCCCTCGTCCAGCCATTCGGCGAGCTTGTTGGCCACTTCAGGCTGCACGGCGCCGCTGCGGGTCCAGCCCTTGAGCAGGTCGGCGAACTGCGGCAGGTCGAAGAAGTAGTGCTCGGATTGCCGAACCTCCGGTTTGACCCCGGAAACCAGCGACCGGGGCCGGCCGAGCTCCGTGGCATCGTAGGTGGCGCCGCACACGTCGCAGTTGTCGCCGTATTGGTCCGCTGCCCCGCAACGCGGGCAGTCGCCCTTAACGAAGCGGTCGGCCAGGAACAGCCCGCGCTCCGGATCGTAAAGCTGGGCCACGTCCCGGGTGAAGACGCAGCCCCGCTCGCGCAACCGTTCGAAGATCAATTCCGAGAGTTTGCGGTTTTCCTCGGAATGGGTGGAGTGGTAGTTGTCGTACTCGATGCCGAAGCCGGTCAAGTCCCGCACGTGCTCCTGGCGCACCCCTTCGATAAGGTCCTCCGCGGCCACGCCGGCCTGCTCGGCAAGCAGCATGGTGCCGGTGCCGTGGGTGTCATCGGCGCAGACATAGAGGCACTCGTGGCCGCGCAGCTTTTGGAAGCGCACCCAGATGTCGGTCTGGACGTGCTCCAGCAGGTGCCCCAAGTGAATTGGGCCGTTGATGTACGGCAGGGCGCTGGTGACCAGGATGCGGCGTTTCATCGGCAGCGGTGCGGCAAGGGGGTGGCGCAATATACCGCAAGCCTACCGGCTGTGCCCGCGATATAATGCGCCGTCCCGCCGGAGCGTCCGCGCAATGCCCCTTGGCCGATGAGAGTTGACCAATTCAAAGATCCCTACCTGAACCGGACCTGGGGGGAGCTGGGCGTTCGCGCGCTGTCCAGTGGGCATCGCGTTTCCGCCACCCTCGGCTATCCGGCGGCGGGATTGGCCGCGAAGCTGGGCGATGATCTGGCCGCCTTCCTCGGCGCATCGGACATCAGCTTGGACCTGAACTTCAAAGCGCCCACCGGCCGCGGCTTTGGGCAAGTCAAGCACCTCATCGCCGTCGCCTCCGGCAAGGGCGGGGTTGGCAAATCCACCACCGCGGTCAATCTGGCCTTGGCCTTGGCACGGGAAGGCGCCGCCGTGGGCCTGCTGGACGCCGACATCTACGGGCCGAGCCAAGGCATGATGCTGGGCGTGGCCTCCGGCAAGCGCCCCGAGGTGAAGGACGAGAAGTTCTTCGTGCCCATCAAGGCTTGGGGCTTGAAGGCCATGTCCATGAGCTTTCTGGTCGATGAGAACACCCCCATGGTCTGGCGCGGCCCCATGGCGACCGGCGCCCTGCAGCAGCTCTTGGGGCAGACTGATTGGGGCGCGCTTGACTACCTCATCGTCGATATGCCGCCGGGCACCGGCGACATCCAACTCACCCTGTCGCAAAAGGCTCCGGTCAGCGGCGCGGTGATTGTCACCACCCCCCAGGACATCGCCCTGCTGGACGCCCGCAAGGGCATCGAGATGTTCCGCAAGGTCGATATCCCGGTGCTGGGGGTGGTGGAGAACATGAGCTACTTCGCCTGCCCCGAGTGCGGTGCGAAGAGCGAGGTGTTCGGCGGCGGCGGCGGCGAGCGGGTGGCGGAAGAGTTCGGCGTGCCCCTGCTGGGTCAGCTGCCCCTGGCCCCGGACATCCGCGAGCAGGCCGACGGCGGGCGGCCCACGGTGGCAGCGGACGCGGAGTCCGCCACGGCCCTGCTGTACCGGGACTTGGCCCGCCACGCGGCCGCCCGCATTTGGGCGCTGGACGCCGCCGGTGCCCCCACGATCAGCATGGCAGACGACTGATGAGCATAAAGTCGGACCGTTGGATCAAGGCGATGGCGGCCAAGGGCATGATCGAGCCCTTCGAGCCGTCCCAGGTGCGCACCGGCCAAGCCGGCAAGGTGATCTCCTACGGCGTTTCCAGCTACGGCTACGACGTGCGCTGCGCGCCCCGCTTCAAGGTATTCACCAACATCAACTCCGCCACCGTGGACCCCAAGGCGTTCGATGAGCGCAGCTTCGTTGATGTGGAGGGCGAGGTTTGCATCATTCCCCCCAATTCCTTCGCCTTGGCCTCCACCGTCGAGTACTTTCGCATCCCGGCGGACGTGCTGACCATTTGCCTCGGCAAGTCCACCTACGCCCGCTGCGGCATCATCGTCAACGTGACGCCCTTGGAGCCGGAGTGGGAGGGCAACGTAACCTTGGAGTTTTCCAACACGACCACCCTGCCGGCCAAGATCTACGCCAACGAAGGCGCAGCGCAGATGCTCTTCCTGCAATCCGACGAGCGCTGCGAGGTCTCCTACAAGGACCGGGCGGGCAAATACCAAGGCCAGCGCGGAGTGACGCTGCCACGGCCTTAGCCCAGGATCAACTCGCCCGGCTGGGGTTGGGTGGCGGAGGGCACGATCTCGCCGATGCGGAAGACGCGCTCGCCTTGGGCCGCAAGCTGCTGCATCGCTTTTTCGGCTTGGTCCGCCGGCACGCAGAGCACGAAGCCGATGCCGCAGTTGAAGGTGCGCAGCATTTCCGTCTCCTCAATCGCGCCTGCCTGCTGCAGCCAGTTGAAGATGTCGGGCCGTGGCCAGGCGTCGGGGCGGATCCGCGCCGCCAACCGGTCGCTGGCCAGCATGCGGGGCACGTTCTCCAGGAAGCCGCCGCCGGTGATGTGGGCCATGCCGCGCACCTTGGCTTCGGCGAGCAGGGCAAGCACCGGGCGGGCGTAGATGCGGGTCGGTGCCAACAGCGCCTTGGTTAGGTCCCCATCGGCGGCCAGCCCCTTGTCTTGCAGGACGCGCCGGATCAGGGAGTAGCCGTTGGAATGCGGACCGCTTGAGGCAAGGCCCAGCAAGGCGTCGCCGACGTCGATGCCGGTGCCGTCGATGATGCGGTCCCGCTCGGCCACGCCGACGCAGAAACCGGCGAGGTCGTAGTCGCCGTCTTGGTAGAAGCCGGGCATTTCCGCGGTTTCGCCACCGGCCAGGGCGCAGCCGGCCAGCTCGCAGCCCTTGGCGATGCCCTTGATGACTGCCTCGGCGATGTCCACGTCGAGTTGGCCAGTGGCGTAGTAGTCCAGGAAGAGGAAGGGCTCGGCGCCGCAGACCAGCACGTCGTTGGCGCACATGGCCACCAAGTCCTGGCCGACGCCATCGTGTTGCCCGCAGTCGATGGCGAGCTTGAGCTTGGTGCCCACCCCATCCGTGCCGCTGACCAGCACCGGATGCTGATAGCCAGCAGGCAGCTCGCTTACCGCCGCGAAGCCGCCGAGATGGCTCAGTGTTTCCGGGCGGTGGGTGGCGCGACAGGCGGGGGCGATGCGCCGCACGAGTTCGTTGCCGGCATCGATGTTCACGCCGGCGGCGCGATAGGTCAGCCCCTTGCCCATGGCGACAGTTTACCCGGATTGCCCCGGAGTTTCGGTTAGAATCGACGCCCTGCGCAGAATTGTGCAGGCCTGCGCAGGGAGGTGCGCCCTTGATGGGTTTTAAGGTGCTCATTGCAGTTGCTGCCGCGTTCGGCTTGGTCATGGCGGCGAGCGCTGCCTTGGCAGCCGCGCCTGGGTTTTACGAGGCTGAAGTGGAGGTGGCGGATCAGTCTGCCGCCTCCCGGCGCAAAGCGGCGCGGGCGGGGCTCCGCCAAGTGTTGATCCGCTTAAGCGGCACTGCGCCGCTGCCGGCGGAGCCGGTGCTGCGGGAAGCCCTAGGCCAACCGGAGCGCTACTACGACCGCTTTCTCTTTGTGGCTGATGATCGCCTCAAGCTGTTTTTCACGCCATCCGCCCTGCTGGAATTGATCGACCGGGCCAAGTTGTCGTTGTGGCCCTTGCGCCGTCTGCCCGCCATCGCTTGGGTGGCCTTGGAGGCCAACGGCGTGCGGGAGATTGTTCGCGGCGGCCATCCCTTGGCCGTCGAGTTGGTGGCCGAGGCCCGCCGAAGGGGGTTCGAGGCGCGCTTGCCGCTGATGGATCTGCGCGATCAACTGCGGGTGCAGCCTGCCGCGGTCTGGGGCCGGTCCAGCTTGGTTCTCGCCGAGGCGTCGCGCCGTTACGGCACCGAAGCCGTGCTGATCGGCCGCTTGCGGTATGACGGCAACGAGGTGTGGTCGGGGGAGTTTGCGTATTGGCAGGACGGTGACGAATTCACCCAACAAGTCGATGGTTTGGACTTCACCCAAGCCGGTGCCGCCGGGGCCAATTTCCTCGCCAACGCCATGGCCAGCCGCGACGCCCTTGCGTGGCGTGCGAACGAGCCGAGGTCACTGGTTGTCGCCGGCATCGCTTCGCCCCTTCACTACGGCGGCCTACTGCGCCACCTCGCCGGTCTGGAGTACTTGAAGAGCGTGGCCGTGGTCGGCTTGGACCAGGACCGGTTGGACATCCAAGTAACCAGCCGAGCGGAAACTGGCCGCCTCGTGGCGCTCCTCGAAGCGGGCGGACGGCTGGCCGGACCGGCTCCGGGCGCACCGGTCAACCAACTGGCTTGGCGTGGTACGCCATGAAGCTCTCCCAACTGCCCAACGTCATTACCCTGCTGCGCATCCTGCTGGTGGCGCCGATCGCTTGGCTGCTTTGGCAGATGCGCTACCCGGAAGCGCTGGTGCTGATGGCCATCGCCGGGGCTTCGGACGCCGTGGACGGCCTCTTAGCGCGGCGCTTTAACTGGGGCACCGAGTTCGGGGCTTTCGTGGACCCGTTGGCGGACAAGGTGATGGTGGTGGCGGTGTTCCTGGCGCTGACCTTCCAAGGCGTGATCCCGTTGTGGCTGGCCGCGGTGGTGGTGGGCCGGGACGCGATCATATTGGCGGGCGCCGGCGTCTATCGGCTGTGGTTCCACGAACTCTCGATGTCGCCAACCTTGATCAGCAAGGCCAACACAGCCGTGCAGATACTGGTTCTGCTCCTGGTGCTGTTCGGATTGTGCGGTTTCGGCGCGCCCAGCCAACTGGCCTTGAGGGCAGCGGACCCTTGGTGCTTCTACTTGGTGGCTGCCTTAAGCGTGGCTTCCGGCGTGGACTATGTGGTCACTTGGAGCCTGAAGGCGTGGCGCAACAAGCACCCGGTCACGTAGTGAATCAGCAACTCCTGCCTTTCACCGCTCAAGACGGCCGCACCTTCGCCAACTACGTCGTTGGCGACAACGCCGATCTGGTCAACCGGCTGGTGCGGCCCGACGACGGCTTTGCGGCGCTCTGGCTTTGGGGGCCGCCGGCGTCAGGCAAGTCCCATCTGGCCCATGCGGCCTGTCACTGGCAGGTTGGCCTCGGCGCCAAGGCGGCTTACGTGCCCTTGGCCTCGACCCCTGAGGATCCCGAGGTGCTGCACGGGCTTGCCGGCTACGACCTGGTGGCGGTCGATGACTTGCAGCATTGGTTGGGGTGCGTCGATCTGGAGCGAGCGGTGATGGGCCTCTACCAAGGTCTGGTTACGAAAGGACACCGCCTGTTGATGGTGGCCGATCAGCCCGCGGCTGCGCTGCGCTTCGCCCTGGATGACGTGGGCTCCCGTTTGCGCGCGGCGGCTTCTTGGGAGGTCCAGGAGCTGGATGACCCCGGCAAGGCACTGGTGCTTGCCGATCGGGCGCGGCGGCGCGGGCTTGAGGTGCCGCCGCCGGTGCTGGACTTCTGGTTCGCTCGGCGGGAGCGCTCGCTGACCTGCCTGTTGGACGACTTTGAA
Source organism: uncultured Pseudomonadales bacterium (assembly GCA_964598305.1). Taxonomy (GTDB): domain Bacteria; phylum Pseudomonadota; class Gammaproteobacteria; order Pseudomonadales; family Azotimanducaceae; genus Azophilus. Next base: position 17,619 of record CAZRBP010000006.1, on the reverse strand, counting down.
CGCTTGGACCGGGCGGCGTGGAGCGAGCGCAGGCGCTTGACGGTGCCATTGCTGAAGAAGGTGCTGGGTTTGTGATGAAGGCGGTCTTCACCGGCGGCGGCTCCGCTGGCCACGTTCTTCCCGCCGTGCCGGTGATGCGCGCCTTGCGGAGTCGAGGCGTGGAACTGGCCTACATCGGCAGTGCGGGCGGTGCGGAGGCCGACTATTTGACGGGCGAGGACGTGGCCTACTACGGCGTCGCCTCGGGCAAGCTGCGGCGCTATTTTTCTTGGCGCAACGCCACCGATGTCTTTGCCGTGCTGCGCGGCGTTTGGCAAAGCTACCGCCTGCTCGGCTGGTTGCGGCCGGACGTGATCTTCTCCAAGGGCGGCTTCGTGAGTTTTCCCGTGGTGTTGGCGGGGTGGCTGCGGCGGATACCTGTCGTCGCCCATGAATCGGACTCTTCGCCGGGCCTTGCCAATCGTCTGGCCATGCCCTTCCTCAGCGTCCTCGGCACCAGTTTCCCGATCGAGCGCCCATCGCGGCTGCGCGGGGAACTCATCCACTGCGGCTCGCCGGTGCGTCCGGAACTCCTGGACGGCGACCCGGCCCGGGGGCGCGAGTGGGCTGGCGCAGCGGCGGACGTCCCGCTGGTGCTGGCCACCGGCGGCAGTCTGGGTGCGGAGTCCTTGAACGCCATCGTTCGCCAAGCTGCTCCGCAACTGGTGCAGTGGTGCCACTTGGTGCACATCTGCGGTCCCGGCAAGGCCGTGCCCTTGGATTTGCCCGGCTACCGGGCGTTCGAGTTTGTGGCGGAGGGCTGGGGCGACCTCTTGGCGGCAGCCGATGCGGTGGTTTCCCGAGCCGGGGCCAATGCCCTCTTTGAACTGCTCACCTTAGGCAAGCCGAACCTGCTGGTGCCCCTGCCGAAGACGGCCAGCCGTGGCGACCAGATCGAGAACGCCGCCTACGCTGAAAAGGCAGGCTACAGCTTAGTGATTGCGGAAGATGACTTGGACGCCCTTCGGCTGACCGAGACGGTGCAAGACCTGCTGGCCGAGCGCGATCAATGGACCGACCGGCTGGCCGGATTTCGAGCCCCGCCGGCGGTGGAACTGTTGGCTGATGCCATCAGCCGGCTGGGGGGCGAATAGCGTTCTGGCGCATTGAGCCGACTTGGATTCGAACCGTTGCAATCGAGGGCAAGTTGCCCTCGCTCCGGGGACCACGCTCGGGGCCGTGCGCCCTCGGTTCGGGAACCCTGCTCGGAGCGGGCGACCCGCCCTCGATGGAATCCAGCGGTTCAATTCGAGGGCAAGTTGCTGTCGCTCCGGGCTGTTCGGCTGCCGTCGCTCCGGCTCTTCAGTTGTTCTCCGTCAGCGCGTTGATTGTTGACAGATTGGATAGCTGCCCCGCCGGGCCTTCCAGCAGGCTCATCACCTGAATCGCGGCGTCCGACGTGATGAAGAGTTGCCACTTGCCCGCCCCGTCGCCAAAGCTGCCGGTCAGCCCGGCGTTGGAGGCGCCGGATTCCAGTTGCTCGGCGGTCAGCGTGACGGTCGACCAGGGTGCTAGGCGCACGCGCGCCAGGCCCTTCGGCGACGCCTTGCCTTGGTCGTCGCGTCCGTCAATGAGCACATCGACGCCGTAGTCGTGGGGATTGATCAGGCGCAGCAGGCTGCGTTGGCGGAAGTTGCTCGCCGGATTGAAGAAGATGACGTCGTGCGCCTTGCCGGGGCTGCCCACGAGGTCGTGCAGGCTGGTCACGAATCCATCCGCCGTGCGCACGTAGGCTTGGGGCCTGATGTCCAAGGACGTGCTGAGCGACAAACGCCAGTCGCCGTTGCCGTCCCCGACTCCGCCGGAGAGCGGCTTGGCGTCGTTTCCGTGCTCAAGGTCGGTGGAGTTCAGATGAATCGATTGGCGGCTGTCCAAAGCCACCCGGATCGGTCCGTAGGGCTCGCCGTCATCGTCGATGGCGCTGATGCGCACGATGCCACTGCTCGGTGACCGGTTGACGATGCGCAGGAAGCTCTCGCGGCGGCTGTCGCCGGCGGCTAGGAACAGCGGTACGGCATGGACGATCTGGGTGTCTGGGGTGAAGTCAACCAGCAGGGTGTAGGGGCCAGTGGCCCGACTGTTGAAGCCCTTCACCTCGATGTAGTAAGTGCCGGGAGCGACCGTTTTGACGATGCGGAAGTTGCTGCCTTGCCCGCGGTCATCGTCGTCGGCAGCGGTCGAGCCGTCTGCGCGCAGCAGCGTTCCTCGGGTGTCGGTGTTGCCTTCGGTCTGTACGGTGACGGCGCCGGATTCCAGGACTTCAAATGTGAAGATGTCCACGTCGCCGGATGTCAAGGTGCCGGCCGTGGCGGAGCCGAGCGGCACCAGGGTGGCGTCGCTGATCGAGCCGCTGTGGTCGTCGCTGGCGGAACCGCCCGCATCGGGCTGCAAGTAGGGCTGGGCATAGGGGAAGAAACGGTCGAAGCGCCCGAAGTAGTTCACCGAACAGTTCTCTTCGGGACCGCCCGAAAGCACGCCGATCAGGCGACCGTCCGAGCTGCTGGCGAACAGGCCGGCGCCGCTGCTGCCGCCCACTAGCGCCCCCTGCATGATGTCAACGTCGAAGGCGTCGACGTGCTGATTGTCCGCGTCGGTCAGAATGGCCGTGATGTTCCGCTTCAACTCCCCCTCGGCCCACTCCTTGCGCCCGCCGCCGGGGTGGTGCACGGATTCCACGGTCTGGCCGATGCGGTCACCCTCGACGGACCACCGCTTCCAGCAGATCGCGGTGTTTGGCAGGCGTTTGCGCAGGCGCAGCAGGCTGTGGTCGGAGGCGGCGTGGCTGACGACCAGATCCGCACCGCCTTGGTAGGCTGCGTATCGGTCGCTCCGCTGGGTGCCGCCGCAACTCGCCGATTGGTCGTGCCACCAGGCTTCCAGGGTCTCCGCCGCCGCCTGGGTGGCTATGCAGTGATGGGCGGTCAAGAGGTGGCTGTTGGCCAGCCGGGCTTGGGTGTCCCGATGGTCGTTGATGGTGGTCGCCGTGCAGGTGTAGGAACTGCCGTCGGATTCGGTGAACAGGATGCGCACCGTGGCCGTCCTCGAGCAGCTCGGCGTGGTGGCGCAGGCGACATCCACGGCTTGGCAGGCGTTGCCATCGCCCGTGGAGGTCGCTGGCCGCCAACCCGTGGATTGGAGATTGGAGATGCGCGCCACGGCCAAGGACAGTTCGCCGATTGCTTGGGTGCTCGGCAGGGTGACCTCGATGCCCAAGACGCTGCCGGCCACGGTGGGCGACCAGATGAGGCGCCCGGCGCCGTCAACAGGCGGTGCGCTGGGGGCGGCCTTGGCTTTGGCGCGGCCTTGGGCCGCTGGGGGGAGAAAGTCGGTTCGCCGGTAGGGCTCAAAGCGCTGGTTGGCATCCGCCGGACTGAAGAAACGCACCGCCCCGCCCTCGGGCAGGTTGCCCCGCAGGCCGATGCGCAGGGCCTTGGCTTGCGGCGCGCTGACCTGGAACGCGGCGACGAAGCCACCGCCCGGTGCGGCGTTCCATTCCAGCCGGGTGCTGAGTTCGCCTTGGTGGGCGTCAGGGACCGCTTGTCCTGCCCCGACCAGCGCCGGCCCACGCCCCTGCCTGCCAAAGGCCGTTCGCTCCGCCACCGACAGCGCGGGAGCGCGGATGTCCAGCAAATCCACACCGGAGTAGTCCTGCCGCAACGCCCACCCCGCCGGCACCGGGGCTGCGGCCTGGGCGGAGAGGTCGATGGCCACGTCCGGCAGTGCCGTTGCCGCGCCTGCGGCCGCGCCGGGCAGCAGCGCGAAGGCGGCCAAGAGCAGCCGAAATGATTGCGGATATCTCTGCTTTGGATGTGCGCCATTGCAGCCGCGTCTGGGCAATGTCGTACAACTCATGCAGAGAATCGCCGTAGGTTTCCCACCCTCGATAATATAGACTCATCAACCTGACTTGAACCTGAACAAACGAAAGAGATACTCATGGCGCGTGGAATCAACAAGGTCATTCTCATCGGCAATCTGGGGCGGGATCCGGAGACCCGCTACACCCAGTCCGGATCCCCGGTAGCCAACCTAAGAATTGCGACTTCGGAAGGCTGGCGCGACCGCCAGACCAACGAAATGCAGGAGCGCACGGAGTGGCACAGCGTGGTCTGCTTCGCCCGCTTGGCGGAAGTAGCCGGCGAGTACCTGCGCAAGGGCTCCAAGGTGTACATCGAGGGCAGGTTGCAGACTTCCAGTTGGGAGCAGGATGGGCAAACCCGCTACAAGACCGAGATCGTCGCCCGTGATCTGCAAATGCTCGACAGCCGCGGCGGCGGTGGCGGCCAGGACGGCTACCGGCCTGCCGGGCAGGACAGCTACCGGTCCGGCGGCACCGATACCGGTGGCCCCGGCCCACTGCCCAGCCGCCGCAACGAACCCACCGTGGTGGACGGCGCCGACGACGACTTGGAAGACGACATTCCATTTTAGCTCTCGATGAGCGATGACGCCGATGCCTTGACCGACGCCACCACCGCGCTGGTGCCGGCGCTGCTGACCGCCTTGGATGCGCTGGCCTACGTGGGGCGGCGGCTGCATCCGCCGAACGTTCCCGATTTGGCGGCACAAGTGCAGCAGTGGCGCGAGCCTTTAGCGGCTGGGCGCGAGGCCTTCAAGGCTGTGCAGTGGCCGGACCGCCTTGAGCGCTTCGCAGCTCATTGTACGGATGCCGCCGGCCACGCCTTGCTGGCCTTCGATGCCCTGAAGCTCGCGGCCGAGTCGCCGCAGCCAGCGTTGGGCGCCTACCGGGCGCTCGGCAATCTCACCCGGGCGCTGGAAGCCCTCTATCCGGTGACCCTGATGCTGCCGCCGGTGAGCCGTTTCTTCACCCATGCGGACCGGCGCGACGATGAGGCGCTGGCGGCCAAGATGGCGGCGGCGGACGCATCGCGGGACAACGTCGGCATCATGCACGCCAGCAACCAAGTGGCGGAGCGGGGCGGGTTCTCCCTTTACGTGCCCGAGTACCACGACGGCGAAACCCGCCCGCTGATCGTCGCCCTGCACGGCGGCAGCGGCCATGGCCGCACCTTTCTGTGGTCCTGGCTGCGTGACGCCCGCACCCGGGGCGCGGTGCTTGCCGCTCCCACTTCCATTGACCGCACCTGGGGGCTGATGAGCCCGGAGCCGGACTGCGAGAACTTGGCCGCCATCGTCGCCCACGTCAAATCCCAGTGGCCCATCGATGAGGATCGGGTGCTGCTCACCGGCATGTCCGATGGCGGCACCTTCACTTACTTGGCCGGATTGCAGGACGATGCCCCCTTCACCCATCTGGCACCCTGCTCCGCCTCCTTTCACCCGCTCTTGCTCGAAGCGGTCAGCCGCGACCGGCTCAAGGGTCTGCCCATCTACTTGATCCATGGCGCCCTGGACTGGATGTTCCCCGCCGAGGTGGCGCAGACCGCGCACACGGCCTTGACGGCTGGCGGGGCGCTGGTTGAGTACCGGGAAATCGCCGATCTTTCCCACACCTATCCGAACGACGAGAACGACCGGATCATCGACTGGCTGATGGCCTAACTTCCGTCCGGCGTGATGGAAAAGTTGAGCTTCGCCGCGGATTTGTAAGCGGCGCGGCTGGTCATGCGGCGGGTGTATTCGTCCAAGCTCGGTGGCAGTTCAATGTCGCAGGCTTGGCCCCAAGTGAGGCAGGTGGTCAGCATGATGTCGGCGCCGGTAAAGCCGTCGCCGACCAGGTGCGCGTGACCCTCAAGGCGGCGGGCGGCGAAGGCGATCTGCTTCTTGAACCCCTCGATGGCGGTCGCCACCGCCGTGGGGGCCTCTCCGTAGAGGTGGGCGAGGTCGATGTGCTTGCGCAGGATGTACAGGGTGTGGGCGTCCAGTTCCATCTGCACATAGCTGAGCCACTCGTCGTACTGCGCCCGCAACTTAGTGTGGGGCGACGGAACCAAGCCGGTGTCGGCGCCATAGGTGTCGGCCAGGTAGGTGACGATGGCGGCACTCTCGGTCAGTACGAAGCCGTCATCGACCAGCACCGGCACCTTTTCCTTGACGTTCAGCGCCCTGAACTCGGCGCGCTGGGTCTCGCCGGTGCGCGGGCCGATGAGCTTCGCTTCGTAGTCCAGCCCCAACTCATGGGCCATCCAGTGGGCGCGTTGCGTGCGCGTCGTGGCGCCGCCCCAGATCTGCATCACAGCCCCATGTCGATCTCGGTCGCCTCGTAGAAGTGAGCGTTCACCTCCTTGGGCGGATGGGCCTGCATGGCGGCTTGGAAAGTGGCCATGTGCGGGGTGGCGAAGTGCGCTTGAAGGGCCTCTTTGCTGTCCCAGCGCTCGGTGATGCGGATGGCGCCGGGATTGGCCAGCTCGACGCTGAACGTGTAGTCCTCGCAACCCCGCTCCTCCAGGGTGGCGCTTTGCATGGCCAGTATGGCGTCCTTGAGCGCGGCCACCGTTTCCGGCGTGGCCTCAATCCGGGCATTGACGACGATCATGGTAGGTCTCCGTTGGTTGAAATGATTGGAGTGGAAACGTCCAAGGTTAACGGATTGCGGGGAGTATGTGGGAGTTGACACTGATACTGTTTTTAAATACAGTAATCTCTCTGTTGGAGAGGCGTCATGGCCGTGGGGGATGGCAAGGATTCGCGGGCCGGGCCGGTGGTTCACAAGGGCCGCGGCGCCACCCTGAATCCAGGGAGTCGCTACCTGGACACCGCCTCGGTGCCAGTGGACGATGGCTGGAACTTGCGGGAGGAGCAGGAGCCCGCACCGACCACCGAGTTCTTCCCGGACCGCACCGTGCGCCTGATCACCCGCAACGCCTCCCCGGATGTGCCCTTCGACCGCTCCATCAACGCCTACAAGGGCTGCGAGCACGGCTGCGTGTACTGCTTCGCCCGGCCCACGCACGCCTATCTGGACCTCTCGCCGGGGCTCGATTTTGAAACCAAGATCTTCTACAAGACCAACGTGCGGGAGCGGCTCATCGAGGAACTCAGCGCCCGGTCCTACCGTTGCTGTCCCATCGCCATGGGCACCAACACCGACCCCTATCAGCCGGTCGAGAAGCGGCTGCGCATCACCCGCACCGTTCTGGAGGTCGCCGCTGAGTGTCGGCATCCAGTGAGCATCGTCACCAAGAACGCCTTGGTGCTGCGCGACCTTGATGTGTTGGAAGAACTGGCGGGCAACGATCTCGTCGCCGTCATGCTCAGCGTCACCACCCTGTCGAACGCGCTCAAGGTGAAGCTCGAGCCGCGCACTGCCAGCCCGGCGGCGCGCCTTCGGGCGGTGGCGGGCCTGCATCGGCGGGGCGTACCGGTGGGCGTCATGGTGGCGCCCATCATCCCGTTCATAAACGACCATGAAATCGAGGCCATCGTCGAGCGCGCCGCCGCTGCGGGGGCTGCCGCAGCAAGCCACACGCTGATTCGGCTGCCCTTGGAAGTCAAGGCGCTGTTCGAGGGCTGGCTGGCGGAGCACTACCCCATGAAGGCCAAGCGCGTCATGGCAGCCATCCATGATGCCCACGGCGGCAAGGCCTACAATTCGGCGTGGGGAGAGCGCATGCGCGGCAAGGGGCCATTCGCCGACTTGCTGGCGGCACGCATGGCGGCAGCGCGCAGACGGCACGGCTTGGTCGGCAACCGCCTGCCGTCGCTGCGCACCGACCTGTTCCGGCCGCCGCTGTTCCGGCCAACTCAGGGCGGACAGCTGTCGCTCTGGTAAGCTGTCCCGCTGGCGGGGCGCGGCCGCACAGGAGGGATTGATGGATCTGACCGGTTGGTCTTGGTTTTTTCTGGTCTTCTACATCGGCTTGATGATCGCCTTCGGCGTGCTCGGCCGGGCGCGGGTGAAGAGTGCCGACGACTTCGCCACCGCCCGCAGCGCCTACGGCCCGCTGTTCCTGGCCTTTGCCTTCGCCGCCACCACCGCCAGCGGCGCCACCTTCGTCGGTTTTCCGGGCATCGCCTACGACAATGGCATGGCCGCCATCTGGTCGGTGTTTCTCTACCCCATCGGCATCTATCTTGGCGTTCTGGTTTGCCTCAAGGTGGTCAGCAACAGCGGCCATGAGTTCGGCAACCGCTCCATCCCGGAGTACCTGGGCAGCCGCTACCTCTCCGACGGGGTGCGCATCATGGTGTCGCTGTTTTCGCTGCTGCTGTTCTTCTACTTGGCCGGGCAGTTGGTGTCCGGCATCGTGATGTTCGAACTGATGCTGGGGGTGCCCCCGGAGTGGGCGCTCGGCATCACCGCCGCCGTGCTCATGGCCTACGTGGTGCTCGGCGGCGCCCACGCCGACATCCTCACCGACGGGGTCCAAGGGCTGCTCATGGTGGTCATCGCCGCCGTGCTGGTGGTCATGTTCCTCACCGGCTTCGGCGTCGAAGGGGGCTTGACCGGCATGGTGGACAACCTGCGCACCCAGGATGCCAACCTAGTTGGCTGGCTCAATGAGGAGTCGGTGCTCTACCATTCCTGGTGGTCGGTGCTGGCCATACTCCTGGCCCACGTCCCGTTGGGCATGCTGCCGCACATCGGCAACAAGCTTTGGGCCCTTGAGAAGCCCAGCGAGCGCCGCCGGTTCATCAGCTTGGCGTTTACGTTCGGCCTCACCTTAGGGATGCTCGGCTTGGGCGGCCTCTTGGCGCGGGCGATTCTCGGCGATGTGCTCACCGCGCCGGACGCCACCAGCAACAGCGCCTTGGCGCTGCTGTTCATCGAACTGTTTCCGGCTTGGCTGGCGGCGCTCCTGGGCGTCGGCATTCTGGCCGCGGTCATGTCCACCGCCGATGGCTTGGTGGTGTCGAGTTCGCAGATCATTGCCAACGACCTCTACCGGCTGAGCTATGTGCCCCGGTTTCAGAAGGGCCTCAGCGAGGCCGAGGTGGACCGGCGGGTGCTGGGCATCAGCCGCATCGCCACCGTGGCCGTGATGGTGATCTGCACTCTCATGGCGTGGCTGCTGATGGACCGCAACGTGGCACTGATCGTGTGGATCGGCACCGGCGGCATGATGGCCGCCTTCGCCGGGCCGCTGGTGGTGGGCGCTGTCTGGCGCGGGGTGACCCGGGCGGGCGCTCTGGCTGGCTTGGTCGGGGGCGCCGCGGTCTTTTCCGTCACCCACGGCGCCTTCATTGACCCCGATTGGTTTGCTCCGGGGGCGCTGCATCAAGCGGCCCTGTGGTTGCAGCTGGAAGCGGGCAATCCCTGGTCTTGCGCGACCATGGGCGAGATCGTTTCCGTGGCTTTGACTTGGGGCGTCTCCAAGTTGACCCAGCCCTTGCCGGGCGCTCACTTGGAGCGTTTGTTTGGAGCGCCTGCCGCCGATTGAGGACCGGCCTTACGAGTGCTAGCCCCGTCGAATTCCTCGCACGAAAGGTGTGTATTTTACGTATTAGCTACTTGTATTTTTCGCATTAATGCCTTGTATTTCTCGCGTTAAGGCGTAGGGTGCCGAGTGGGGCCGCCGTTAGCCATGTTGGAGACAAGTCGTGTACAGCCGAAGCCTTGGGCCCTCCATTCGGGAACTGCTCGCTGAGTTCCGCATTGTTTACCTGACTGGCCCTAGGCAGGCGGGGAAAACCACGCTGGCCCGCTCGCTTGCTGAAGGTTTGGGGATGGAGTACATCACCCTTGACGACCAATCAACGTTCGAATCGGTTGAAAGCGACCCGCACGGCTTTGTACGCGCTTTGGGAGCGAGGCGCGTGGTGCTTGATGAATTTCAGTACGCCCCCGGCTTGGTTCCTGCCATCAAGGAGGCCTCGGATCGCTTGGCGCCAGACGAGAAGGGCAAGTTCCTGCTCACGGGCTCGGCGGACATTTTTCGCTCCGCGCGAACCCAGGAAGCCTTGCCGGGACACATGGCACGATTGGAACTGCTGCCCTTGTCCGTCACCGAGATCAACGGCAATCCGCTGAACCTCATTGACCACTTGATCTCAGATGAACCTTGGCCTGCCCGCCCGGCTGCGGCCGACCGCAGAGCCATCGCGGAACTGCTGTTGCGCGGCGGCTACCCCGAAGTTCAGGACAAGAGCCGGCGCGGCCGGCAAACGTGGTTCCGCTCCTACATGGAAGGCCGGTTGTACAAGGACTTTGAAAGCCTGCACGCGGCCCGAGGTGATTACCATTCTCGGCTGCGGGCACTTGCCCCCTATCTGGCCGGACTGAGTGGCAACCTGCTCAAGTACGCGAATGTCGCCAATGACCTTGTGCTCAACGACCATCTCGCCAAGAGCTACATCGAGATTCTTGAACTCATGTTCATCGTTCGCCGTTCTTCCGCCTATCTGAAGAACCGTGCCAAGCGGCGGTCGACTCCCATGCCGAAGCTGCATTTCATCGATACCGGGTTGGCCTGTCACCTGCTCGGCCTGCGCAACGCAGAACAGCTCCTACGCAGTCCCCACTACGGCGGTCTGCTGGAGAGCCTAATCTACTTGGAGTGCTGCAAGCACGTCGATTGGGCGGAGGAGGAGGTCGAACTGCACCACTTTCGGGACCGAAGGAAGCGGGAGGTGGACATTGTCCTGGAGCGCAGCAACTCGAGGATCGTTGGCGTGGAGGTCAAGGCGTCCGCCAGCGTTGGGCCGCGGGACTTCGACGGCTTGATGGCGTTGGCGGATTTTGCCGACGATGCCTTCGAGCGGGGGGTTGTGCTTTACACTGGGGACCAAGCGCTGTCCTTCCAGCGTTCGGGGAGGCGTTTCCAAGCGCTGCCCATTGGGATGTTGATGGCGGGCGCGGGTTAGGATGGGGCATGGACAGCGCCGTTGATTTCGCCGAACTGGGCTTTTTGCGGGTGGCCGCGGTGGCGCCTCGGGTGCATATCGCCGACCCGTTGGCCAACGTGCGGGAAGTCGTTGGCCACCTTGAGGGACTGCGTGAAGCGGACGTTTCATTGGCTCTGTTTCCCGAGTTGAGCCTCACTGGCTACACCGTGGAGGATCTCTTTTTCGACTCAAGCCTGCTCGGTGATGTCCTTGAGGCGCTGGCCCGGATTGTCGAGGCCCGGGTGCCGGTTGTCGCCGTCGTGGGTCTGCCTTGGCGCAGCCCGGACGGCCGCTTGTTCAACTGCGCCGCCGTTGTCGGCGGCGGTCAGGTTGCGGGCTTGGTGCCGAAGACGGCGCTGCCCAATCACGGCGAGTTCTACGAGCGGCGCTGGTTCACCTCGGGCCGGGGCATCGATCTGGAGGTCGAGTCCGAGTTTGGCGCGTTGCGGCTGTGCCCCAACCAACTCTTCCGGCTCGGTGGCCACCGCTTTGCCGTGGAGTTGTGTGAAGATCTTTGGTCGCCGCAGCCGCCGGGCGCTGCCCACAGCTTGGCCGGGGCCGAGTTGGTGCTGAACCTCTCGGCGAGCAATGAACTGGTCAGCAAGGCGGACTATCGCCGTGATTTGCTGCGCATGGCCAGCGGCGCTTGGGTGTGCGGCTACCTCTACGCGGGCGCGGGCGTGACCGAGTCGACCAAGGACTTGGTTTTTGGGGGCCATCTGCTGGCGGCCGAGAATGGCGTCCTGCTTGCCGAGAGCGAGCGGTTCGGATTGGACGGCGCGGAACTGGTCGTTGATTTCGACCTGGGCAAGCTCCGCCATGACCGGATGCAGAACAAGACCTTTGCCGACTCCCCGCGGCCGCAAGGCCATCGCAATGCCGCCGTCGCGGTCGCGCCGCCGCGCCTTGAGCGATTGCGGCGCATCCCGGACCCGCATCCCTTCGTGCCGAAGGACGAGGCCATCTTTGACGCTCGGGCGCGGGATGTGCTCGCCATTCAGAGTGCCGGCCTAAGCCGCCGCATGCGCGGCGCGGGCGTCGAGCGGCTGGTGCTCGGCACCTCGGGCGGGCTTGATTCCACCTTGGCGCTATTGGTCTGCCTAGATGCGCTCGGGCAGTTGGACCTGCCGGCGGCAAACCTCCAGGCCTTGTCGCTGCCCGGTCCCGGCACCTCCGAGCACACCCGGGCGACCGTGGCGCAACTGGCCGCCGCCACCGCCATCAGTTGTCGCGAAATCCCAATTTCCAAGGCGGTCTCCGAGCAATTGGGCAACCTTGCCCACGAGGCGCGCGACGATGTGGTGTTTGAGAACGTCCAAGCCCGGCAGCGCACCGAGTTGCTGTTCAACACGGCCAACCAAGTCGGCGGCTTGCTGGTCGGCACCGGTGACCTCTCCGAGCTGGCGCTGGGCTGGTGCACCTACAACGCCGACCACATGGCCAGCTACAACGTCAACGCCGGGGTGCCCAAGACCTTGGTCGCCTACCTGATTCGCTGGTACGCCAGCCATCGGGCCGACGCGGCGCTTGCCGAAGCGCTGCAGCGGGTGCTCGATACGCCGATTTCCCCCGAACTGCTGCCCGCTGACGATGGCGGCGGCATCAGCCAAAGGACCGAATCCATCATCGGCCCATTCGAGCTGCATGACTTCTTCCTGTACCACTATGTTCGCAACGGCGCGGCGCCCGAGAAGATCTTTGCCTTGGCCGGGCTGGCCTTTGCCGGGCGCTATGAAGGCAAGGATCTGAAGCGTTGGCTCAAGGTCTTTTTCCAGCGATTCTTCGCCCAGCAGTTCAAGCGCACCACCCTGCCCGCCGGGCCCAAGGTGGGCACGGTCAGCCTCTCGCCGCGCGGCGACTGGCGGATGCCCGACGAAGCGCAAGCCTCAAGGCTGATCGCAGCCATCGACCGCCTGCCGGAAACCCATTGACCCGCTGTTGAGAAACCTTTGGGAGCGACCATGCGCCATTGGACCATCCTTGCCACCCTTCTTTTGTGCGCCCCCCCGGCGTTTGCCTCCGAGGCGCCGTATTGCGGGGACGAAGGCTTTTGGATTCAGATACTTGGGGCCGGTGGCCCGGAACTGCACGACGGCGATGCCGGGCCGAGCTATCTGCTGTGGATCGACAATCAGGCTCGTCTGCTGATCGATGCCGGTCCGGGCGCTTCGGTGCGCTTCGACGAGGCGGGCGCCGCGTTCGAGGACCTCGATGCCATCGTTTTCAGCCAGTTGAGCGCCAATCACGCTGCGGATTTCCCAGCCTTTCTTGACGGCTCCCGGTTTCACAGCCGCACCCGGTCGCTGCCGGTGCTTGGGCCGGAGGGCGGTTCGTCGATCGGCCTATCGACCTTTGTCGAACGGTTGATCGGCCCCGATGGCGCCTACCCTGAACTGGCCGACTTCCTGACCGTCAAGTCAAGAGGCGGCTACCGGCTGAGCGTGCGCGGCGTGCCTGCCACCGGGCGGCGGCGTTGGGCGCGGTTTGGCAACGAAGACCTCCAACTGGCCGCGATTCCCGTGCATCACGGCGATGTGCCGGCATTGGCTTGGCGGGTGGAGGCCCAAGGCTTCGCGGCGGTCTTTGCCGGGGATTTCTCCAACCGCAAGAACGTCATCGCGGAATTCGCCGCGGATGCCGACGCCTTGGTGGTATCCCATGCCGAGCCGGAGCACGCCCGGGGTGAAGCCCGGGACCGCCACGTCACCCCGGGCCAGATCGGCCGCATCGCCGAGCAGGCCGCCGCCCGAATGCTGATCCTCAGCCACCGCATGAACCGCACCCGGGGCCGGGAAAGCCAAAGCCGGGAGGCCATTGAGGCCAACTACAGCGGCGCGCTGATCTTTGCGGACGACTTGGAGTGCTGGGGGCTATAATCCGCCGCCTTCCAGCTCGGGGTGATTGGTGATGAATGGAGGCTACAAGCGTGGGTAAGGGCGATCAGCGCACCAAGCGCGGCAAGATCGTGCGCGGCACCTTCGGCGTCCGGCGGCCGAAGAAGCGCAAGCGCGGCGGACAGCAAGACGAACGGCGGGACCGTTAACTTCGGTCACTGGGCGTTTTGGGCTAGGTAGTCGACCGCGAGGTTCGCCATCGCCCGCACCGCTGGCTTGAAGGCTGCTTCATCAACGTAGAAGAAGGGCGAGTGGTTGGGAATGGCCCGTTCGGCGGGGATGTCGGCGGGCCGTCCGCCGATGAAGAAGAACAGGCCGGGCACCTGCTCCTGATACACGGAGAAGTCCTCCGCGCCGGTGATGCGGTCGGCTATAGATACATTTTCCTCGCCGTAAACCCGTTCTAGGGTCGGCGCCATAGCTGCGGCAAGGTCCGGGTCGTTGTAGGTGACCGGCACCCCTTCGTCGATGAACACCTCCACTTCCGCGCCCATGCTGGCAGCGGTGTTGGCGGCGATGTCGCGGATTTTCTGGTGGATGTCGCTGCGCATGTCCGCATCGTAGGTGCGGATGGTGCCGGTCAAGTGCGCGGTGTCCGGAATGATGTTGTTGCGCACCCCGCCATGGAAGGTGGCCAAGGTGACCACCGCCGGCGCCTTGGTGATGTCAACCTGGCGGCTGACGATGGTTTGCAGCGCGTTGACGATGGCCGCCCCGGTCATGATCGGATCGACCCCCGCCCAAGGCCGAGCCCCGTGGGTTTGGCTGCCCTTGATGGTGATCTCCAGCCGTTGGGCGCTCGCCATCGCGCCCTTCGGCCGGTAGTTGGCTGTCCCCGCGAGGCCACCTTGGGAGATGTGCAGGCCGAAAATGGCGTCCACGTCGGGATCTTTAAGCACCCCTTCCTGGACCATCATCCTGGCCCCGCCGTTCTCGCCCTTGGGCGGCCCTTCCTCTGCCGGCTGAAAGATGAACTTGACGGTACCGGGCAGTTGTTCGCGCAGGCTCGTGAGTACGGTCGCTGCGCCCATGAGGATGGCGACGTGGGTGTCGTGGCCGCAGGCGTGCATCACTCCGACTCTTTGGTCGTTGTAGATGCTCATCACCTTCGAGGCGTAAGGCAGCCCGGTTCGCTCGACCACCGGCAAGGCGTCCATGTCGGCGCGCAGGGCCACCACCGGGCCGTCCTTGGCACCACGCAGCAGGCCGACCACACCGGTGTGGGCGATGCCCGTTTCGACTTCCAAGCCCAGGCTTTCCAAATGCTCGGCGACCAATTCGGCCGTCTTGTGCTCGCGGTTGGAGAGTTCGGGGTGCTCGTGGATGTGCCGCCGCCAAGCGACCACCTGCTCGGCCACGGCATCGGTGCCCGTGTTGATGGCTTCCCTCAAGTCGCCGCTTGCGGCACCAGCCCCAAGTGCCAAGCCGAGGCTCCAAAGGGAGACCGAGGCACTTCGCCAATATCCATGCATCGTTCGCTCTCCTTGCGCAACACGATCGCGTAGCGCGGATAGGATACACTGCGCGGCTTTACCATGCTGTTCGCAAGGAGCATACATGCCATTCGACACCGCCATGACCGATGAACTGCTGGCCACCACTCGCGCCGTGCGCAAGCGGCTCGACTTCTCGCGGGCCGTTCCCCGGCAAATCATCAACGACTGCCTGGAACTCGCGGTGCAGGCGCCCACCGGATCGAATTCGCAAACTTGGCGCTGGGTGGTGGTCGATGACCCGGACAAGCGGGCTGCCTTGGCAGCCCTCTACCGCAAGGGGGCTGAAAGCTACCTGAGCGCCGCCGCCGAGCAAGCGCCGGAGGGCCAAACCAAGCGGGTCTTTGACTCCGCCATGTACTTGATGGACAACCTTGAGAAGGTGCCCGTGCATGTGATTCCCTGTGTCAAAGGCCGACCCCCGGAGGGTTCGCCGACGATTGCCCTGGGCGGCCTGTTCGGCTCCATCTTCCCCGCCGTTTGGAGCTTCCAACTGGCGCTGCGATCCAGGGACTTGGGCTCAACGCTCACCACGCTGCACTTGGTGTACGAACGGGAAGCGGCTGAACTGCTCGGCATCCCGGATGACGTGATGCAAGTGGCGCTGCTGCCCGTGGCCTACACCCTGGGCACGGACTTCAAGCGGGCCAGCCGTCCGCCGGTGGCGAACATCACCCATTGGAACGCATGGTGACGCCGCGATGTCTCAATAGCCCTCGTAGCGCTCAGCGGCGCCGAGTTCGAAGCGCAGGGTGCTGACCACCCCGGAGACAGCACTCGGCGCGCCATCGGTGACCGGCGCCCTGTAGCGCCACTGGGCCACCGCCGCCATGGCGGCGGCGTCGAACACGCCCGGCGGTGACGATTCGACCACTTGGAGGTTCTCCACCCGACCGTCGCTGGCAATGTCGTAGCGCAGCCGCACCCAACCCTCAATGCCTTGCGCCTTGGCCGCTTCGGGATACACCGGCCCGGCATCTTGAATGAGCTGCATCGGCTGGCGCAGGCCGCTGGTGCAGCCGGCGAGCAGGGCAAGCGTAAACGCGGCGCGTAGGCAGCGATGCAGGTGGATGAGGATGGGTCGCATCGCGCCAGTGTACGCTCTAACGGTGCCATTGGCGCACAAGCGGCAGCAACGTTTACACTATCGCTGCCCATTCGACATTCAGGAGGCATGGATCATGGCCCTGCCGCGCTCGGAGAGCCTATTTCCCGATCATGTAACGCCTTATGGCCAAGGGGGCAGACGAGTGGTGCGCAACGGTGAAGCCACCAACGACTTGGTGTTCAGCGCCTACGCCAATCCCAACGCCGAGGTCTTTCCCAGAATACTGGATCTGTACGTGCGCCCCGGCAGCGTGGTGGCCGATGTCACTTACGGCAAGGGCGCGTTCTGGAAGCGGGTGCCTGATGATCGCTACAAGCTGAGGGCGACTGACATTCTGGATGGGGTCGATTGCCGCGAACTGCCCTACGAGGACGGGGAAATCGATTGCGTTGTGCTCGATCCGCCCTACATGCATTCCCCCGGCGGAACGGCGCACACCGGGCACACGGCATTTGAAAGCCACTACAAAAACAACGAAACTGGCAACCTAACCGCCAGCAAGTACCACGAAGCCGTTGTGGACCTCTACGTTGAGGCTGGCCAGGAAGCGCATCGGGTGCTGCGTGAGCGCGGGGTGCTGATTGTCAAATGTCAGGATGAAGTGTGCTCCAACCGTCAACGCTTTACCCATGTTGAGATCATGACCACCTATGGACGACTTGGATTCGTTGCGGAGGATCTGTTTGTAGTGATGCGCAACAACCGCCCAGGGGTCAGCCGAGCGGTGCGGCAGGTTCACGCCCGAAAAAACCACTCCTACTTCCTCGTGTTCTGGAAACGAGGGAAGTGTGCGGCGATTTGGACGCCTCCCGGCGACAATTGCCTACGGCGCGTTGTGTAGAGAACCGTAGCTAAACATCAAAGCCGGAAACCCTGTCAGAATCAATGAGACCAGGGACAGCTTTGAACTGAGGTCGGCTCGAGGGCATCTTGCCCTCGCCTTGGTTCAGCCTTTTGGATTCTTCAACCCCGTATCCAGCTTGTTGCGCACTTCCCGCTTGACGCGGGGCGCTAGGGCTTGGTCGTGGCGTTCAATAAAGTCCGCCACGGCGGCGGGATTCCAATAGATGAGCTCGCGCAGAGCCCAGGAGAGGGCCTTGACCACCATGTCGTCGCGGTCGGCCACCAGCCGCTCGGCGATCATCAGGGTGCGGCTAGGGTCGCCGGTGCCGCCTCGGGTGCGCACGTTGAGGGCGGTGGTGGCCACTAGGGCCGCGCGGCGCCACCAGCGGTCGTTGCGTCCCGACCAGTCCAGCACGACTTGATCCTCGATCTGGCCTTGCACCCAACAGGGGCCGGCGACGTAGGCGCAGAAGGTGTCCACTTCGCTCCATGAGGC
>CAZRBP010000005.1:0-55401 GCA_964598305.1 uncultured Pseudomonadales bacterium | reverse complement strand
CGCGCACATGGGGTTCCCGGTGCAGCAGCAGGCGCAGCCGCTTGAGCTCGGCGGCATCCCAGCCCATGGCCTCGGCCACGGCTTGGTCCCACAGGCCGCGCACTTCGCACTCGCCGTCGCGGAATTGGGGGACGACCATGTCCTTGGTGCGCTCCCAGCAGTCGGCCAGCATCTGGCGGATACGGTCGTCCTTGATGTTTGGCACCCTGAGCTTGTTCGTCGCCTGCGGCGAGTAGCTTGGAAACTCCAGCGTTTTACCTGGATCACGCATAATTTGGAGCCGTCCCGGCGTCGAATTGACAAAAACAGCGATTGCCTTCGCTTCTACGGAGGACAAGCCGACCACGGGGAACCAAGTCTGTCCAAGGTACTTGGAATCGCTGGCGGTCGCAGTTAACCGCGCCGTACTATTGCGTTGCCCGGCGGTTATCAGAAGGTGCGATGACCATTCGAGGTAGTGCCTCGCTTGCTGTTCTCGTCCTTTCTTGAAGACCCAATACCCATCGGGTGTGGATTCGATCGTCTTTTGTCCTTCAGCACCTTTCGATTCCAGAATGGGAATGCTCTCCGCGTAGTCGCGATTCGATCTGTCAAAGTTCTCGCGCACTCTTCGGCTCCCGTCGTGAGCCGTGCAATCGGGAATCGATCCGAGAGGTCGCAGGTTAGTATCGTTAGCAAACGCCCAGCCCGCTTTCGCCAATGCCGGTGAGCGCCAAATCGCGGGGGTCCAATCGCCAGCCTCGATGCGCTCGGCTGGCCAAAGGGAGACTTCGCCCCAGCCGTTCGCCATCAAGCCTTGCTCGCAGTCCAGCAGACATTGGTGGAAATCGGAGGTCTCATCGTCGTCCGCCGGCATTCGGTCGAGGTTGATGAACCGGGTTGGCGGATTTCCACCTTCATGGCGCCGCATCACCACGATGCTCTCGTTGATGGATGTGTGTTGGCTCAAGTTGATGTTGCGGGGCTGGTGCGAGGTCAGGATCGTGTGGATGTGGAAGCGTTGCCCCAGCGCCAGCCTCTCCTGCTGACCGGATGGCGTGGTCAGCGCGATGGTCGGATTGATCATCGTCAGCACGCCGTCGGACCGCTCCACGCAATGGTCCGCAAGGCCCACGAAGAGCGGCCTAATCGTGTTCTTGTCGGCGAGCTCCATCAGGGCGGGGTCTGCCTGGGTGAGCTTTTGCTCCAGCGAGTCGGCTCGCGCGCGCAGCGCTTTCTGCGATTCCTTTGCGAACTTCTCGCCCATGTTGGCGCGGTTGGTGAACGGCGGGTTCATGATGACGATTCGAGCGTTCTTCACCGCATCCACTGCGTCTTCCAGTTCGGTCTCGTCTGTGGCCTCCCAAGTCGCTTGGGAATCGATAGCGCCATCATCCAAATCCAGTTCGTCCGGTCTTTCAACGACGGTCCGCTGCCCCATTAGCTCAAGCGTACCGGCGTGTACCCGATCCGGGGCATGCTTGTCTGGCCCGTAGGGCATCAGATGCAGGCCCATTCTGCGGTAGCTGACCCGGTGGTTGCCCGCCGTCAGTTGGGAGGCCGCGAGCTGCAGCGAAACGGGATTAATGTCCAAGCCTTTGATGATGTCCTCGACCGCCAGTTTCTGCAGCTGTGTCAGCTTTTCGTCGGTCGCACCCTTGTCCAGCGCCCGGCGCTTCATGTCGGTGAGAATGGCGGCCAACAGGGTGCCGCTGCCGCATGCCAAGTCCACTGTCTTGTGTTTGCGCCAAACTTGGGTGTCAGACCAATCCTGGTCTCCGCAAACATCCAGCGTCAGGCGTGCCGCGACCGAGGCAGCGACGGGCCGCGTGAAGTAAGCGCCGTCGGAGGCCTGGTTGCCCATGACGCGGTTGAACAGCGGGCCGGCATGGTCGGCGCCCATGTCCGCGTAGGTCTCGGCGATGCGCTCGGCTTCGGCAGCAAGATGATGCAGGGCGCGTTCCAGACCGGCGGTCTTGCCCGTCGTCTCGACCGCGTAAATCGCTTCCAAGGCCGGTTCGAGCACCGGGCGGAAGTCGTGGCGCATGATGCGCTCCCATTCGCGGCTGATCGTCCGCACGACGTCGGTCTGGTTCTTGATGAGTGAGAGGTCGCTGATGCCCGACAGCCAGCCGCCGTTGCTGATGCGCTGGTGCAGCATGGCGGCGTTCATCATCAGCAGCGCGGCGATGGTGCAGCCGTCGGCTTGCTTCTTGTCGGTTTCCTTTAGACGATCGAGTTGGAAGTGCTTGTTCAGCGGGGGCTGCAATCCATCCGCCCGCATATGGTGAGCCGCCTCGGACACGCTCGATTCCAGAATATTCAGATCGCGCAGCACCCGGTTGTCGCTGAGGCCCGACTTTGACAGCAGGTTCATCCTGATGGCGCTGCCGTGGTCCTCGAGCCCGCTCAGCTTAAGCATCAGCTGGCCCTGCTCCTCGGCGCGCTCCTTGGCGGATTTTTGCGGCTGGCGCTGACCGCCCCGCCGCACGCGGATGCCGCCCTCGCCGGTGTTGATCATCTTGCGGGCTTTGGCCTTGGTTTTCTGGATGTTGACGATGCCCCGCGCCGCGCCCGCCTGCGGCTTGTCCCGGGCCACTGCATCCGTGCGCAGTTCATCCGTTCCGTCATCGTTCCTTTTCGCCGTGAGAACCTGGGTCATCTCCACGGGCTCGACGATGTCGGGGCGCTCCCAGTCATCGGCTGCTTGGCGCACCTCCAGCTCGCCGCCGACCGCGGCGGACTCATTCCTGCGAGGGGCAGGCCCTCTCGCGTAGCGAGAGGCACTCGCCTGTTCCCCGGCTGAGGGCTCCCTGCCGTGGGCGGCCTGTTCGTCAAGGCGCCGTATGCCCGCCTCAGCGCGGGATTTGCCCGCCAATACCTGCTCGACCGCCTCCTGCGCGGCGCCGGGCGGCCCCTCGACTTCGCCGTATTGGATGCGCCTGCCCTCACCCCTGGCGACCGCCACCAAGGTGCGCTCCACCGGCGGTGGCTTGGGAATGTACAGCTGCAGCAGCTCCTCAAGATTCTCTTCGATGCGCCGGTCGTGGGCGCGCAGGGCGAGCAGTATCTGCCCCAATTCCTGCCATCCCTCCTCGGGGGCGCTGGTGCTCAGCCATTTCTCCGGGTCGGCGCTGGGCGGAACCAGAATGGGGCAGACGATGTAGCCGAGTTCCTTGCCGGGGGCGGTGCGCATGGCGCGACCGACGGCCTGCACCACGTCTATCGGACTCTTGCGGGCCTCCAGGAAAGCCACCGCGCTCAATGACGGCGAATCGGTGCCCTCACCAAATATGCCCACGTTGATGATGCCGTGCGGATGCGCCGAATCAGCCCCAGCCAGCCGCCCCTTCGCGGTTTCGCGGGCCGCGGCGTTGCTCGAAGCGTCCAGGTGCTCCAGGCTGTAGTCCGCCACGGCGCTGCCGTCCGCGTTCTCGCCGAGCCAGCGCGAGACCCACTGCTTGACCTTGCCGGTCTGCAGGTCCGCCGCCATGTTGCGGGACTTGTCCACCGTGTTCATGAAGGCGATGCACGACTTGACGTCCACCTTGTCGCCTTGGGTGCCGCCGCCCATGGTCAACGCGAAGGCCAAGCCCCTGAGGTAGTCCGTCGTGGTCAGCTGGCCGCGCCCTGTGCTTTTGGTCGCCTTGGCCAGCTCGTTCGCCGTCCTGAACGCCTCCGGGTCGTTGATGCCCATGGCGATGATGCGGTAGTCGGACAGCCACCGGTTGCGGACGGCCTCGAGATAGCTCTTGCGGTACAGCTCCACGCCGAAGGTGGCCTCGTCGTCCATCGAGCGCACGATCCAGTTTGGGTTGCCGGTGGGCCGCTTGCCGTCGTAAATGCGCGGCGTGGCGGTCTGATAGACGCGGTAGGTGACGGGGAACATGGCGTTGTCATGGCAGACGGTGAAGTCGCGCAGCTTCTTTTCCTCCTGGCTGGCTGCGGCGGTCTTCGAGTTCCTGCGCTTCAGTCCCGCGGTCCTGTGAGCTTCGTCCGCAATCATCACCTGACCTCTGACGCCAGCCTTCAGCAGGGCTTCCGACACCCTAGCGCTGCTTTGGTAGGTGCCGATTAGGACCTTGATGCCGTCGCCGAGCCTGTCCCGGCGCATCCAGTCCGCTATTTCGCCGGGATCCGTGGTCACCTTGCCCTTGACTTCGGAGGCGCTGACATTGCTGTTGTCAACGGTCGGGTCTAGCGTGGCATTGCGGCTGCCCTCCTTTTTTGGGTCATAGCCCGCGGTGGCGTCCGAGCAGACCGCCAGCACATCCAACGGGGCGCTGGCGTGTTGCAGGTATTCGCGCCGGATCTGGCCGACGAGCGCAATCGACGGACAGAGCACGATGGACAGCCCACCTGCTGGCGTGAGCTCCTCGATGATGCGCAGCGATATGCGCGTCTTGCCCGTGCCGCAGGGCAGGATGATTCTGCCGCGGGCCTCGCCCAGCGGCAGACCACCGCTTTGCGAGCCTTCCTGTTCCCGGAGGATGCGCACGCTGCTGGCGACGGCTTCCTCCTGCATGCTGGACTTGCTTTGCAAGCTTTCATTCCCGTCAGCGTCCGGCAGCCCCTGATCGGATTCCTCGGCTGCGGCGTTTGCCTGCCGCTGCTGCTGAAGGTCGCTGGTGATGTTGACCAGCTTGAGGGGCTCCGTGTGCATCGACGCCGACTGCGCCGCGCCGCTGGCAAGCGGGTTGGCGCCATTGGTGACAATCCAGCGTTCAGCCCAGACGTCTGAAGCCGACGCGGCCGCGAACTTAGCTACCTCGTTGCTTTTGATCGAGTCGCCGCGTCCCTCGTCGTCGAGCTGGCGCGACTTGCATTGGATGGCGATGTGTTTCCCGTCGCTGCGGCGCCTAGCCACGGCATCAATCCCCACATCCTGCCTAGTGGTGTTCGGGAAGTGCGTCTCCCTGTCCGGCCATTCGTCCCAATGCCAGCACTCGGCGACGTCCCACTCCTTGATGTAGGGAGCGGACTCCACGGTGACGACTTCAAGCCATTCGCCGTCGGTCTCCTGCGAATTCATTTCGGCTGCTTTCGCTAATGCCGCTTCGATGATTTCCTGCACAGTCGGGGTCGCCATCATCTTCCCTCCTTGTAACTACTCGCACCCCTTCGCCGCTGGTTGACTGCTGAGTGCATGTTTTGCATGGCTTGACTTTAGACCGCCGGTTCTATGGGGGCCAGTTTTCAGGGCGGGGAGTACCAAATCGGTGAGGTGTAGGCGCGCTCCTGCTGCGTCATTGGGGCTTCGGCGGGCGGGGTGATGCCGTAGTAGGCGGCGTCGTACGCGGTCCAGCGGGGCTGCCGCCGACAACGAGCAGGGTTATTGCCAACAGGTGCTTCCACGCACTCCTTGCCATTCCCTGATCCTGCATGCTCACCCCTCTTGTCCCTGTTTCCCTGCCTCCCGGAATGCTCGCAGATGCGAGCGTCAAAGTCGATGTCCGGGCACGCGAGGCCTACAGGGCGCCGGGTGCACAACAGACATTGACTATAATCCGCAGCGTCGCGCCGACGGTGCTTGCGCACGCCCCAAGCAAATCCGAGCATTGCCGACCCCAACAAATTCGGGAGATTAACCATGACCAAGCAGGGCCGCCTGGCCAATCCGGAAGAGACCTTCATCACCGATCGCCGCTCAGACCCGCGGCTGGCGCAAGCCTTTGCTCTGGCCGCTGAGGCCGAGGAGGAACTGCCAGCGCCCGCGCCCGGCGCTTCCTATGCGGAATGCTTGGCCTACTGCGCGGAGTCGGAGGCGCGCTTTGATCTGCTCAATCCGATCGCGGAACAGGCCATGCCCACCTATGCGGGCATCACCAATTCCACGGAAGTCATCCAAGGGGTCGATGGCAACGACATCCCGCTGTACGTGCATCTGCCTGCAGAGGGCACCCCGCCCGGCCCCTGCGTGGTTCACACCCACGGCGGCGGCATGGTGCTTATGGCCGCCGCCGATCCGGGCTTTCGCCGTTGGCGCTGCGATCTGGCCAGTGCGGGCCTCAGAGCAGTGGGCGTCGAGTTCCGCAACGGCGGCGGCAGGCTCGGCAATCATCCGTTTCCCGCCGGCCTCAATGACTGCGCCGCCGCGGTGCAGTGGGTTCACAACAACCGCGAGCGCTTAGGCGTAACCGCCATCGTGATCTCCGGCGAATCGGGTGGCGGCAACCTCTCCATCGCCACCACGCTCAAGGCCAAGCAGGAAGGCTGGCTGGACCACATCGACGGCGTCTATGCCTGCTGCCCCTACATCTCCAATGCCTATGCCGAGCCACCTGACGCGCTCGCCTCCTTGCGCGAGAACGACGGCTACTCACTGACCTGCGACCAGATGGTCGCTCTGGCGCGGGTCTATGATCCCAGGGGAGAGCACGAATCCGACCCGCTCGCTTGGCCGCTGCATGCGACTACGGAGGACTTGAAGGGTCTGCCGCCGCATTGCATCTCGGTCAATGAGCTCGATCCGCTGCGGGACGAAGGCATCGAGTTCTACCGCAAGCTGAACGCCGCTCAAGTCAAGGCGACTGCGCGAACGGTGCTGGGCACGCCCCATGCCGGGGACCTCATGTACCCCGATCTGACCCCCGATCTCTATTTCGAGACCTTGGGCTCATTGGTGCGATTTGCGAAGAGCGTTTAGGCATCACGCCATGCTTCAGCTCGCTGCAGGCTTGATCGAAAGGCCGGCAGGCCCAGCGTCAAGGTGACAACGGCAAGGATCGCGGAGGCCCCCGCCACCAATGACATGGCGTAGCGCAGCATGGCGTCGTCGCCGAAGGCGTGATCCGTGACCACGGCGATCAACGTCGGACCCATGCCGATGCCGATGATGTTCACGAAAAACAGGTAAACCGCCGACACTTGGCCGCGCATTTCGTTGGGCGTGAACTGCTGCAGCGCCGAAACCGCCACCCCCCAAGGGGCGCTGGTGCAAAGCACCAGCAGCGCGATCAGGGCCAAGGAAAGATGCGCATCCGCTACTAGCGTACTGATGAACGCGGGCGCAATGCCCAAGGCCGTGAATCCGGCCGCCGCCAGAAAGGGACCGCCACGCGGCTTGGTGCCATCCCATCGATCCGCCACCCAGCCGCCCAATACGATGCCCGTTGGCCCAAGCGCCGCCAACACGAGACCGTAGAGAACGCCGGCATCTGCAACGGCCCAGCCATGGCTGCGCACGAAGTAGCTCGGTGTCCAGAGCACCAAGCCGTTCACCAGCACGCCAATGAAGCCGAATCCCAACACATGGCAAACGAGGGTTCGGCGGTTGCGCTTGATGAAGGCCAAGAGCACCGGAATGGGTACGCCAACCGGTGCGCTTTTGGACGATGCGCCGCCCGCGTCGGCGGCCTGCATCAGGCCGCGTCGTGGCGGCTCGCGCAGCGTCAGGCCCACCAAGGCCATGACCAGCAAACCGGGCAGGCCCACGTAGATGAAGGCCGCTTGCCAGGTCCGCACTTCACCGAGCAACGGCAAGTGGGTGGTCGGACTCTCACTGACGCCGCCAACCACCAGCCCGCCGACGATGAACGCGACGCCAAATCCCAAGTAGGTGCCCATCACATAGGTGCTTAAAGCCCGGGAAAGCAGCCTTTGGGGAAAGGAATCCGCAATGATCGAATAGGCGCAGGGATTGAGCGCCGCTTCGCCCACGCCGACGCCCACCCGCATGAAGAACAGTTGCCAGAAGTTGCGGGCCAACCCGCAAGCCGCCGTAAAAAGGCTCCAAAGGCCGATGCCCGCAACGATGATGGCGACTCGGTTGCTGCGATCGGCCAAGCGCCCCACGGGAAAGCCGAGCAGCGTGTAGAAGATGGCGAAGGCCAAGCCGTGCAGCACGCTCACCTCGGTATCCGACAGGTCCAGGTCGCTGCGTATGGGAGCGACCAGCAGGGACAGGATGGATCGATCCACATACGAAAAGAGGTAGGCCACCATCAGCACCCCAACGACGTACCAGGAGTACGCTAGTCGGTTGGCCATCAGGCCAAAGCCGAAGGCGATGAGTGGTAGCGGTTTACCGTCGCTTGAACGGCATCGGGCTCGGCACCGTAAATGTCGAGCGCCTCCTGGGCATTGATGTACCCATCGCGCAGGTCGCGCAGCACCGCCGCTTGGCGTCGCCGCTTGGGGTCGCCGTAGCCGCCGCCGGCGCCAGTTTGAATTCTCACCACATCCCCCTTTTCGAGGGGCAGGGCGCTGGCGCTCAAGCAGCTCTCGACCTGGCCGCTGCGGCGGATGATGCTCAGGCGGTTGACCGTACCGACGCCGCCGCCAGCCAGCGCCCAAGGGGGCACTTGGGAGCGGGCATAGGCGGCGGTGACCCAGCCCGAGTCGTGCATCACCCGGTAGCGCAGATCGACGCCCCTGCCGCCGCGAAGGCGGCCCGCCCCGCCAGGTTCCGGATTCAGGGCGTAGCGCTCCACATGCACACCGTTGCGGGCCTCATTCACCTCCACCGGACAGTTGTAGGTGTGGCCATGGGAACTGCTGAATTGGGCGCTCTGGCCGTCCCGCTCGGCGGTGGCGCCCCAACCGCCGACCTCGGGTTCGATGAAGCTGCGCAGCCGGCCTCCGGCATCGGTGAAGCCGATCATGGTGGCGCATACCGAGCAGAAGTGGCCAACGCCCGGACACTCCGGCAGCACCGGCGCAAGCGCCTTCCACATCAGGTCGGAGACTCGTATCTTGTTTTCGTAATAGAAGCCGACGGCAGCGGGCCGCTCGGCCGCAAACAGGCTGCCAGGGTCGCAAACCACGCGCAGCGGGCGGAAGGTGCCTGCATTGGCGACCCCTAGCGGGCACACCAGGCTCTTGAACATGGCTTGGGCGCTGACCAGGGTGGCTTGGTAACTGGCATTCAATGGCCCCGGATCCTGTGCTGGATTGCCGCGCAGGTCCACGGTGAAGGCGTCGCCGTCCACTTCGATGGCCACCTGCAGCGGCCGCCCATCGTCCAAAGCATCGGTGGCGGTGAAGCGGCCTTGGGGCAGGCGCTGGACGGCCCGCCGCACTTGCCGCTCGCCAAGGTCGAGGTAGTCCCGCACCGCGTGCAGAAAGCTGTCCGCACCGTAGCGGCGGCAGAGCTGAACGATGCGGCGAGCGCCCATTCGCAACGCCGACACCCCCGCCCAGAAATCGCCCAGCGCCTGGTCGGGCAGGCGGCTGTTGGCGGCGATGACGTCGAGAACGCCGGGCAGCGGTTCGTGCCCTGCAAACACCCGGACTTCCGGGAGCACCAATCCTTCCTGGTGCAGTTCCTTGGCTTCAGGCGAGTTGCCGCCCGGCGCCATGCCGCCGAGATCCATCCAGTGTCCCTTGTTGGCCGTCCAGGCTACGACTGCGCCATCGAAGAACACCGGCATGATCAGCGCCACGTCGTTGAGGTGGCTCACGCCGCCGCTGAAGGGATCATTGGTGATGAAGATGTCGCCGTCCTCGAACCCCGCGGCGCCATGCTTGGCGATGACGGCCTTCACCGCCGGGTCCAGCATCCCAACGAACGAGGGAATGCCGGCGCCGGAACTGGCCAATTGGCCATCGGCATCGGTGACCGCGACGCCGAAGTCGAGCACCTCGTAGATGACGGAGCTCATCGCCGTCTTGCGCATCGTCGCAAACATCTCCTCGGCGACGGCGGCAAGGGCGCTCTGAATGATCTCCCTGGTGATGACGGCCTCGGGCTCGGAAGATGGGGCTCCCCCTTGCCGCATGGCCAGGCCCAACGCCTTCGGCTAGCTGTCCGCTGGCACGTGGATGAGGTTGCCGAACTTGTAGTCCGTTTGCAGGATGTCGAAGGCTTGCAGTTCGCTTTCCGGAGGCGGTTGCATGCCCCACACCCTGCTGGGATTCCACCCGACGTGCTTCGCCAAGGCGGCGTTCTCCCCCGCCTTCAATGCGGCAATGGAACAATCAATCACCGGGACGTTGCAGCCGAAGAGTTTGGCCAGACTTGCCTGAAGCTCGTTGAAGAACCCCACTTCCAGCGTGCAGCCCAGGATGATGGATTCCGCCTTGTGCAATTGCACTGCTTCAACGGCGGCCGTCTCAAGCGCCGTCTTTGTTGCGTCCGGGTCCTTGTGGAAGTCCTCCACCCGCATGCCGATGGCTTGAAACGACGCCAGCTTGTCCTTGTAGCCGTAGTTGTACACCGCTTGGCGCATCTGGTCCTCCCACTTGGTCTCACCGATGATGACGGAGAAGTTGTTCGCCAAGTTCAGGGCCACCTCGCAGGCGGCTTGGCAGGGTGCCACAATGGCGGCGCTGCCCGAGATCTCCCGCGCATCTTCCAAGGCGGGATCGTAGAAGCAGCCGATCACCAGCGCGTCATAGCCGTTGTTGGCCACGTACCGGGCCGCCTCAACGGTATCCCGGATGATGAACGCCTCGTAGGTCCTGAACTCCAGGTTGTTCATCTTCGGCGGCACGCTCGCCGGGTTCATGGAAGCCACGTCCACGGCGGTTGCGGGATACTTGTAGTCCTTCGCCATGTCGGCGAAAACCTGGTCGTAGTCCGAGTTTCCGATCGGATTCAAGTACATCACCTTGATATTAGTATCGAGTGACATGGCCACCTCCTCATTTTGCTAGCTCAAGTGTGAAAGCACCTATTCGCCAAGTGCCAAGCATTCATTTTTCAATGAGGCCTCCCCTCGCAGGCTCCCGATTGGGCGGCGAGTGTCAGCCCCTGCGCAAGCCCCGGGCAACTACCTTGAAAGG
The DNA here is from genome assembly GCA_964598305.1 of uncultured Pseudomonadales bacterium. Lineage (GTDB taxonomy): Bacteria > Pseudomonadota > Gammaproteobacteria > Pseudomonadales > Azotimanducaceae > Azophilus. Next base: position 44,697 of record CAZRBP010000005.1, on the reverse strand, counting down.
TAGGGCGACAAACTACTAATGCGAGTAGTTGACGGACGCAAAGCCCGGCGGAAACACTTGAAGACGCTGGGTAGAAGACGGAGGAAGCCGCAATGACCGCACGGAACAAAAGGGTGAATGGAGCGCTTGTTTGGCTGTTGGCTGCGGGCCTCGGCTGGCCGTTGGCGACCGTCGGCATGGAGATTGAGGAAATCGTCGTCACGGCGCGCAAGGTTGACGAGAACATTCAGGAGGCGCCGATCACGGTGAACGCCTTCACCGGCGACCAACTCGAAGACGCGGGCGTGGTTCAAACCGCCGACTTCGTCCAGTTCATTCCCAACGTGACCTTGGCGGAGTCGCAGACCATGGGCACCTCCTTCCTGACCGTGCGCGGCTTGAGCCGGGTGCGCAACGGCGAATTGCCCGTGGCGGTGGTTGTCGATGACGTGCTGGTGGTCAATTCACGGCAGTTCATCAGCCAGATTTTCGACGTGCGGCAAATCGAAGTGGCCAAAGGGCCCCAAGGCGCCCTGTACGGCCGCAATGCCTCCAACGGCGCCATCATCATCACCACCAATCCGCCGCCCAGCGAGACCGAAGGCTACGTCAAGATGAGCTACGGCACCGAGGACGAGGTCGGGCTGGAAGGCGCTTGGGGCGGGCCGCTCAGCGACACCGTGGCGGTGCGGCTTTCGGGCCGCATGTTGGAGCGGGACGGTTACTTCACCAACGTCACCCTCGACGACGAGGTGGACCCCTTCCGCGATCGGACCTTGCGCGGCCGCGTCACTTGGGCGCCTTCCGACACCCTGACCTTTGACCTAAAGGCGCAGGTGTCGAAGCACGAGGGCAAGGGCATCGGCTTCCACTGGCCGGGCGCGGCGATGTTTGAGGTGTTCGGCGTCTTCCTGGGCACCGCCGAGGAGTTGGGCGTCACGGTGGATCAAGTGGTTTCGGAAGGCGGCAACTTGGTGGACCTGCCCTACGTGGCCAACAATCCGGATCGCGGCAGCCGGGACACCGCCGGTTTTTCGATCAAGCTCGACAAGTTGTTCGACTGGGGCGCCTTCAAGTCGGTCACCACCTATGACGAGCTGGAGGCCTCTTCGGTGGCCGACCGCGCACCCTACCTCTCCTATTTGGACGGCACCCAGCACAGCTACGCCGATGTGGAGGGCTGGAGCCAAGAATTGCGACTGTCCTCTTCAGCCGAGACTCGCCTTCGGTGGCAAGCCGGCGCCTACTACCTGTCCTGGGAGCGGCTGCGCTCCACGGTGACTGGCGTCGATTTGGGCTTGGGCATAAAAAAGGCGACCGATACGCCGGAGTTTGAGGACAGCACCAACCCCACCGATGTGGCGCCAGGCAACTTTTTGTCGTTTCTTGAAGACAGCTACGCCTGGGCGGTGTTCGGCAGCCTGGACTTCGACCTGACCGACCGCTTCACCGCATCCCTCGCCGGGCGCTACGACAAGGAGAATCGGGAGCAGAACGTCAATCCCTACAACACCGCCGGACGCGTGTACACGGCGGCTGGCGCCGACGGATCCAACGCCCCCTACGCCGCGGCGGGATGCGACCCGTCCAATCCGGCCCAAGTCACGAACGTGAACTGCGGCCGTTACGCCACCTTCAGCGAACTCTTGGCCCACACCCGGCCCTTCAGCGAAAAGAACAAGAAGAACTTCAGCAAGTTCCAACCCAAGATCACCTTGGCTTACAAGGTTTCCGACGAGATCAACCTATACGGCAGCTGGGGCGTGGGCTACCGGGCGGGGCAGTTCAACTACCCCGGCATCGGCACCATCAGCACCACCGCCAACGACGTGATCGAGCAGGAGGAGAACGAGGCCTTCGAGATTGGCGCCAAGTTTGACTACGGCAACTTGCGCTTCAACGCCGCCTACTTCAACTCCACCGTGGACAACACCCAATACTTCCCCTTCGATGGCTTGGCGTTCGTGCAGGTGTTCGAAGACGTGGACAAAGCGGACCTCGACGGCTTTGAGGTAGAGGCCGCCTGGCGCCCGCTGTCGAATCTGGACCTCTACGCCGCCTACGGCCAGACCAACTCCAAGATCACCGCCTACGCGGAACGGCCCGGCACGGTCGGCAACGACCTCCCCTACGTGCCCAAGCAAACCTTCAACGTCGGAGCCCGCTTCGAGCAGCCGATTTCCGGCGACCTATCGTTTTTCGCACGGGTGGACTACGAACGCCGCGGCAAGCAGTTCTGGACCCCCGAAAACGGCTTCCCAAGGGATGCATTGAGTTTGGCCAACCTGCGCGTCGGACTGCAGGGCGAAAAGTGGACTTCATCCGTGTACGTGAACAACGTGGGCGACAAGACCTACAACTCGGAAGTGGTGACCCCCCTGTTTGTGCATCCGGCACCGCCCAGAGTAGTGCGCTGGGATTTTCGCTACGAGTTCTAACGAGGCGACGCCCTCCATGGAACAGCAACTGGAGCCGGCCCTCCACTGGCCGGCTCTTCCTTTGGCATCTCCACTGCGCTGTTTTTCTTGGCTCCCAACTCCTCGGAGCAGGCATGGCTTACGCAGACAGTCCCCTCAACGGAACCTGGTACAACTCCTTCTGCTCCCGCGTTGATCTGACCGTGGACCAGAACGGCGTCATCGACGGGAAGTACACTTCCCATACCGGCTCGACGGGGACATCCATCGTCGCAGGGCTGGTGAACCCCGCTCTTCAGCCGCAGCCCGGCGTACCCACCAATCCAAACGGCATCCCCTTCAGCATGGGCATTCAATGGCGCCTCATCAATGTGCCAATCAGCAGTGCCGATGGAAGCTGGCACTGGGTCTCCTCCTTCTCCGGCCAGTATCACCAAAAGCAAACGGTGTCGGCCGGCGGACAGCAATCGTACGATCTGGAAGAGACCCTAATGCTGCTTAACGGCCTGATCGCCACCGCAACGTTGCCGCCGCTCGCCAACACGGCTCCTCTGATGTGGCCACAAAACCTGATATTCCACCGAACCCCGCCGAGCTATTGCGAAGCCGTGACGCGGGGAAAGGCCGTTCCCTACACCGCCACCGCGACGGACAACCTGTCGGGCACATGGCAAAACGACGACGGCGAGGTTTTCGACCTCGCCGCAGTCCTGGAAATAGGCGTGGTGGCCGGAAAATTCACCGACAAGGACGGCAATCAGTACGAGGTGGGTGGCCTGTTTGACACGATAGCGCCCGCAAGCAGCCAAGGCGTCGCTGCCCAAGGCGTCACCCTGAGCCTCTACGACCCTTCCAAGAACCTGCTAAAGGCGGCGGCCGGAGGAGTTGACTACAGCGATCTGAGTCAGATGTGGCTGTGGACGAGCGATTTGCAACCAACCACTTGGACCGACCGCTTTACCCAGGAAACGCTGGACAAGACGGTCTTCAAGAAGTCCAGCGAATGACGTCGGGCTGAACGGATGGAGGTTCTTCCTGCGGACTTCTAACCGTTCGCCAAGCGGCCGCCTTCGTCAGTCTTCATCCGACGCCGCCATTGGAAGGCTGCATAGAGCGCGCAAGCCACGATCAACGAATCAATCGACGCGATGTCCACTATCCCCATCAAGCCCCGGTCCGAGCAATAGCCCACCGCAATGGCGGCCGCCCAAGCGCCAAAGGCGCGAAAATTGAACGGCCGTTCGCTCCCGAGATCGTCCAGATCCATCCTGAAACGGCGCACGAACATGGCCTCGACGATGTAGATGGCGCCAATCGGCGGTATGGTGATGCCCAGCAGCACCAAGTAGTCCACGATGGCCTCCTGAACCATGACATAGGCCAGCGCCGTGCCCACTACGCCAATGGCGATGATGATGTGGCTCAACCGGGCCCTCGCCATCAGGGTCGCGACCGAGAGGCTCGATGAGTAAAGGCAGAGCACGTTGCTCGACCAAGCGCCAAGAAACAACAAAAAGAAGGCCGGCAGGATGATGCCGAGGCCGCTCATCACCAGCACGACGCTCGGCTCCCCGGTGGCCATGCTCGGCACGGCGGAAAAGAACTGCACCAAGGGAAAGAACAGCGCCAAGGCGATGAAGACCGACCAGACGGCGTGCCGGACGTTGACTGCGAAGCGGCTGTAGTCCGGCTGAATGATGACGCCGACGATGTAGGTGCCCACCACCGCCGAAACCGCCGTCTGGAAGGTAAAGGCCTGCTCCACGGCCAGCGGCTCGCCGCCGTCGGCGTTAAGGGCCAGAAAGGCGGCGTAGCCAATCAAGAGTGCCATGAACGGCGTTAGGAAGAGTGCTAAGCGGTCGATGCCTGTGAAGCCGAGCGCCGTCACGGAGATCATCAGCGCGCTGGCCGCCGTAATGACGATCTCGGGCGCTATCTCGACGCCCCAGCTTTCACGCAGCATTTGCTGCGTGGCCTGGCCAAGGGTGTTGCAGATCACCCCGAACCAGCCGACCAGGGACAGGGCAACAACCAAATTGGCAATTTTTGCGCCAATCGGGCCGAACGCAAATTCGGTAAGCAGATAGGTGGACAGGCGCGACCTGGCCCCAACGTAGCTGGTGACCGCACCCATGACGCCGAGAATCAGACTGCCGATGGCGAACGCCAGCCCAGCCCTGGCGTAGCCCAAGGCGCCACCGATCTGCGAGGAAATGACGAACACCGCAAAGCCGATGGTGCCGCCGACGATGATCAGCCCCAGGTGCAGGCCGGTCGCCGCGGCGCTGCCGGAAACCGCCCCGCGCGCGAAGTCGTCAGCCTTCATGGCAGCCTGCGCCCGGCAACCGGATCAGCTAGCTACGCCATAGACTTCCAATGCTCGCTCCGGTGTCAGGTAGCCGTTCCTGATGTCGTCAAGCACCTGCTCCTTAGGCCGCTTCTTTGGGCTTCCGTATCCGCCGCCGGTGGCAGTGTGGACGCTGATGACATCGTCCTTGCCCAAGGGCAGCACGGTGCAGGAACTGTATCTCTCCGCTCCGCCGGTGGCGCGGCGCACCACGATGTGGTTGGTGGATCCGCTCAGCCCGCCTTCAAGCCCCCAAGGGCCATTTTCCGCGCGGGTGTACGCCACGGTCACCCACCAATCGTCGCGCAGTATCCGATAGTCCAGATTCACGCCCTTTCCGCCTCGATACTGGCCCTCCCCGCCGGGCGCCTCGGTCAGCGCGAAGCGATCCACCATCAGGCCGTTCTTTTGCTCGGTGATTTCGACGGGACAGTTGAAGGTGTCGCCGTGGTAGCCGGTGTAGAGCGCGTTGAGCCCGTCGCGGTCATGGCAGGCGCCCCAACCGCCGAGTTGCGGCTCCACAATGCTGTGCTGCCGCCCCCGTTCGCCGGGACCGCCGATGAAGGTGCCGCAGATCGACGAGTAATGGCCAGCCGGGAACGCGTCCTTCATGGTCGGCGCAAGCGCCTTCCACAGGAGGTCGAACAGCAGCATGCTCACTTCGTAGTAAACGCTCATCGCCGCCGGATAGGCGGCGGCAAACATGGAACCCTCATCGACAATGACGCGCACCGGCTTGAAGGTGCCGGAGTTGGCAAAGCCCCGCGGGTTCGCCACCGCCTTGTAGATCATCTGCACATCGACCACCGTGGCGTCGTAGGATGAGTTCAGACCGGTCTGGCTCTGCGGCGGGTTGCCGCGCAGGTCGGCAATGAACTCATCGTCCGTGATGCGGATGGTGGCGCGCAGCACACGGCCGTCCTCCAGGGTTTCGGTGGCCGAAAACTCGCCCTTGGGCAATTGCCGCAGCAAGCGCCGTGAGTTCGCTTCGCCGAGCGCGATGTAGTCCTCGATGGCGAATGCCACCGCCGCTTTGCCGTACTTGCGGATGATGTCCTGAAAGCGCTTCTCCCCCGCCCGCATGGAGGCAACGCCCGCCCAGAAGTCACCCAAGGTGGTCTCGGGCATGCGGCTGTTGACCGTCATGATGTCAAGCACCGCTTGATTCGGAACGCCTGCGCAGATCACCTTGACTTCGGGCAGCTGCAGCCCCTCTTGATAAATGTCCACCGCCTCAGGGTTGATGCTGCCGGGACAGGGTCCCCCAATGTCCACCCAATGCGCTTTGTTGGAGAGCCAAGCCATGACCTCGCCCTCGACGAACAAGGGCATGATGAGCACCACGTCGTTCAGGTGGCTCACGCCGCCAAAGTGCGGCATGTTGGTGACGAAGATGTCGCCCGGCTCCACATCCCCGGGCCGATCGAACTTGCGCCGGATGGCCTTGACGCCGGGCTCCAGCATGCCGATGAATCCGGGAATGCCCGAGCCGGAGCTGGCGAGGTCGCCGTTGGCGTCGAACAGCGCCACCCCAAAATCAAGCACTTCGTAGATGATCGAGCTCATCGCCGTCTTGCGCATGGTGGCGAACATTTCATCGGTGATCGCCGTCAGGGAACTCTGGATGATTTCAGTGGTGATGGGATCGCGGTCTTGCGCCCGGTCCCAATCGGCGGCGGCATCAGCCATGTCAAGCCTCCATGATTTGAATGTGCAGGTTGCCGTATTCGTCAACGCGCACGGACTGTCCGGGGAACACAACCGTGGTGCTGCTCGGCTCCTCGATGATGGCCGGGCCGTCAAAGGCAGCGCCGGCCCCAAGCCGGGCGCGGTTGTATATGTCGGCCTCCATTTGGCCATCGGCGTCGAAGTCAACTTGGCGGCGCCCCTTGCGGGCCGCGGCCAGGCCGCGCGCTTCCTCCGTCACCGCAATCCGCTCAAGCGCCGGCCGGTCCACCGCGGCGAAGGCGGCCAGGTGAAAGGTCACCCATTCGACCGGATTGTCCAGCCGGTAGGTGTATTCCCGTTCGTAGGCGACGTGGAAGCGCTGCTCGATTTGTTCCACTTCCGCCGCCGTGATGGGCACGTTGGGGATGGGAATGCGCACCGAGTGCTCCTGGCCGTCGTAGCGCAGGTCGGCGTAGCGTTCGAAGTAGATGGCCTCGTCCGCAAAGCGCTCATCGCGAAACGCCTGCTGCGCGGCGGCCTCCATTTCCGTGAAGGTGCCGTCAATGACGGCCGCCGCGTCGGCGGAAATGGGCATTGGACGGGTGCGGATGTAATCGCGGCGCAAGTCGGACATCAGCATGCCCCAAGCCGAAAACACCGAGCAGTGGGCCGGGACGATGACCTTGGGAATGTTCAGTTCCTGGGCCAAGGAGGTGGCGTGCATGGCACCGCCGCCGCCAAAGGCGATCATCGTGAAGTCCCTCGGATCGTAGCCGCGATTGATCGACACCAGCTTCAACGCGTTGATCATGTTGTGGTTGGCGATTCGCACAACGCCCCGCGCGGCCTCCTCGGCACCGATGCCGATCCGGTCGCCAAGCGCCTTGAACGCGCCCCGCACCGCAGTCATGTCCGCCTTGATCTCGCCGCCGATGAAGTAGCCGGGATCGATTCTCGACAGCATCAGGTTGGCATCCGTGGTCGTCGCCTCCACTCCGCCCCTGCCGTAGGCCACCGGCCCCGGCACGGCCCCGGCGCTGCGCGGCCCGACGTGCAGCTTGGCGTCTTCATCCACCCAAGCGATGCTGCCGCCGCCGTTGCCGATCTCCACGATGTCCACCACGGGCGTCATGATCGGATAGCCAGCCGAAAGCCGGCTGCGCTCGATCATGTACTGGCTGGTGATTTTCACCCGGTCGTCATCGATGAGGGAGCACTTCGCCGTGGTGCCGCCGATGTCGAGGGCGATGACGTTCGGTTCGCCGATCAGCTTGCCCAAGGCTGCCGCGCCGAGAACGCCGCTGGCCGGCCCGGACTCGACCATGGTGATTGGCGTGGCCTTGGCCGCTGCCGCGGTGTCGATCCCGCCATTGGACTGCATGACGTAGAAGGCGCCACCGAATCCGGCCGCCGTCAACTTGCGTTCCATGCCGCTCAAGTACTCGCGGGCGACGGGTTGGACGTAGGCGCAGAGCACCGTTGTATTGGTGCGTTCGTACTCGCGCCATTCCCGGCTGATCTGATGGGAAGCCACCACCGACGCTTCCGGCCACCGTGCCCGCACCAGCTCGGCGAGCTCAAGTTCGTGCGCCGGATTGGCGTAGGCATGCAGCAGGCACACGGCAACGGCGGTCACGCCCTCCGATTGAAAGTCAGCGATGATCGAGTCCACTGCATCCGTTTCGAGCGGCGTGAGCACTTCGCCCTTGTGCGACATCCGTTCACGCACCTCACGGCGCAGGTAACGGGGCACGAAGGGCGCAGGCTTGGCGTAGCGCAGGTTGAAGAAGTCGGGCCGGTCACCGCGGGCGATCTCCAGCACGTCGCGAAAGCCGAGGGTGGTGATGAGGCCGGTCTTGGCGCCCTTGCGCTCGGTCAGCGCGTTGATGACCACCGTCGTGCCGTGGGCAAAGAAAGCGATGCCGCTTTGGTCCAAGGCTGCCCTGTCGATGGCGGCGAGCACGCCTTCCTCGAAATTCGGCGGCGTGGTGTGCGTCTTGACCGTGTTCAGCGCCGCGATCCGACCGCTCGCCTGATCGACTTCGTAGTACACCAGATCCGTGAAGGTGCCCCCCACATCGGTCGCCACGCGCAACTCCGAGGAATCCGATTCAAACACTGACATGGTTTCCTGCCGCCTATTCGATGAGCTTGAGCGCTTTGGCGGCCGTCACCGCCTGCATCCGGCGGGTGACCCTAAGCTTGGCGAAAATGTTCTTGACGTGGAACTTGACCGTGTTTTCCGTTCGGTCGAGCACCCGGGCGATCTCCTTGTTGGACTTGCCGGCAGCCAACTCCTCCATGACCTGCATCTCACATTCGCTGAGCAATCGCTCGCCATTGGCGTTTCTGCCCAGGACGTCGGAGATGAAGTTCGACATCAGCACGTCTTCGTCGTACAGATGCGCCTTTCCGCGGGTGGCGCGCAGCAGCTTTTCCGCATCCCGGGACAGGAAGGGCTGGGCGATTTCGGAGGTTGAGGCCATCTTCAACGCCGGCAGCAAGGCTTCCACGGCATCGCGCCGTCGATTGGCCGCATCGAGCACAAAGGCCTGCATGAGATGGGAGCGGAGCACGAAGAAATCGGCACCGATTGCCGCAACCACCTCGTGGGCACGGCGCGCATAGGTCAGTGCCAGGCGACTGTTGCTGGAGGCTAGGTGCTGCGCACAGGCGCTGGCGCAAAAGAACAGGATCAGCCAGTTGACGGACGGGGTGAGTTCCACGTTCTGCGCCACCACCGCCTTGACCTGCTCGTACTCCCGAGCGCTGCCGTGCAGGTCGCCGGTGCGCACGAAGTAAAACAAGCGAAAGGCCGAACAAAGCAGCCGCAGGCGCTCGATGCCACGCTCGTCGGCATCTGCCTCCATCTTCTTGATGGTCTCCCAGGCATCCGCGTGGCGTCCGCTTTGCATGGCGTGGTGAAAGAGCGCGTCGTAGCCGATCGCAAAGTTCTCAAACCAGCCATCAAAGCGCCGCATGTGCTCGACCGCATCCCTCAGGGCATCCATGCTGTCGTCATCAAGACCGGACTTCCAAAACCGCACGGACTGCAAATAGACTTCAGAAAGGTACTTCAGGCCGCTGTCGGCGCCGAAGTTGTCCCGCGCCATTTCCGTGGCCTTTTCGAAGTTCGCCGTCGCCACTTGGTAGTGGCCTGTGTAGAAGGCGATCATGCCGAGATGGAGGTAGGCGTAGTTCAGCCCCAACACGGAACGGGCCTCGCGCATGGAGCGAGCCGCGGTCTCGGCTTGCTGGCGGGCCTGCTCAAACCGTCCGAATGCTGTATGGCGCAGAGCCATGTTGCATTGGATGATGCCCCGCGTCATGGAGTCGTCCGCGCCGACCCGGTCAATCGCCTCGCGTATGAACTCGTTGTCCGGGTTGACTAGGCCATTGTCTTCGTAGGCTTCAATGAGTATGCGCATGTTGACGTAGTCGCGCATCAGGTCGGCATCGTCGTTGTCAAAGCGCGGCGATGAGGCGGCGCAATCGAAGTAGGCCCTCGCCTCGCTGATCTGGCCGTTCTTGAGCGCCAGGTAGGACTTGGCGAACTGCAGGCGGGGGTACTTTTTCAAAACCTTCTGAGGAAAGTGGCGCAACAGGCCGTTGAGGCGTCCGATGCCGCCGAACAGCACCAACTCCCAACCACCCGCGCGACAGACCAGGTCCGCGCACAGGCGATCCTCCTTGGCGGCCATGCCATGTCGAACAGCGGCCGAATAGTCGCCCCGCTCGCCCAGACAGCGGGCGGCGCTTAGATGCAGTTGCCGCACCTCGACCTCCCGCTGCTGCTGCAGCAAGTCCTGAAGGCATTCGGCGAACAAGTGGTGATAGCGAAACGAGGCGCACCGATGGTCCAACGGTATGAGCAAGGCATGCAGCGGCTCCAGCGCCTTGAGCAGGTGGCTGCTCCGACCGTGGCCGCAGACGGCGTCCGCCAACTCGGCATCGAAGGTGTCCAGGATGCTGGTTTTGAGCACGAAGCCGCGCTGCTCGGGACTCAGCCGCCCGATGACCTGTTCGGTGAGGTAGGCCGCCAAGTGCCCCGTATGCCCATGCAGACGGGCGATTGAAGCTTCGTGGTCCGTGTCGTCGTTGAGCAGCAGTCTCGCCAACTGGATGGCTACCGGCCAGCCCTCGACCTTCGTCTGCAAGGCGGCAAACACCGTTTCCGCCAGTTCGACGCCCACCGCAACCCGGAGTTCGGCATCGGTGAACCGGAGCTTGGACGCGTCAATTTCCAGTGCCTCGCCTGACGCCAGCAGCGACGCCAGTTCGGGGAAGAGTTTCTCCCGGCTCGCCAGGCAGAGGGTCAAATTGCCTGCGCAGTGCTCGGCGAGATCGAGAATGATCTTGTCGATGGCCGGCGAATTCGCACGGTGGTAGTCGTCAATCACCAGCAGGGTGGACGAATCCGCCTGCTGAAAGGTCGTCGCCAAACGCCGCAGCACCAGATGCACGGAAGTGCCGATCAGGCCGTCGTCCGCGGCGATGGAAAGCTCGCCCACGTTGAAGCCAGCGTTGTCGAGGGCATGAATCAGATAGGTGAGGAACTGGTTGGGTTCGGCATCCGCCTCGTCCAGCGTCAACCACGCGGACACTTCGTCGAGTTGGTCCCGGCCTGCGCACCATTGGGCGAGGAGGGTGGACTTGCCGAACCCCGCCGGCGCCGTCACCACGATGAGCCGCCGGCCAAGCGCGTTCTCCAGCAGGTCGATCAGCAGTGGACGCGCGATCAGGTGGCTGGTGGTCGTCGGCGGCTGGAACTTGGACTCGGACAGCCAAGCAACCGGGGCGCCGGTCTCCTCCTCTTCCGCAGTTTGTGTGGGTTCGATCATGGTCCTGTCAACGCAACGGCCCAGTTCGGCGCCGGGCCACTTCCTTAACCTATACTGGAATCCCTGGCCAGCGACTACTATCAATTTGGGTAGGTGGCACCGTACCCAGCCCTCCCGCAACTCCCTTCAGACCCATCGTGACGACCGTCCACTCCGAAAGGTAGTGCCCAAATGTGCCGATAAGGCGTATTTTCCGTATTGCGCGTCTAACTCCTTGCGAGGTGCCATGAATCCTCCGCAATCCACCGCCCTCGCCCAACTGCGCGGCGCCATCCGCAGCGCATCGCTGCTGGACGAACGCCGCTCGGTCCAGAGGCTGGTGCGGGAGGCCGAGGGGACGCTGAGCGGAGAGGCCCGGCACGAAGCGCTGGACCAGGCCCGGGCGCTGGTCGAGCGCTGCCGGGCGGCCGGTCACCGCGCCGGCACGCTGGACGCCTTTCTCATGGAATTCGGGCTGTCCAACGACGAAGGCGTGACCTTGCTGTGCCTAGCGGAAGCGCTGCTGCGGATTCCCGACGAGCGCACCGCCGATGCGCTGATCGCCGAAAAGGTTCGCTCCGGGGACTGGAGCGCCCACATCGGCCATTCCCGTTCCTTGTTCGTGAACGTCTCGGTTTGGGGCCTGATGCTCACCGGGCGCCTGGTCACGCCGCCCCGGGATGCCGAAGCCAACCCCCAAGCTTGGCTGCGCCGCCTCGCCAGCCGATTGGGCGAACCCGTGGTGCGGGCGGCGGTGGCCCAAGCCATGCGCATCCTGGGCGGGCAGTACGTGCTCGGACGCACCCTGGATGAGGCCCTGCGCCGCGGGCGGTCGCTGACGGAACGGCCGGTCAGCGGTTTTTCCTACGACATGCTCGGCGAAGCCGCTCGGACCTACGCCGATGCGGAACGCTACTTCGAAGCCTACGCCGATGCGATCGACACGCTGGGCCAAGCCGAGCCCAGCACTCAGCCGGAGGCAGCCGAGGGCGTGTCGGTCAAGCTCTCCGCCCTGCATCCCCGCTTCGAGCAACGGCAGCGCGGACGGGTGCTTGACGAACTGGCGCCCAAGCTCAAGGCGCTGGCATTGCAGGCCAAGCGCCATGGCCTGCAGTTCACCCTCGACGCCGAGGAGGCCTCAAGGCTTGAGCTCAACTTGGATCTGTTCGAGGGCCTCGCCCAGGATCCTGACCTGGCCGACTGGCCGGGCCTCGGCTTCGTCCTGCAGGCGTACCAGAAGCGCGCGCCCTTGGTGGCGGATTGGTTGGTGGCGCTGGCGGCCCGCACCGGGCACCGGTTCGCGGTGCGGCTGGTCAAGGGCGCCTATTGGGATGCCGAGATCAAACGGGCCCAGGAACTGGGACTGCCCGACTACCCCGTCTTTACCCGCAAGGCCCACACCGATCTTTGCTACGAAGTGTGCGCCGCCCGCCTGCTGGCCGCTCCAGAGGCAATCTTCCCGCAATTCGCGACCCACAACGCGCACACCCTGAGCACGGTCCTGCAACTGGCGGGGCAAGCCACGGACTTTGAATTCCAACGGCTACACGGCATGGGTCAGTTGCTCTACGCTGAACTGCGGGAAGCCGTGTGTTTGCGGGTTTACGCCCCCGTCGGCTCGCACCGGGACTTGCTCCCCTACTTGGTGCGGCGGCTCCTGGAAAACGGCGCCAACAGCTCCTTCGTCAATCGCTTCCTGGACCGCGAGGCGCCGGTGCATGAACTGGTGCGCGATCCCTTGCAAAGCACCGTCGCCGAGGGCGGCACCCGGCATCCGAAGATTCCCGCGCCGCCCAATCTGTACCGCCACGCCGGCGAGGAGCGAACCAACGCCAAGGGATGCGACCTTGATGATCCGGGCGAACTCGAAGTCCTGACCAGCGCCATGGACGAGGCCTTGCGGCATCCCCATCACGCCGGGCCCATCGTTGCCGGCGCGCTTCGCCACGCGGATGGCGTCCCGGTGTTCAGCCCCGCAGACCGGCGCCGCCGACTCGGCACGGTGGCCCAGTCCACCGATGCGGACATCGACACGGCCCTGGAACGCGCCGCCGAGGCGCAACCGGCTTGGGATGATCGGGGCGGGGCACAGCGGGCGGCCGTTCTGACGCGGGCCGCCGACTTGCTTGAGTCCCGCTGCGAAGCGCTGATCGGCCTGATCGTGGCCGAGGCCGGCCGCACCGTCGCCGACGCGCTGGCCGAAGTGCGCGAGGCGGTGGACTTCTGCCGCTACTACGGCTTGCAGGCAAAGCTGGGATTCGCCAGCCCCAAGGCGTTGCCCGGCCCCACCGGCGAGACCAATCAACTGAGCCTGCATGGCCGCGGTACCTTCCTCTGCATCAGCCCGTGGAACTTTCCGTTGGCGATTTTCATTGGCCAAGCGACCGCCGCCCTGGCCGCTGGCAACAGCGTCGTCGCCAAGCCCGCCGAACAAACCGGCTTGATCGCCGCGGCTGCCACCGGGCTGCTGCACGAAGCGGGCGTGCCAGCGGACGCGCTGCATCTGCTACCGGGCGACGGCCGGGTCGGGGCCACCTTGGTTGGCGAGGCGCGGGTTGCCGGAGTGGCCTTCACCGGCTCCACGGCGACGGCTCAAGCCATCAACCGGCGGCTTGCTGAGCGGACTGGCCCCATCACTCCGCTGATCGCGGAAACCGGCGGCCAAAACGCCATGCTGGTGGATTCGACGGCGCTGCCTGAACAAGTGGTGGACGATGTCATCGCCTCGGCGTTCCACAGCGCCGGGCAACGATGCTCGGCGCTGCGCATTCTCTGCCTCCAGGAGGAGATCGCCGACGAGGTGTTGCGGATGCTGGCCGGCGCGATGCAAGCACTGGTCATCGGCGATCCCTCGGATCCAGCCACGGACGTCGGCCCCGTCATCGACGCCCGCGCCCTGGAAGTCCTTGAAGCGCATGTGGCGACCCTGGAGCGAGGGGCGCGCCGGGTCGCGGCTTGCGAGCTGCCGGCCGAGTGCCGGCACGGCACCTTCTTCGCGCCCTGCGCCTACGAAATCGACGCCATTGATCAGCTCAAGGCGGAGGTCTTTGGCCCGGTGCTGCACGCGGTGCGCTACCCGCGCCGGAATCTGGGTGCCCTGATCAAGGACCTCAACCGCACCGGCTACGGTTTGACCTTGGGCGTGCACAGCCGCATGGACGGCTTCGCCGACGAAGCGTTCGCCAAGGCGCTGGCGGGCAACGTGTACGTCAACCGCAACATGGTCGGCGCCGTCGTGGGGGTCAACCCCTTCGGCGGCCGCGGCCTTTCCGGGACCGGACCCAAGGCCGGCGGGCCCCACTACCTGCCGCGCTTCGCCGCCGAGCGAACCCGAACCGACAACGTGGCCGCCAAGGGCGGCAACGCCGACCTGATGAATTTGTAGTCAAATCCCCCACTGGACTAGTCCGCCCGTTTCGGGGCAAAGTGCGCCCTCTATCACCGGTCCCGCACACCATGAGAACACGGATTTGCGCACTGCTGGCCATCATGCAGGCTGGCTTGGCCGTCGCCGCGGCGCCTTATGAGTCCACCTACGTCCCGCGGCCGGCGGAGGCCACGTTGATACGGGGCGTGGCGGTGTTTACGGGCGACGGCGGCGCGCTCGACCGGGCGGACGTGCTGCTGAAGGACGGGCGCATCGCCGCCATCGCCGAAGACGGCACCCCGGCGGCGGGCCTTCAGCCCGCGCGGGTTATCGACGGCAGCGGCAAGTGGCTCACTCCGGGCGTCATCGACGTCCACTCCCATCTCGGCGTCTATCCGTCGCCTGAGGTGGCATCGACCAGTGATGGCAACGAAATGACCGCCGCCAACACCGCCGAGGTCTGGGCGGAACACTCCGTCTGGACGCAGGATCCGCAATTTGCGTTGGCTTTGGCCGGGGGCGTGACCACCCTGCACATCCTGCCCGGCAGCGCCAACCTGTTCGGCGGGCGGGGCGTCACGCTGAAGAACGTGCCCGCCCGCACCATGCAGGACATGAAGTTCCCGGGCGCGCCGCACAGCCTGAAGATGGCCTGCGGCGAGAATCCCAAGCGGGTGTACGGCGAACGCATGCAGGCGCCCATGACGCGCATGGGCAACGTGGCCGGCTACCGCGCCGCCTGGGCAGAGGCGACCGCCTATCGGGACCAGCGCCAGCAGTTTGAGTCCGGCGAGGCGGAGGCGCCTCCGGAGCGCAATCTGACCCTGGACACGCTTGCCGCCGTGCTCGACGGTGAGATCCTGGTGCACAACCACTGCTACCGAGCCGACGAAATGGCGGTGATGATGGACGTCGCCCAGGAATTCGGCTACGCCATCACCGCCTTCCATCACGCCGTGGAGTCCTACAAGATCGCCGATCTGCTGGCCGAGGCAGACATCTGTTCGGCAGTATGGGCGGACTGGTGGGGCTTCAAGCTGGAGGCCTTCGACGGGGTTTCCCAGAACGCCGCCTTGATCGACGCGGCCGGGGCCTGCGCCATCATCCACTCGGATTCCGCCGAGGGCATTCAGCGGCTCAACCAGGAAACCGCCAAGGCGGTAGCCGCCGGACGGCGCGTGGGCATGGCCATCAGCGATGCCGAGGCCATGTCCTGGATCACCCGCAATGCCGCCAAAGCCTTGGGAATCGCCGAGGAGACCGGCACCCTAAGCGTCGGCAAGGCCGCCGATGCGGTGCTCTGGGACCGCCACCCGTTCAGCGTTTACGCCCGCGCCGAAAAAGTCTGGATCGACGGCCATCTGTACTACGACCGCTCCGACCCGGCGCGCCAGCCGGTCAGCGACTTTGATCTGGGTCAAACGGTGGCTGGGGGAGAACGATGAAAGCCGGTTGCCGATTTTTCGCCATGGGTTCCATGAGCGCCGCCGCCTGGCTGCTTTGGCTGCTTTGGCTTGTGGCCGCGCCGGGCTGGGCGGAACTCGCCATTGTCGGCGCCCGGGTGTACACCGTGGCGGCACCTGAACCCCTTGAACGGGCCACGATATTGATCGCCGACGGGCGCATTGAGCAGGTGGGCGTGGAACTGCCGGTGCCTTTTGAATATCGGCGCATCGACGCCGAGGGAAAGATCGTCACGCCTGCCTTCATCGAGTCCTACAGCCACTTCGGGCTGATTGAGATCGAGGCGGAGACGACCACTAACGATGCGGCGCTGCTGGAGTACCCCCTGGGGCCGGCGTTCGACGTGAGCCTGGCGCTTAACCCGGCCTCCACACTGATCGCCGTCAACCGCATGGACGGCGTCAGCCGGGCCATCGCCGCGCCGCGGCCAGGGGTGGACCCGCTGGCCGGACTGGCCGCCGCGGTGAGCCTCGGCACTGGCGGCTTTCTGCTGGAGCCGAAAACGGCGCTGTTCGGCCACATCGGCGCGGCCAGTGCGGAACTGGCCGGCGGCAGCCGCGCCGCGGTGATGCAGCGCCTACGCCGCGCTTTGGATGAAGCCGCCCGCTTCAGCCCGAGCCGCTACCGGCCGGGACCGGGCGACTACAGCCGCCACGACATGGCGGCGCTGAAGGCCTTTCTGCGCTCCGGCAAGCCACTGGTGTTGGCGGTGGACCGGGCGGCGGATATTCGACGGGCGATCAGCTTGGCCGACGCCCACGACCTGCGGCTCATCGTGCTGGGCGGCGCCGAAGCTTGGCGGGTGCGCGACGCGCTGGCCGCCGCCGACGCCGCGGTCATCGTGCGCACCCACGACAACCTGCCGCGCAGCTTCGAGACCTTGGGCGCTCGCCTGGACAATGCCGCCCTGCTGCATGAGGCGGGGGTGGACGTGGTCTTCACCGCCGCCGAAACCCACAATGCGCGCAACCTGCGCCAACTGGCGGGAAACGCCGTCGCCTACGGGCTGCCGTGGAGCGCCGCCTTGGACGGCCTGACCCGGCGGGCAGCGCAAGTTTGGGGCATGGACGACCTGGGCACCCTAACCCCCGGCGCCATAGCCGACCTCGTGATATGGACCGGCGACCCCTTGGAACTGACCACTTGGGCGGAGCAGGTCATCATCGACGGCCAACTGATGCCCATGCGCTCGCGCCAGACGCAACTCTTCGAACGCTACCGCGACCTCTCAATACCCTACGGTTATCAGCGCTGAACCGACGCGCCAAGCGGGGGCGCCTACGGCGGGTTTGGACGCATTGAAGCGCCTTAAAGGTGCCGGAGGCCGCACGCCGAGCGGGTGTGCGGCGAGGGCATCTCAATATGTCGGAGCGAGGGCATCTCAATATGTCGGAGCGAGGGCATCTTGCCCTCGATGAATGCCCCGGGTTCCAACCGAGGGCAGGATGCCCTCGCCCCGGGGGGGCGTTCCGCCCTTCAGGCCCGACGCGGCTTGAGTAGGGCGATGGCGGCGGCGCTCGGCACCAGCAGGGCGGCTAGGGTCAGCCACGCTAGGTCGTAGCTGCCAGAGGTGTCGCGCAGGTAGCCGGCGATCCAGGGGCCCACCGCTGCCAAGGTGGTGAACGGGCCGATCATCCCCATTACTTGACCGAAGGTGCGGATGTCGAAGTTCTGGCTCACCAAGGCGCCGAGCAGGGGCAGGAAGCCGCCGGCGACGAAGCCGAGCAGGCCGCAGACCAGGACCAAGGCGAAGTAGCTCAGTTCCAGCAGCATCAGGCCCAAGGCAATTCCGAGGCCAACGACGGTGAGCAGGAATAGCGCCCGCAGATCCCAGCGGTCGGCCATGGCGCCGAAAAAGACCTTGGCGCCGATCATCACCAAGGCCATCACCGACACCAAGTAGGCGGCGGACTGGGCGTCGATGCCGAGGTCGCTGGCGTAGGGGGCGAGATTCTGCTGAGCCCCGCCGAACGCCGTGGCCAAGGGGGTGAAGGCGAGCACGGTCAGCCAGAAAACCCGCTGGCGCAGGATGTCCAAGGTGGACGTGGATGGGACCGGCCCGCCATCCCGGCTGCCGTCGCCGCCAGTCCCTTCAATGGCCCTAAGCCCCGCGCCGGGCGCATTGCGAACCAGCAGCCAAACCGGTGGGATGATGAGCAGCACGACGATCAGCGCCAGCCAGTCATTGGCCGCCCGCCAGCCGATCTCCGCGTGCAGCCCGGTGACCAGCGGCGGCACCAGGAAGCCGCCGATCGAGGTGCCGATGGTGACCACGCCCAAGGCCGTGCCGCGCCGGCGGGCGAACCACCTCGCCGCCAAGGTCTGCCCGGCCAGCGGCCCCGCCAGCAGCATCCCAGCCACGATGAGGGTGCCGTACACCAGGTGCAGATGCCACAGCGCCCCGGCGCGCCCGGCCAGCAGCAGGCCGGCGGCGAGGCACAGGGCCCCGGCGATGATCAGGCCGCGCAGCGACAGCCGGTCCACCGCCCGCCCGGCCAGCGGCGCCAACAGCCCCATGGCCGCCTGCAGGGTGATGAACACGGTCATCACTGCGCCGCGCCCAACGGCGAATTCCGCCGACCAAGGCGCCACCCAAAAGGTGAACGAGTACATGCCGATGCCGAAGGTCACGGCCTGAAACAGCATTGCGACGGCCAGAACGTTCCAACCGTGGTACCAAGGCATGGGGTTCTCCCGGCTTGAGGTTCCCCGAGCGACGCGGGAATTCGCTCAAGAGGAACTTGATGATAGCCCGAAAAAGGCGTGTTGCCTTCGCCTTCCCGGCATCAGTCCGTGCTAAAATTCGCATCCTTTGGGGAACCGCATCTCCATGTCTGAAATGACCCCTGCCCAGGGGCGCGAAATACTCCCGGTCAACATCGAGGACGAGCTGCGCCAGTCCTATCTGGACTATGCGATGAGCGTGATCGTTGGCCGCGCCCTGCCCGACGTGCGCGATGGCTTGAAGCCGGTCCATCGCCGGGTGCTGTTCACCATGAACGAGCTGAACAACACCCACAGCCGTCCCTACATGAAGTCGGCGCGGGTGGTCGGCGACGTCATGGGCAAGTACCACCCCCACGGCGATGTCGCCATCTACGACACCGTCGTGCGCATGGCCCAAGCCTTCGCCATGCGCTACCTGTTGGTCGATGGCCAAGGCAACTTCGGCTCCGTGGACGGCGACCCGCCAGCGGCCATGCGCTACACCGAGGTGCGCATGGCGCGGCTGGCGTCGGATCTGCTGGCGGATCTCGACAAGGAAACCGTTCCCTTCACGCCCAACTACGACGACACCCTCACCATGCCCGAGGTGCTGCCGACCCGGGTGCCCAACCTGCTGGTCAACGGCAGTTCCGGCATCGCCGTCGGCATGGCCACCAACATTCCGCCGCACAGCCTGAACGAAGTGGTTGCCGGCGTCCTGGCCTTGATGGACGATCCGCACATCAGCATCGATGGCCTGATGGAGCACATTCAAGGCCCGGACTTCCCCACCGCGGGCATCATCAATGGCCGCGCCGGCATCGTCCAAGCCTACCGAACCGGCCGCGGCCGCATCTACGTGCGCGCCCGGGCCGAAGTGCAGCACGACGCCAAGGGCGGGCGCGATGTCATCGTCATCACCGAGATCCCCTACCAGCTCAACAAGTCGCGCCTGATCGAGAAGATCGCCGAACTGGTCAAGGACAAGCGCATCGAAGGCATCACCGAGCTGCGCGACGAATCCGACAAGGACGGCCTGCGCATCGTCATCGAACTGCGCCGCGGCGAGTCCGGCGAGGTGGTCCTGAACAACCTCTACGCCCAGACCCAACTGCAATCGGTTTACGGCATCAACTGCGTGGCCCTGGTCGATGGACAGCCGCGGCTGCTCAACTTAAAGCAGATGCTGGAGGCCTTCCTGCAGCACCGTAAGGAAGTGGTCACCCGGCGCACCCTGTTCCTGCTGCGGCGGGCGCGGCGGCGCGGCCACCTGCTGGAGGGCCAGGCGGTGGCCCTGGCCAACATCGAGGCGGTCATCGACCTGATCCGCAGTTCGCCATCGGCCGTGGAGGCGCGCGCCGCCCTCATGGGCCGCGGCTGGGTTTCGGAGAACGTCGAGGCGCTGCTCGCCCGGGCCGGGGCGGACGCCTGCCGTCCCGACGACCTGGGCGCTGAGTTCGGCCTGCGCGACGGCGCCTACCACCTGTCCGCGGATCAGGCCCAGGCGATTCTCGATCTGCGCCTGCATCGGCTGACGGCCCTGGAGCAGGACAAGCTGATGGAGGACTACCAGGGCATCCTCGATGAGATCGCCGACCTTGAGGCCATTCTCGGCAGCGATGAGCGCTTGGCGGAAGTCATTCGCGAGGAACTCAAGGAGGTGCTCGACACCTACGGCGACGAGCGCCGCACGGAGATCGTCGCCAGCCACGAGGACCTGTCGGATGAGGACCTCATCGCGGTCGAGGATCTGGTGGTGACCATCTCCCACAAGGGCTACGCCAAGACCCAGCCGCTCGACGTTTACCAGGCCCAGCGGCGGGGCGGGCGCGGCAAGGCGGCCGCCTCGGTGCGCGATGAGGACTTCGTCGAGCATCTGCTGATCGCCAACAGCCACGACACCCTGCTGTGCTTCTCCAATCTGGGCAAGGTCTATTGGCTGCGCGTGTTCCGCATCCCCCAAGGCAGCCGCAACGCCAAGGGGCAGCCATTGATCAACCTGGTGCCCCTGGACAAGGCACGCGACGAGCGCTTGACCTCGTTCCTGCCGGTGAGTCAATTCGACGATGACCACTTCGTCTTTATGGCCACCGCCGACGGCACCGTCAAGAAGACCGAGCTCTCGCAGTTCTCCAAGCCCCGCACCAGCGGCCTGATCGCCTTGGGGCTGGCCGAGGGCGACACCTTGGTGGGCGCCGCCATCACCGACGGCCGGTGCGACGTGCTGCTGAGCGCCAGTTCCGGCAAGGCGGCGCGCTTTGCGGAATCGGACGTCCGTGCCATGGGCCGCACCGCCCGGGGCGTGCGCGGCATTCGCCTGAAGGATAGCCAACGAGTGATCTCGCTGGTGATTCCCGCCGCCGACGGCTACCTGCTCACGGCCAGCGCCTACGGCTACGGCAAGCGCACCCGGATCAGCGAGTTTCCGGTCAAGGGGCGCGGCACCCAGGGCGTGATCGCCATGAAGGCCAGCGAACGCAACGGTGAATTGGTCGCCGCCGTGCAGGTGTTCGAAGGCGATGAACTCATGCTCATCAGCGACCAAGGCACCTTGGTGCGCACCGGCACCGACGACATCTCGATCATCAGCCGCAACGCCCAGGGCGTGCGGCTGATCAACGTCCGCGGCGAGGAGCGGCTCAACAGCGTCGCCCGCATCGCCGAAGCCAGCTTGAACGGGGACGGCCCGGAAGATGAATGAGCGAATCTTCAACTTCTCGGCAGGACCGGCGGCATTGCCCGAGACGGTGCTCAACCAAGTGCGTGATGAACTGCTCGACTACCGCGGCAGCGGCCTATCGGTGATGGAGATGAGCCACCGCAGCCCCGAGTTCATCGAGATCGCCGAGGCCGCCGAGGCGGACCTGCGCACCCTGCTCGGCGCACCGGACGACTACCGCCTGCTGTTCCTGCAGGGCGGGGCGACCACCCAGTTCGCCGCCGTGCCGCTGAATCTGCTCAATGGCAAGGCGGGCGCGGACTACGTCGAGACCGGCTCCTGGTCCAAGAAGGCCATCCAGGAGGCACGGCGCCACTGCAACGTGAACGTAGCCGCCACGTCCGCTGCCGAGGGGTTCAACCAGATCCCTCCAGTCGATACCTGGCAGCTCGACAGCGCCGCCGCCTACCTGCACATCTGCGGCAACGAGACCATCGGCGGGGTGCAGTTCCACAGCTACCCGGACTGCGGCGTTCCCCTAGTCGCCGACCTCTCCTCCGAACTGCTCTCGCGGCCCATCGACGTGACCCAATTCGGGCTGATCTACGCCGGCGCCCAGAAGAACATCGGCCCGGCCGGTCTGACGCTGGTGATCGTGCGCGACGACCTGCTCGGCCAAGCGGCGGCGCGCACGCCCGCCATGCTCGACTACGCCATGCAGGCCAAGGCCGGCTCCATGTCCAACACCCCGCCCACCTTCGCCTGGTACGTGGCGGGGCTGGTCTTCAAGTGGCTGCTCGGCCAAGGCGGCCTTGAGGGCATGGCGGCGCGCAATGGGGCCAAGTCCGGCCTCCTGTACGACGCCCTCAACCAAAGCAATTTCTATCACTCACCGGTTGCCGCAGCGGACCGATCGCTGATGAACGTGCCCTTCACCCTGGCCGACCCCCGCCTCGACGCGGCCTTTCTCGAGGGGGCCAAGGCGCGCGGCCTGACCAACCTCAAAGGCCACCGCAGCGTCGGCGGCATGCGCGCCAGCCTCTACAACGCCGTGCCGGAAGCGGCGGTGGCGGCCTTGGTGGACTACATGAACGACTTTGAGCGGGAGTCCGCATGAGCGCGGACAACAAGGCGCTGGCGCCCTTGCGGGAACGCATCGACGCGATCGACGCCGAACTGCACAAGCTGCTCAACGAGCGCGCCAGCCTAGCCCTCGAGGTGGGGCGCATCAAGCAGGCCGCGCCGGGCGGCGAGCCGCCGGTTTACTATCGTCCTGAGCGGGAGGCGCAGATCCTCAACGCCTTGAAGGCGCGCAACCAAGGCCCGCTCTCCGACGACGACATCGCCCGCCTGTTCCGCGAGATCATTTCCTGCTGCCTGTCCCTGGAGCAGCCGCTCAGCGTGGCCTACCTGGGTCCAGCGGGCACCTACACGGAAATGGCGGCGCTGGCCCAATTCGGCCACTTCGCCGGGACCCGGCCGCTGTCCGCCATCGACGAGGTGTTCCGCGAAGTGGAGAACGGCGGCGTCCACTTCGGCGTGGTGCCGGTGGAGAACTCCACCGAGGGCATGGTCAACCACACCTTGGACTGCTTCATGGAGTTCCCCCGGCGGGTGCGCATCTGCGCCGAGGTGGAGCTGCCCATCCACCACGCCTTCATCGTCCACAAGGACAGCGCCGGCCCCGAGGCGCTGACCGGGATCGTTTCCCATGCCCAATCCCTGGCCCAGTGCCGGGGTTGGCTCGACACCCACTACCCGGGCATCGAGCGGGTGGCGGTGGCCAGCAACGCCGAGGCGGCGCTGCGGGTTTCCCAGGATCCGGATTGGGGCGCCATCGCCGGGGAGATGGCGGCGGAGCGCTACGGCTTGAAGGTGCTGGCGCGCAACATCGAGGACCTGCCGGACAACAAGACCCGCTTTCTGGTGCTTGGCCGCCAGGACGTGGGGCCGAGCGGGCAGGACAAGTCCTCCATCCTAGTATCGACCAGGAACGAACCGGGCGCCCTGTTTCGGGTGCTGGAGCCCTTTCATCGGCACGAGATTTCCCTGACCCGCATCGAGACCCGCCCGGCCCGCTCCGGGGACTGGTCCTACGTCTTCTTCATCGACTTTGACGGCCACGCCGAAGAGCCCGTCGTGCGCCAAGCCCTCGATGAGGTGGGCGAAGTGGCGCTGGAGGTGCGCATCCTCGGCTGCTACCCCCGTTCGGTCATGTAGGCAGGTTGCGGATGAACGCGCCGGTCAACCCGAGCATCGCCCGCCTGAACCCCTATCAGCCGGGCAGGCCCATCGACGAGGTGGCGCGGGAGCTCGGCCTTGACCGTGTGGCCAAGCTCGCCAGCAATGAAAACCCGCGCGGCCCGGCACCGGCGGTGCGCGAACGCATCCAGGGCGCGTTGGGCGAGCTGTCCCGCTACCCCGATGCCAACGGCCATGCCCTTAAGCGCCGCTTGGCGATCCACCACGACATCGAGCCGCACCGCATCACCCTCGGCAACGGCTCCAACGACGTGCTGGAGCTGGCCGCCAAGTTCACCTTGGAGCCGGGCACGGAAGGCATCATGTCCGCCCACGGCTTCATCGTGTACACCCTGGCGATCACCGGCAGTGGCGCCAAGCTGGTCACCGTGCCCGCCAAGGCTTACGGCTGCGATCTCGAGGCCATGCTGGACCGGGTCACCGACGCCACCCGCATCGTCTTCATCGCCAATCCCAACAACCCCACGGGCAGCTTGGTCGGCGAGCGGGAACTTACCGGCTTTCTCAACCGGCTGCCTGCCAAAGTGTGGGCGGTGCTCGATGAAGCCTACGCGGAGTACGTCGATGCGCCGGACTACCCCGATGGGCGGCCGCTGCTGGAGCGCTACCCCAACCTGATCGTCACCCGCACCTTCTCCAAGATCCACGCCCTGGCGGGCTTGCGCATCGGCTACGCCTTGAGCTCCGCCGAGGCCGCCGACTTGATGAACCGCGCCCGGCAGCCGTTCAACGTCAGCAGCCTAGGCCTAGCCGCCGCCGAGGCCGCCTTGGACCAAACCGCCTTCGTGGCCGAAAGCGCCGCCCTGAACCGCGAGGGCTTGGCGGCGCTGACCGCGGGGCTGCGCCAGCTCGGCTACCCGCCGCTGCCTTCGGCGGGCAATTTCCTGTGCGTCGATGTGAAACGCGACGCCCAGCCGGTATTTGAGGCCTTGCTGCGGTCGGGGGTCATCGTGCGCACCATCCGTGAGTACGGGCTGCCCAACCACATCCGGGTCAGCGTCGGCCTGCCCGAGGAAAACCAGCGCTTTCTTGAGGCGTTGGGGCAGGTGCTGTGAAGCTCGCCGTGATCGGTACCGGCCTGATCGGCGCCTCCTTCGCCAAAGCGGCGCGCCGCCGAGGGCTCAGCAACGAAATCGTCGGCTTGGACGCAGACGCGGAAAATGCCGCGGCGGCGCTGCGCCTGGGCCTGATCGACCGGGTTGCGGATGCCGTTCCGCGAGACGCCGCGGCGGTGCTGCTGGCGGTCCCCGTTGATGCCGTCGCGGACTGGGTGCATCGGCTGGCTGATCATCCTGGGGCGCTGTTCGACGCGGGCAGCGTCAAGGCGCCGATCATCGAGTCGCTCCAGGCGCGGGACGGTGCGCTGCCCCCGCGCTATGTGCCCTGCCATCCCATCGCCGGCTCCGAGCGCAGCGGCCCTGAAGCCGCCGACGGCGACCTCTTCGCCGGACGCCCAGCCGTGCTGGCCCCGGTGCCGGAAACCGATCCCGCGGCCATTGAGCAGGTCCGCGCCCTGTGGCGCGGCGTGGGGGCGGATGCGCAACTGATGAGCGCCGCGGACCACGATCGAATAATGGCCGTGACCAGCCATCTGCCGCATCTGCTCGCCTTCGCCTATCTCGACCAAGTGGAGGCGGGCCACCTGCCCCACACCGGAGGCGGCTTTGATGACTTCACCCGCATCGGCACCGCCGCCCCCCAGCTCTGGGCGAGCATTCTTGGCCTGAATCGCGGTCCCCTGGTCACGGCGCTGGCCGCTTTCAAGGATTCGCTGGACAGCTTCGAGCGCACTTTGGCGAACGACGACCGCGAGGCGCTTGAGGCCCTTATCGACGCGGCTGGCCGGCGCTTGACCCGCGATCACTTGACCCGCGATCAAAAGAAGCAGTGACTGAGCGCCGCCTGCCTGCGCCGGTGATTTGCGTGGATGGCCCAAGCGGCTCCGGCAAGGGCTCGCTGGCCACCGCCCTCGCCGAGCGCTTGGGCTGGCGTTACCTCGACAGCGGTGCCTTGTACCGGGTGATTGGGGCTGTGGCTCTTGACCGGGGGGTCGCCACCGATGATGAATCGGCGCTGGCGAGTTTGGCTGAAGGCCTCGACATCGAGTTGGCCGGCGGGCGCATTCGGGCCGGCGGCCTCGATCTCACCGAGCGGATCCGCGATGAGGCCGTCGCCGCCGCCGCCTCCGAGGCGGCCCGGCACCCCCAAGTGCGCCAAGCGATTCTCGCCGAGCAGCGCCGCGCCGCTGAGTCGCCGGCCGGCAGCAGGTCGGGCTTAGTCGCCGACGGGCGCGACATGGGCACGGTCGTGTTTCCCGGCGCCGAGCTCAAGATATTCCTCGACGCCAGCGCCGAGGAGCGGGCGCAAAGGCGCTATAAACAGTTGAGAAACAAAGGAATCACTGTTACCTTGCGCAACGTCCTCGCCAACATCCGGGATAGGGATGCGCGGGACGAAGGGCGCGCTGTTTCGCCGCTGCAACCGGCCAGTGATGCGGTCATCATCGACAGCACTCACATGACCATCGCCGACGTGTTGCGGCAGGCCTTGACCTTGGTCCGCAAACGCGGGCTGGCTTAAGGCCCCGCCGGTTGCCGGCGGCAACAGCGCATGACATCAACCAACCGATAATCAGGAGTGGCCGCGCACCCCACCCCGGCGCGGCGTCAAAACAAAAACATGAGCGAAAGTTTTGCTGAACTATTTGAGGAAAGCCTCGGCACCATCGAGATGTCGCCGGGCTCCATCGTCACCGGCACGGTGGTCGATATCGACAATGACTGGGTCGTCGTTCACGCCGGCCTGAAATCCGAAGGGATCATCCCCAAAAACCAGTTCCTCAACGAGACCGGCGAGTTCTCCCTCGCGATCGGCGACCAGGTCAAGGTGGCGATGGAGGTCGTGGATGACGGCTGGGGCGAGACCCGGCTGTCCCGCGAAAAGGCCAAGCGGGCCGAGACCTGGGAGATGCTGGAGGACGCCTTCGAGAAGACGGAGGTCATCACCGGCGTCATCAACGGCAAGGTCAAGGGCGGCTTCACCGTCGATGTCAACGACATCCGCGCCTTCCTGCCCGGTTCGCTGGTGGACATCCGCCCCCTGCGCGAAACGGCCCATTTGGAGGGCCGGCCCTTGGAGTTCCAAGTCATCAAGCTCGACCAAAAGCGCAACAACGTGGTGGTCTCCCGGCGGGCGGTGCTCGAGCAGGAGAACAGCGAGGAGCGCGAAGCGCTGCTCAAGTCCCTGCAGGAGGGCCAGGACGTGCAGGGCGTGGTCAAGAATCTCACCGATTACGGCGCCTTCGTCGATCTCGGCGGCGTCGATGGCCTGCTGCACATCACCGACATGGCCTGGCGGCGAATTCGCCATCCCAGCGAGATGGTGACCATCGGCGACGAGATCCAGGTCCGCATCCTCAAGTTCGACCGCGAGAAGAACCGGGTGAGCCTCGGCATGAAGCAGTTGGGCGACGACCCCTGGGTGCAGTTGACCCGCCGCTACGCGGAAGGCTCGCGGGTGTTTGCCACGGTCACCAATCTCACCGAGTACGGCTGCTTCGCGGAAATCGAGGAAGGCGTTGAAGGCTTGGTCCATGTTTCGGAAATGGACTGGACCAACAAGAACGTCCATCCCTCCAAGGTGGTCAGCGTTGGCGACGAGGTGGAGGTCATGGTGCTCGACATCGACGAGGAGCGCCGGCGCATCTCGCTGGGCATCAAGCAGTGCCGCACCAATCCTTGGGACGAGTTCGCCGCCAAGAACGCCAAGGGCGACCGCATCCGCGGCAAGATCAAGTCCATCACCGATTTCGGCATCTTCGTGGGCTTGGAGGGGGACATCGACGGGTTGGTCTATCTGTCCGACATCGCCTGGAACGAGCCCGGCGAGACCGCGGTGCGCCGCTACAGCCGCGGCGAGGAGATCGACACCCTCATCCTATCCATCGATCCGGCGCGCGAACGCATCGCCTTGGGCATCAAGCAGCTCGATCAGGATCCGTTCTCGGACTTCGTCACCATCAACGACCGGGGGGTGATTGTGGACGGCGTGGTGGACAGCGTCGAGCCCAAGGAGGCGGTCATCCGCTTGGCGGAGGAGGTGACCGGCGTGCTGAAGGCATCGGAGATCAGCATCGATCGGGTGGAGGACGCCCGCAAGGAGCTCTCCGAGGGCCAGGAGCTGTCGCTCAAGATCATCAGCGTGGACCGCAAGAACCGCAACATCAGCCTCTCGCTCAAGGCCAAGGCGATCGACGAGGAGCGGGCGGCGGTGCGCGAACACCGCAAGAAGGAAGGCGAGCGCGTGAAGGCGGGCACCTTGGGCGATCTCATCAAGGCGCAAATGGAGGGGGCTGCCGAATCGAATCCCGAACAGGATTCCGAAGACGGCGCTGGCGAGCGAGACGCTCAGCCATGAACCGCTCGGAACTCATCGAGCGAGTCGCCGCAAAGCATGACCGGCTCCCCCCCCGGGACGTGGAGCAAGCGGTGAAGATGATGATCGAGCACCTGTCCATGGCGCTGGCCGATGGATCGCGGGTGGAGATTCGCGGATTCGGCAGCTTCTCGCTGCACTACCGGGCACCACGAATCGGGCGCAATCCCAAGACCGGCGAAGCGGTCGCCCTCGCCGGCAGGTACGTGCCGCACTTCAAGCCGGGCAAGGACTTGCGTGAACGGGTTGACGCCGGCTACCAACGGGAGTTGGCGGCCGGCAGCAGCTAGGCGCGCGGGAGGTGAATCGAATCTGGCGTATCTTGGCGGCACTGATCGCCATCGCCTTGTTCCTGTTCGCCGTCATCGCCGTCAATCAAGAGCAGGTGTCGATCCGCTTCCTCACCTGGCGCAGCCCCGAATGGAGCCTTTACTGGTGGCTGCTGATCGCCTTCCTGGCCGGCACGGTGGTTGGCGCCGCCGCGCTCCTGCCCGGCCGGGCCAAGGGCGCGCTGCACATCCGACGGCTGCGCAAGGCCCTCAACGACGCCGAACAGCAGGCGCCCTCCCCGCCAGCAAGCTAGCCGCAGCCGCAACGGGCCGATCTCCTACAAGCCTTGCGGAGATATCGACTTCCGCAGCCCTTTTCACGATGGCCTACTGACTTCCTTTTCTTCGCATGGGGAAGTCTATAATCATGAAGCAAGCCCTTAGAGAAATTGAATCGATGACCGAAGGGTTGGAGAGCACTGGTTTTGATCGCCGCCAGAGCAGCGCCGTGATCCAGTCCATCGCGAGTTCAATCGACAAGTTCGCCCTGACGCCGGAGCGCATGCGGGAGGCATTGGAACGCAACAACGACCTCCTCATGGAGCGCATCGAAAAGCGCATGGACGAACGGTTCGACCTGCAAAACCAGCTTTTCGATGAACGCTTCAAGTCTCAGGACAGAGTCAACGATGAGCGCTTCACGCATCAGGACAGAGTCAACGATGAGCGCTTCAAGCATCAGAACAGAGTCAACGATGAGCGCTTCAAGCATCAGAACAAGCGCCTCGATTCGATTGAAGCTTCGATCAAGACCGGGCTCGGGCGGCTCTTCGCGCTCACGGTGGCCTTGACCAGCGTTGTGCTCGGGGTCCTGGCCCGCAGCATTTGGTTCTGATGCGCTGGTTTCGACACACTCGGGCGAGCTCAATGTGGACGGCAGTTGGTCGGGGCCCATTCCGAAGCGGGCCGAGGAGACCGGCCCGGCATGCGCCAACTGGTCACCTGAACCGCCTAGCGTGCCGGATGCCCGTGCCGCGCACCCACGCGCTCCTTGTGTTCAACCGGTGTTCCCCAAGTGGCGGCCTCTAGTCGGCTTGCGCCGTTACGATGCCGACGAGGTTGGCGAAGCAGGTGTCGATGGCGGTGGCGATGAAGGCCTGCATGAAGGGCGCTTGTGCTTGGTCCCGGCGCACGGCGGCGTGCAGGGTGGGCCAGATGCCCTCCTCGCCGAGGGAGGTGGCCGCCAGCAGATCCCGTTCCAGATAGTCGTGCAGCGCCCAGTTGGGCAGGCAGGCGACGCCTCGGCCGCCAGCGACCAGTTGCGCGATCATGGCGGTGAGCTCGGTTTGGCGCACCGCTTCCGGGGCCACCCCCGCCGGGTCGAGGAAGCCGGTGAAAACATCCAAGCGGTCGCGATCGACCGGGTAGGCGATGAGCGTCTCGTGGGCCAGGTCCTGCGGCTCAATCCACTCCCGCCCCGCCAAGGGATGATCCTTGGCCACCGCCAGCACCGCCTCATAGCTGAACAGGGGCACGTAGTGCAGGTCCAAGTCCCCCACCGGATCGGACGTGATGACCAGATCGAGATCGCCGCGGCTCAAGGCCGGCAAGGGCGCGAAGTGAAATCCGGAGGAGACGTCGATTTCCACCTGCGGCCAGGCCTCGCGATAGGCATCTATGGCGGGCAGCAGCCACTCGATGCAGCTATGGCACTCGATGGCGATGAGAATGCGTCCGGACTCGCCGCCCGCCAACCGCTCCACGTCCGCTTCCGCACGGCCCACCGAGGGCAGCACCTCATCGGCGAGTTCCAGCAGCCGCAGCCCGGCGCTGGTGAAGCGCACCGGCCGGGTCTTTCGCATGAACAGCACGCAACCCATCCGGCCCTCAAGTTCCTTGAGTTGATGGGACAGCGCCGACTGGGTCAAATGCACGCGCTCGGCGGCCTCCACCAAGCTGCCCGCATCGCGCAGCGCAACCAGGGTGCGCAGGTGGCGAAGTTCGATGCGGGGCACGGACCGCCCTCGACCGGCTAGCCGATCACCGCGAACACGACGGCGAAAACCAAGGGCAGGCCGATCAGGAAGTACAGCCCCAGATTGAGCAGGCCGTTGGCCTGCTCATCCTCGTTCAGGGCGAACTTCGGCCCCAACCCCAACCAAACGCTGCCCGAGGCGATGAAGGTCAGGATGATGGTGAGGACGGCAGCGGCCACGGGCTAGTGCTCTGTCAACCCGACAATCACATGGCGCCGAGGTCGAGGCTGCCCCGGGGTTTGGCGCCGGCGAGGTCGGCGATGCGCTCGAAGTTCTCGCCGATGTCCTCGGCGGAAGCCTCCATGCCGAGGTTCACCCCGGCATTCTCGACGATGCAGGCCACGGAGAACTGCCCGCCCTGTGCCTGCAGCACCACGCCGTTCGGGGCCTCCTCCGAACAGAGGTAGATCACTGCCGGCGTGACCAGTTCGGGGGCCAGCGCCTTAAGGGCGTCGCCGGTCATCAGGTTCTCGGTCATGCGGGTGGCCGCCACCGGCGCGATGGTGTTGGTGTGGATGTTGTTGCGCACCCCTTCGATTTTCAGGGTGTTCATCAGGCCCACCAAGCCGAGCTTGGCGGCCCCGTAGTTGGCTTGGCCGAAGTTGCCGTAGAGCCCTGTGGGCGAGGTGGTGACCACGACCCGGCCGTAGTTCTGCTCGCGCATGATCGGCCACGCCGCCCGGGTGACGTTGACCGAACCCATGAGGTGCACGTCGAGCACCGTCTGGAAGTCGTCCAGCTCCATCTTGGCGAAGGACTTGTCGCGCAGAATGCCGGCGTTGTTGATCACGATGTCCACCCGCCCCCAAGCCGCCATGGCATCGTCCACCATGCTTTGCGCACCGGCCCGGTCGCTCACCGAACCACCGTTGGCGATGGCCTCCCCGCCAGCCGCCTTGATTTCGGCAACGACGCCTTCGGCGGCCGCGGAACTGCCGCCGGTGCCGTCCATGGCCCCACCGAGGTCATTGACCACCACCTTGCCGCCCCGCTTGGCCAGCTCCAGGGCGTGGCAGCGGCCAAGCCCCCCGCCGGCACCGGTGACGATGGCGACTCTTCCGTCAAACGAATAGCTCATGTCGGGCAATCCCCCTGCTCAAAACGGTTTATTCTAATCGAATGCGGCCCCAAGGTCGGCAACCGGTCCGCGAATGCAACTTGCCCGAGCACGGAACCGAGGGATTCAATCGAGGGCGGGACGCCCTCGCTCCGGGAACGCCGAGTTGCGAAGCAACTCGCACGTGCGCCGCAGGCGCACGCCTTGACTTGCGGGAAGGCGAGGCGTATTGGTGGGGCCATGAAGCGCAGACATCCTTTGATTGCATCGATGCTGGCCGTCGCCGTGACGGTTGGCGGAGTGGCCTGCGCCTGCGCCACCGGGCCACTCGACGCAACGGCCACCGCAACCCATGCCGCGCATCATGGTCCGGACCACGCCCCCGCTGAGACGGCCTCCTGCGAGCGGGCCGATTGCACCGGGGCGTGCGAACTCAGCGGCGTCGTCCCGGAACGGGATCCGTTGCCGGTCAAGCCACCGAACGCGGCGGATGACTTCGAGCAGGTTCCCACGCCGCTTTCCATTGCCGCGCTCACCCAAGCGCGGGGCTTAAGTCCGCCCGCCGCGCCCAGCCGTCCTTGGCGCCGCCCTGACACGCCGGTCCATCGGTTCGACGTACTGCTGAACTAAACCACTCCGAGGCATCGCGGCGACTCCGCCGCTGAGCGCCACTGGCCTGCGCCAGTGCTCTGTCAAACGCATCGGAGGAAATCATGTCCATCACCAAAGCTGCAGCCTGCGCCTGCGGGTGGCTCCTGCTGTCGCTGCTGTCCCTGCCCGCCGCTTGGGCGGGCAGCGCCGCCTTCACAGCTTATGGCGACCAACGGCTGGCGGCGTTGATCGCGGAGGCCCTCGACAGGAATCCCAGCATTCGCGAGGCGCTGTTCGACAGCCAGGCGGCCCATCATCGCATCGCCCAAGCCACGGCCTTGCCGGACCCGACCCTGTCCTTCACTTGGCACGCCGAGCCGCCGCAAACGCGGGTCGGCCCGCAGCAAGGGGGCATCTCGGTCAGCCAACGGATTCCCTGGTTCGGCAAGCGCGCCGACCGGGGCGCCGCCGCCCGCAAACTCGCCGAAGCCCACGACGAGACCGCCGCACAGCGTCGCGCCGAGGTGGTCCGCCAAGTCAAGTTCGCCTACTACGACTTAGCCTTCTTGGACCGTGCGATCCACATCACCAACCGCGAGGAGGACGTTCTGCGTCTCTACGAGTCGCTGGCCCAGGCGCGCTACGCGCAAGGGGCCGGCCTGCAGCAAGCGGTCGTCAGGCTGCAGGCCGAAATCACCCGCGTGCTGAGCCGCCGAGACGGCTTCCTGCAACGGCGGGCCGAAATCGAGGCCGAGTTGAACGGATTGCGCGATCGGCCCGACCACGAGCCCATTGCCGAGGCACGGCTTGAATCGCTGCCGGTGGTCGAAGTCGATCAGGACCGGCTGCACCTGCTTGGGCGGGCACAAAGACCCGAAGTGCGCGCTGCGCGACTGCGCGTCGCCTCCGAGGAGGACAACGTGCGCCTTGCCCGGCGGGACCACTGGCCGGACTTGACGCTCGCCGCCGCTTGGGGCGCGGTCGGCCAACGTCGTGACGAAGCCGGGCAGCGCGTCCCGCCGCGCGACAATGGCAAGGACACCGCCAGCTTGACGGTCGGCATCACCGTTCCGCTGCGCCAAACCCGGTACCAGGCGGCGGAGCGTGAAGCGATCGCGCGCCTCCAAGCCGCCAAGGCCGCCCATCGCCGCACGATTAACGAGGTGGATGCCAAGGTGCGCGCAACGGGGGTGCGCCTGACGATGATCGGCAAGCGCATCGCGTTGATCGAACGGGCTCTGCTTCCACAGGCGGAGCAGGCCTTAAGTTCGACGGAGTCGGCCTACTCGGCCGGTCGCATCGGCGTTCTGGAGCTGCTCGACAGCGAAGAGGCGCTGCTCGACGCCCAGCTCGAACTCGCGCGCCTCAAATCCGACTACATGCAGGCCCTGGCGGACATGGAACGCGCGATCGGCTCCGCCTTTCCGAAGGAGTGGTCATGAACCGGCCAAGTGGCAGCGTTCTCATCCTCATCGGCCTGTTAACAGGCGCCGCGCTCGGCGTGGCCGCCGCCGGGCTGTTCGATTGGGGTCCCTTTGACCGGGCAGGGCACAGCAACGTCGTCCGCCACGAAGCGGGCGCACCCGGGGAGCGCAGGATCCTCTACTGGCGGGCGCCCATGGATCCCAACTACCGTTCCAGCCAACCGGGCAAGTCGCCGATGGGCATGGACCTCATCCCGGTCTATGCAGATCGCGCCGAGGAAGGCCTAACCGACGGCGCGGTGCGGGTCAGCAAGCAGTTCCTCCAGAACTTCTCGGTGCGCACCGCCGAAGTCGAACGGGGCGATCTGCAGCGGTCGATCCGCACCGTCGGCACCCTGGCCCACAACGACGAAAAAGTCGTCTCCGTCAACACCAAGTTCGAAGGCTGGATCGAGCGAGCCGAGGTCAACAACGTCGGCGAGTCCGTGGAAAAGGGTGATGTCCTGTTCGAAATCTACAGCCCGGAACTGCTCACCACCCAACGGGAGTACCTGGCCGCCATGGATTACGTAGCGCGGCTGCGGGAAGGGGGGGCGCAAACGGACGCGGTGGGCCGTGCCCAGTCGCTGCTCGAGGCCACCCGGGAGCGGCTGCGCCACTGGGACGTCACCGAAGCGCAGATCGCCGCGCTGGAGGCTGCCGGCACGGCTTCTCGAACCTTGCCCTTCCTGGCCCCGGCCTCCGGCTTGGTGGTGGCGAAGATGAGCGACTCCTTGGACGGCATGAAGCTCACCCCAGGCATGACCGTGCTCAAGATTGCGGACCACTCGGCGCTCTGGGTGGAAGCCCAGCTCGACGAGGAGGATGTGCGGCACGTGCATGAGGGGAGCCCCGCCTCCATCGAGGTGGCGGCCTTTCCAGAGCGCCGCTGGAACGGCACGATCCGCTTTTTCCGCTCCGCCCTGAGTGCGGAGACCCGGGCACTGACCGCCTTCGTGGAAATCGCCAATCCCGACCTCGCCCTGCGTCCCATGATGTACGTCAACGTCTCCATCAAGGCCGAAGGCGTGCGCGACGCCGTGCTGGCCCCCGCCGAATCGGTGCTGCGCAGCGGCACTCGGACAGTCGTGATCGTGGACCGCGGCGACGGCGTCTTCGAACCCCGCGAAGTGGCGCTGGGCCTGACCGCCGACGGCTTGCAGGAGGTCACGGACGGCCTGGCGGCCGGTGAGCGCGTCGTGGTCTCCTCGCAGTTCCTCATCGACTCCGAAAGCAACCTGCAGGCAGCCACCTCGCAGCTGCTTCGCGGCAGCCACTGAGGTCGACCATGTTTGAGCGCATCATCGGCTGGTCGATCGGCAACCGCATCCTGGTGGTGCTGGCCGCCCTCATCCTCACCATCCTAGGCATCCAAGCGTTGCTCCGGGCCCCATTCGACGCCATCCCCGACCTATCCGACGTCCAGGTCATCGTGTACACGGAGTTTCCCGGGCAGGCGCCGCGCATCGTCGAAGACCAGGTGACCTATCCGCTTACCACGCAACTGCTCGGGACGCCCCAGGCCCAGACCGTGCGCGGCTACTCCTTCTTCGGCTTCTCACTGGTCCATGTCATCTTCGAAGATGGCACGGATCTGTACTGGGCGCGCAGCCGCGTTCTGGAAACCCTGAACGCCGCCAGCCGCCAGTTGCCGCAGGACCTAACGCCTTCCCTCGGTCCCGACGCCACCGGCGTTGGCTGGGCGTTCATGTACGTCCTGAAGTCCGGCCGCCATGACCTGGGCGAGCTCCGCTCGATTCAGGACTGGTTCCTGAGGCGCGAACTGGCCAGCGTGTCCGGCGTCGCGGAAGTGGCCAGCATCGGCGGGTTCGTGCGCCAGTACCAGATCCGGGTCGACCCCAACCGCCTGCGCGCCTTCGGCATTCCGATCGCCGAGATCCGCAGGGCCGTGCAGCGCAGCAACAGCGATGTGGGCGGACGCGTCCTGGAAGCGGCGGAGAGGGAGTTGATGATCCGCGGGCTCGGCACCATCGACTCGCCGCAGGATCTGGAGACCATCGCCCTCGGCGTGGACGCCGCCGGCACGCCCATCCTGCTCGGTGACGTCGCCGACGTGGACATCGGGCCGGAGATGCGCCGCGGCGTCGCCGAATGGGACGGCGAAGGCGAAACCGTCGGCGGCATCGTCGTGGTGCGGCACGGTGCCGGCACACAGCAGGTCATCAAGGACGTCAAGGAGCGGCTCGACGAAGTCAGGAGCAGCCTCCCGCCGGGGGTCGAGGTCGAAGTGGCCTACGACCGCACCGCCCTCATCGACCGGACCATCGACAGCTTAAGCGTCACCCTAAGCCAGCAGCTCGCCGTCGTGGGACTGGTCTGCCTGCTCTTCCTGTTTCACGTCAGGAGCGCTCTGGTGGCCGTCGTCACCCTGCCCCTCGCCATCCTCGCCACCTTCGTCGCGCTCTCCTTCCAGGAGCTCAACCTCAACATCATGTCCCTCGGCGGCATCGCGGTCGCCATCGGAACCTTGGTTGACGCCAGCATCGTGATGGTGGAGAACGCGCACAACCACCTCGCCCGCGACCAAGGGCGGCGGCCGCACTGGCAGGTGGTCGCAGAGGCGACCCGGGAGGTGGGCCCGACGCTCTTCTTCGCGCTGCTGGTGATCACGGTCTCGTTCCTGCCCGTCTTCGCCCTCGAGGCCCAGGAGGGCCGGCTCTTCAAGCCGCTGGCCTTCACCAAGACCTACGCGATGGCCGCAGCGGCGCTGCTGGCAGTGACCTTGGTTCCGGTGCTGGTCGGCTACGCCGTGCGGGGCCGGCTCCGCCCGCTCAACCAGCATCCGATCAGCCGGCTGCTCGCCGGGCTGTATCGGCCGCTCTTGGCAGGCGCCATGCGCTTCAAGGTCCTCGTTCTCAGTGCCGCGATCCTGGGGCTGGCCCTGACCGCATTGCCGTGGATGCGCCTCGGTTCCGAGTTCATGCCCCGGCTCTGGGAAGGCGACCTGCTCTACATGCCGACCACGCTGCCCGGCATCTCCATCACCAAGGCCACCGAGATCATGCAGCAGACGGACCGGATCTTGAGCGCCTTTCCCGAAGTCGAGCACGTCTTCGGCAAGCTCGGACGAGCGGACACCGCGACCGATCCCGCACCCCTGTCGATGATCGAAACCACGATCCAGCTCAAGCCCGAGCGCGAATGGCGGCCGGGGATGACGCCGGAGAGGCTGACCCAGGAGATGGACGCCGCCATCCAGGTGCCCGGGCTCACCAACGCTTGGACGATGCCAATCAAGACCCGCATCGACATGCTCTCCACCGGCATCCGCACACCCGTCGGCATCAAGGTCGGGGGGCCCGACCTTGCTGAGCTCGAGCGGCTCGGCAAGGAAATCGAAGCGGTCGTGGGGACGCTGCCCGGAACCGCCAGCGTCTATGCCGAGCGGGTGATGGGGGGCAGCTACCTGGACTTCCACATCGACCGCGAAGCGATTGCCCGCTACGGCCTGACCGTTGGCGACGTCCAGGACATCATCCAAACCGCCATCGGCGGCGCCAACGTGACGACCACCATCGAAGGCCTCGCCCGCTACCCGGTGAACCTGCGCTACAGCCGGGAACTGCGCGACGACCTGCCCGCCCTGCGCGAAGTGCTCGTGCCGACCCCCGCCGGCCCCCAGATTCCGTTGCGGCGGCTGGCCCGCATCGAACACGCGATCGGTCCGTCGAGCATCAAGAGCGAAGGAGGCAAGCCAAATGCCTGGGTCCTGGTTGACGTGCGCGACCTCGACATCGGCACCTACGTCGAGCGGGCGCGTGCCGCCGTCGCCGCCCAGGTGTCGCTCCCACCCGGCTACACCCTGGCTTGGAGCGGCCAGTACGAACACATGCAGCGCGCCGAACGGCGCCTGGCCCTGGTCATCCCCCTCACGCTGCTGCTGATCGCAGGGATCATCTACGCAAGCCGCAAGTCCTTCGCCGAAACCGTCCTGGTTCTGGCCGGGGCGCCCTTCGCCCTGACCGGGGCCATCTGGCTGCTCTTCGCGCTCGACTACAACTTAAGCGTCGCCGTCTGGGTCGGGATCATCGCCTTGGCAGGCCTCTACGCGGAGACGGCCACCGTGCTGCTCCTCTACCTCGACCTCTCGGTCCGCGAGCACAGCAGGCGCGGCCTCCTGACCGATCGTGCCGCACTCGCCCGCGCCATCCAAGACGGCGCTGCGCAGCGCCTGCGGCCCATTCTCATGACCATCGCCACCGATGTCATTGGACTGCTGCCGATCATGTGGAGCGCCGGGGCGGGCGCCGACGTCATGAAACGCATCGCCGCCCCCTTGGTCGGCGGCGTGCTCACCTCCGGTGTGGTGGTGCTCGTCCTCTATCCAGCGGTGTACTACCTGTGGAAGGCGCGCAGGTTGCCGCCCGCACAGCCCCACACTGACAGGAATCCCGACCCTTAAGGCCGCATGGGGAAGGAAACCGGGCCCGTCAAGCGATCGAGTTGAGGTTGAATCCAATCGATCCAGCGGCACAGGTAGGGGCGGGTCTCACGGGGATCGATCAGTTCGTGCACCGCGAAGGACTCCGCTCGGGGGAAGGGGGACCGGGCGCGGCGCAATTGCTCCTCGAGTTCGTGGCGCTTGGCCTCCGGATCCTGGGCGGCGGCGATCTCGCGATGAAAGGCCACCGCCACGCCGCCTTCCAAGGGCAGCGCGCCGGACTCCACCGACGGCCAGGCCAGCACATAGGCGCCCGGCGCGTAGTGGGCGGCGGTGGCGACGCCAAAGCCCTTGTGAACCTGCACCACCGCCCAGGGGATGCTGGCTTGGGACGCAGCGGCGACCGCCGCCATGCCGTAGCGGATGGTGCCCGCCGCCTCGGCCTGCGGCCCGATCATGAACCCCGGCTGATCGACGAAGTTGACC
The DNA here is from genome assembly GCA_964598305.1 of uncultured Pseudomonadales bacterium. GTDB lineage: Bacteria > Pseudomonadota > Gammaproteobacteria > Pseudomonadales > Azotimanducaceae > Azophilus. The sequence goes on along the minus strand of CAZRBP010000005.1, from coordinate 6,270 downwards.
ACCGGCACATGGAAGCTGTCGCAGGTTTCCACGAAGCGGCGGTACTTCTGGGCGGCCTGGGCGGTCATGGCGCCGGCGTAGTGACGGTTGTCGTTGGCGAGCACGCCGACCGGCTGACCAGCCAAGCGGGCGAAGGCGCAAATCTGGCTCGGGCCATAGGTGGCGCCCACCTCAAAGAGCGATTCCCGATCGACGATCAGCTTCAAAATGGCGCGCATGTCAAACGGGGCGTTGGCGTCGCGAGGCACCGCCTCAAGCAGTTCCGGGGCCATGCGCTCCGGGTCGTCATCGCAAGCCACGCGCGGGGCCCGCTCCCAAACCGATGCGGGCAGATAGCTCAGGAATTGCCGAATCTGGCGAAACGCATCGCGCTCATCGGCGGCGATGTTGTCCACCACCCCGCTGGTCGCGTGAACCTCGGCGCCGCCGAGCTGCTCCTTGGTGAGGTTGACGCCCAACGCCCGCCGCACCAGCGCCGGGCCGCCAATCAACACTTGGGCGGTGCGCCGGGTCATCACCGCAAAGTGGGAGGCCACCAAGCGGCCGGCCGGGAATCCCGCTACCGGACCCAAGGCCGCGGAGGCGATGGGCACTTGGCCCATGGCGTCGGCGATGATGCGAAAGCGGGGTTCGGAGAACACCGGCTCGCCGGTGGTGCCGCCCTTGCGGCCGGAACCCTTGACGCTGCCGCCGCCGCCTTCGAGCAGGCGTACGAGCGGCACCCGGTACTGGCAGGCGAGATGTTCCGCGTAGATGCTCTTGCGCAGCCCGGCGGCATTCGGGGAGCCGCCCTTCAGGGTGAAGTCCTCGCCGCCAACCACCACCCGGCGGTCGTCGATCTTGCCGAAGCCGACCACGTAGTTGGCGGGCACGTAGCCGGTCAACCGATCCTTGTCGTCATAGTCCGGCAGCGCAGTGGCTTGGCCGTGCTCCTGAAACGTGCCGCGGTCGAGCAGTTCATCGATGCGTTCGCGAATGGTCAGCCGACCCTTGGCGTGTTGGCGGGCAATGCCTTCCTTACCGCCCTGCTGACGCGCCAAGTGGCGCCGCTGGGCCAGTTCCTTGACCTCGCTTTCCCAACTCACCGGCGGCGCTCCGCTGTCTCGATCTAGTCGTTGAACTCGGGCGAACGCTTCTCGAAATTGGCCTTGACCGCCTCGACTTGGTTGGGCGAGCCGATCAACGTCCCCTGCAAGGCGGCCTCAAGTTCCAAGCCAGTGCGCGCATCGGCGTGCCAAGTGGTCTCGAACAACTCCTTGCCGGCCCGCACGGCGTCCGGCGACTTGCTGGCGATTTCCCGAGCGAGTTCCATGGCGGCGGCGTGGGGGTCATCCGCCACGTGGGTGACGAGACCCGCCTGGCGGGCCTGTTCGCCGTTCAGGACCCGGCCCGTGAAAGTCAGTTCCTTGGCCACGTCCATGGGCACGACGTCGCGCAACGTCTGGGTGATGCTCATGTCGGGGATCAGGCCCCACTTGATTTCCATGACCGAAATCTTGGCATCCGGGGCGGCGAAGCGGATGTCTGCGCCCAAGGCGATCTGGCAGCCGCCGCCGTAAGCGACGCCGTGCAGCGCGGCGATGGTCGGCACCGGCAGCTTCTTCCAGACGTAGGCCGGGCGTTGCGCGAAGTTCTCCACCTGATCACCGCGGTTGAGCAGCGCATCCCCCGCGTCTCGGCCCGGGTCGCCGAGGCCCTGCATGCTCGCCATGTCCAGGCCCGCGCAGAACCCGCGCCCGTTGCCGGACAGCACCACGGCCCGCACATCCCGCGCCTCGGCGAGGCGCTCCCCAGCGGCAATGATCGCCTTGAACATCTCCGGGCTGAGCGCGTTGTATTTCTCGGGCCGGTTGAGGCGCACATCGGCCACCCCGTCCTTGACCTCGACGGTCACTAGATCTGCCATCCTTGCTTCCATTGGTTGGTTACGTGGCCGCGCAATTTAACACGGCTGATCGCTAGAAAAAGTAGCTGCCGCCATTCGCCACCAGCACCGATCCGGTGCACATGCTCGAGGCGTCGCTGGCCAGCCAGCAGACCGCTTCGGCGATCTCAAAGGGCTCGGCCATGCGGCCAAGGGGAATGGCGCTTTCCATGTCGCGGATCCAGCCTTCGGGAATGCCGTCCATGATGGGCGTGTTGGTCGGGCCAGGAGCCACCGCGTTCACCCGGATGCGCCGCGATCCCAGTTCCCGTGCCAGGCCGCGGGTGAAACCGACCAAGGCCGCCTTGCTGGTCACGTAGTGAATGGGGCCTTCGCCGGATTGGGCGGCGGTGGACGAAATGTTGATGATGGAACCGGCAATCCCCGCCTTGACCATGGAGCGCACCGCCGCCCGGGCGCAATGAAAGGCGCCGTCCAGGTTCACGCCCAGCACCCCGCGCCAGCCTTCATCCTCCATGAAGATCAGGTGGTCCACGTGGGTTTTGGCCTCCTTCCCGGCCTCAAGCTCGGCGTTGCGCTGGGCCATAAGCTCGTACATCCGATCGCTGCCGTCGCCCCCGGCGCGGCCAATTCCGGCGTTGTTGAGGAGCACGCTCACCGGTCCGAGTTCCGCTTCCACCCGGTCGAACGCCTCGTTCACCGCCGCGCTGGAACTGACGTCACAGCGCACCGCGAGCGCCCGCCCCGGGAGGCCGGCGATGGTCTCCGCGGCGCCCGCTTCGTTGAGGTCCAAGGCCGCAACAGCCGCGCCCCGCTCCGCCAGCAGCCGGGTCGCGGCGCGGCCCATGCCTTGGCCGGCGCCGGTGACCACGGCGACCTTGCCCTGGAGAGATTGATCGCTCATCGGCCTTCCTCCATTTGAATCTGGCCCGGCTACGAAATCGGCGGCGGCGGAACCACGAGCTGCGATGCCTTGCCGCCGTCCACGGACAGGCACACGCCGGTTACGTAGCTCGCTTCATCGGAAAGCAGGAACGCGACCACCGCCGCCACCTCCTCCGGATCGCCGAGCCGGTTCATCGGCACGCCGCCCGCCACCGCTTCGGTGTAGCCGGGCACGCCTCCCAGCGCTTCGGCGGTGCTCGGCGTGGCAATCACGCCCGGCGCCACCGCATTGACTCGCACGCCGTGGGGCGCGCCCTCCATGGCCGCGCACTTGGAAAAGTGGATGAGCGCCGCCTTGGAAGCGGAATAGGCCGCCATGTTGTCGATGGCCAGCAGCCCGTTGATCGAGGCGATGTTGACGACGGCACCCCGGCCCTGGGCCACCATGATCCCCAGAGCCGCCTGGGTGGCGGCGAAGGCCGCATCCACGTTGATGCGGAAGTCCTGCTGGAACGCCTCGAGGCTGGTGTCGCCGATGGCGCACCAGCCGACATGCATGGCGTTGTTGACCAGGAAATCAAAGCGCCCATGCCGTTCCTCGATCTGGCGGATCAGCGCTTGCAGCGCCGGTGCATCGGCCACGTCAAGCTGTTCGGCGTTGGCTTGTTTGCCCAGTGACTCCTCGGCTGCGGCCAGCGCCTGCGCCCGCCGGCCGCAGACGGTCACCGTGGCACCCTCGCCGATCAACCGGCTGGCGATGGCCAGGCCAATGCCCTCACTGCCGCCCGTCACCAAGCCGACCCGGCCTGCAAATCGTTCCAAGCGCCGTCTCCCCACTTTTCGCTGTTCCAAACGTAGGTTAGTCTAACTGGCTTGGTCCCGTTGCGCTCGCCTGAAGGAGAGACATGGACGCCACTTGGGAAGCCGCAGCCGCGGCCTTCAGGATTCGCGAGAAGCCTCGGGGCGGGCACAGGGTTCGGGTCTTCGCCGAAAACCACGCTTGCTTGAGCCAAGTCTTCAAACGCCTGGAGGCCTACGGGGAGCGCGAGTTCATCGTCCATGAGGACGTCCGGCTGACCTTCGCCGAGTGCCGCACCCAAGCCGCCCGCCTAGCCCACCATCTCGCCAACCAATGCGCCATTGAGCCCGGCGACCGCATCGGCCTGGTCCTGCCCAACTCGCCCGAGTGGATGCTGAGCTTCATCGCCATCAGCGCCATCGGAGCGGTGCCGGCGTTGATCAACGCACGGGCCGGCGCGGATGAGGTGAACCACTGCCTGTCCTCGACCGACTGCCGGCTGTGCATTCACCAACGCAACGATTTGGCGACCGAAATCAGCGATCTGACCTTGGCAGAGACGCAGCGCATCCTGTCAGGCCCAGCGGACCATCCGCTGCCGGAGACGCCGCGCGGACCGGACGATGAGGCGCTGCTGATGTTCACCAGCGGCACCACCGGGCTGCCCAAGGGCGCCTCCCTGTCCCATGAAGGCGTGCTGACGGCACTCAAGACCATCGAGTACTCCGGAGCCCTCATCGCCAAGGGCATGGCCGAGGCTTTTGGCATCGACTACGGCACCCTTGCCGGAATGCGGCCACCGCCGGTAAACCTGCTGATCTTCCCGCTGTTTCACGTCAGCGGCTGCCATGCGGTGTTCCTCACCAGCCTGCTGCAGGGCGGCAAGGTCGTGCTCATGACCCGCTGGAACGCCGAGGAGGCGGTGGCGCTCATGGCGCGGGAGAAGGTGACCGCCTTTCCGGCGGTGCCCACCATGCATCGCGACCTGCTGCGCCTCGAAACACTTGAGGAACATGATCTATCCAGCCTCACCAGCCTGTCCGTGGGGGGTCAGGCGACGCCGCCGGCACTGCTCGCCGACATCCATCGCGCCTTTCCGTCGGCGGTCATGGGGACCGGCTACGGCATGACCGAGAGCAACGGCACCGTGACGCTGATGATCGGTTCGGAATTCATCGACAACCCGCGTTCGGCTGGCCGCCCGGTGTCAACGGTTGACGTCGAAGTCCGCGACGATCAAGGCCGGGCCCTGACCGCCAATGCGACCGGCGAGATCCACATCCGCGGCTCCACGCTGATGACCGCATACGCCAACTCGCAACGGAGTCCCTTCGACGCCGACGGCTGGTTCGCCACCGGCGACCTCGGCTACCTGGACGAGGACGGCTTGGTTTACATCGTTGACCGCAAGACCGACATGGTGATTTCCGGCGGCGAGAACATCTATTGCGCTGAAGTCGAACGGGTCTTGGACCAGCATCCAAGCGTGCGCGAAAGCGCGGCCTTCGGGCTGCCCGATGAGCGGCTCGGTGAAAAGCTGGTCGCCACCGTCGTGCCCCACGCCGACGGCGACCTGACCGAAGCCGCCCTGATCGACCACTGCGTCAGCCGCCTGGCCAAGCACAAGGCACCCAAACAGGTGCGCATTCAGCGCCGCCCCCTGCCGCGCAACGCCTCCGGCAAAACCATCAAGGCGAAGGTCAGGCAGGAGTATCTCGCCCCGTGAGTGGCAGCGGCGTCTTGGGGTCCATGCCGAGCTGGGCACCGATGTTTGCCGTCGGCCTGGCGCTGGCTTGCGCCGGTTGCGGGGGCGACGTCACCCTGTCATGGACCTCGGTCGCCCCATCGACGCCGGAGCCGCGTTTCCAGGCGACCATCCGCCGCACGGAGTACGGCATCCCCCACATCGAGGCCGAAGACTGGGGGAGCCTCGGCTACGGCTACGGGTACGCCTACGCCCAGGACCAGTTCTGCGTGGCGATGCGCGGCATCGTCGCCGCCACCAGCCGCACCGCGGAGTTTTTCGGCGAAGCGGACGGCGACCCGGTCACCGACTTCGTCCTGCGCTTTCTGCTTGGCGACAAGGCCACCTTCGAGGCCAACTTCCTGCCCGATGCGGAAAGCGCGGCCCATCGCGTGGTGGAAGGATTCGCCTTCGGCATGAACCGCTACCTCCGCGAAACGGGGGTGGACAACCTGCCGGAGGGGGCGTCCGGCTGCCGGGATGCGGACTGGGTGTTTGAAATCGACGCCACCGACCTGTGGATGCTGCTCGGACGCATTCCTCTGAAGGGCAGTTCCGACGAGGGCATCGTGCGCCGGGCGATCTTCAACACCACCGGGCCGAGCCCCGGCGCCACTGGCAACCTGGAGGAAGCCGACCAAGCCGAGCTGGCCGAGGGCCTAAGCCGGCTCGTGCGCGCGCTCAGCCGCCCCGGCCACGGCAGCAACGCCCTCGCCGTGGGCAGCGAACTCAGCCAGAGCGGCAAGGGACTGCTGCTCGGCAATCCGCATCGCTCCTGGAGCGGTGACGGCAGCTTCTACCAGGTGCACCTGACCCTGCCGGGGGAGTACGACGTGGCCGGCGCCGCCCTGCAAGGCCTGCCCTGGATCGGCATCGGCTTCAACCGCGATCTCGCCTGGACGCACACCACCTCCTTCGCCACCCGCTTCACCCTCCACGAACTCGAACTCAACCCGG